>NZ_JXSL01000030.1:7500-341851 GCF_000829825.1 Paramagnetospirillum magnetotacticum MS-1 | reverse complement strand
TGACCCGCTATGGCGCTTGGATCTTGCGGCTGGAGCGAGGCGAGAAGCTGGCCGCCAATCCGGCGCCCATGATGGCGGAACCGGCCGCTCCGCCCATGGCGGTTGCGCCCGTTCCCGCTCCGGTGGCGGCTCCGCCTCCGCCGCCCGAGGCCCCACGCAAGCTGGTCTATCTGGCGTCTTACAAGACGGAAGCCTGGGCCAAAAAGGGTTGGGGCATCCTGGCCGAGCGTTCGGGCACTCTCAAGGCATCCGAGCCGGTCATGAAATCCGTCGATCTCAAGGGGAAGGGCAAGTTCGTGCGCCTGTTCGCCGGAGCCAAGGACGATGCCGGGGCCAAGCTCATCTGCAAGGAATTGGGCAAAACCATCGCCGAATGCGGCGTGACCGGGCGCGATTAGAATCGGTAGCCCAGACCCGCGCCGAGCGACAGGCCGGTTCCAGAGGATTCGGTGCCGTTGCTGCGGTTGGCTCCGGCCATGCCGCCGACGCTGAAGGACGGGCTGACCTGATGGATCAGGCTGAGCGACATGTTGATTTCGGTGCCGGTTCCGGCGCGATAGGGATCGGCCAGGGTCAGGGAGGGCTGCTGGGTATTGGGGCTGATGCGGCTCACCCCCAGGGCGAGGGCCGCCCGGCTGTCGTTGCCCAGCACTCCGCCGCCCCATGAGGCCGCCAGATTGGCGCCTCTGGAAAGGCCGTCGCTGCGTAGCGACGAGGACAACTGGGATGACGCGCCGCCATAGGCCACATAGCCGCCCACCGCCAGCGGACTTCCCGGCAGGCCGAAGGCCAGCGGATGACCGGACAGGCCCGCGGACGGACCCGACAGGGTTCCCACCGACAGCTTGCCCGATGAGGCCAGGGGCAATTGAGTCTCGCCCAGACCGAAGACCGGCGTCTCGGCACGCGCGCCGCCGCCGCCGGGAACCAGCCGCGCGGTCGGGGACAATTCCGCCGAATCCGCCGATCCCACCGCCCACAAGGGCAGCGCCAGAATGGCAAACAGGGCGGATCTCGCGGATGTCATGGCCGAAACGGGAGAAGGTGTATCGCTTCGGTAAGATATAAGTGCGCGGCAGCCCGGGGGGAAGCCCCCGAAGCGACCGCGGATTTGATTCTTTCGAAGTGTTGCAGTTCTGCACTGCAATATCGGGGGGTTACCCGAGGGTCTTCTCGGCGATCACCTGCCGGACGGTCGAGAATCCGGTCGCGGGCGCCATGATGGAGGCCAGCCAGGGCAGCAGCCGTTCGAGGCTTTCCCGCAATTGCCAGGGCGGATTGATGATCAGCAGGCCGCTGCCGTTCAGCTTGAACGGGTCCTGTGCCGGCCGCAGCAGCAATTCGGCGGCCAGGGATTCCGGCCCTCCATCATCGGCGACGGCCTGAAGAAAGCCATCCACCGGCTCGCGTCCCTTGATGGGATACCAGGCGAGAATGATGCCGGTGGGCCACAGCTTGCGTGTGCGGCGCAATGCTGCCAGCAGGCGGTCGAACTCGTTCTTGACCTCGAAGGGCGGGTCCATCAGCACCAGCCCCCGGCGCTCGAGGGGAGGCAGCAATCCCTTGGCGGCGGTATAGCCGTCCAGATGGTGGACCCCCACCCGGCGGTCGCCGTGAAAGCGGGCGCGCAATGTCTCCACATCCTCGGGATGCAGTTCCACCAGGGCCATGCGGTCCTGGGGGCGCATCAGGCCGCGGACCAGTTCCGGCGAGCCGGGATAGCGACGGAGCGATCCGCCCGAATTCCACCCGCGCACCACGGCCAGATAGGGTTCCAGATCGGCTGGCGGCTGGTCGGCGTCAAGAACGCGGGCGATGCCGTTCAGGTATTCGCCAGTCTTGTCGGCCTGGGGGGCTTCCAGATCATAGGCGCCGATCCCCGCATGGGTGTCGAGAGCGAAGAACGGTGTGTCCTTGCGCTTCAGGCTGGCGATGACCAGGGCCAGGACGGCGTGCTTCATCACATCGGCGAAGTTTCCGGCATGGAAGGCGTGGCGGTAGTTCATTCCCGGCTCTCTTGGGGGGGACGCAGGCGGCGCGAGCATAGGGATGTGGCGCCAGGACGCAAAGGAAAAGCGACGGGCGTGGCGGGTTCTAAAGTTTGAATTATTTTAAATAAAACACCCGAATGGGTGGGGATGGTGGGCGATTTCCCGCTCCCTCCAGAGTTTAGGCCGCACTGGCATTCAATGGTATTTGGGTGGGGTGGCGAGTATGGAAGGGGAAGGAGCGGTTTCCAATGTCAAGAATCTGTAAGGATCGCTGCCTATGCAACCCTGCATGGCGTTACATTTCGACATATTCTTGTCCATGCTTTTGACACATTCTTATTCATAGTATCTAAACTGATTTGGGGTAATATCCGTACAGGATTGTTCCGGGGTGTTGGGTCGGGACGTCCATGATGCGGGTAGCTGCCCGGCGCTCTGACGAAGTGGGGAAATGTCATGTCGCGTCCTGGTGTTTACTTGTCCGGGGTCGAGCGTATGTTCGGCGCGGATGAAATCATTGTCAGCAAGACCGATACCAAAGGGCGGATCATCTACGCCAATGAGGTCTTTCTGCGGATGGCTGGCTTTTCCGAGGCCGAGATCCTTAATCAGCCGCACAGCATCATCCGTCATCCGGATATGCCGCGCTGCGTCTTCAAACTGTTGTGGGACACCATCGAGGCTGGCAAGGAAATCTTCGCCTATGTGAAGAACCGTTCCAAGAACGGCGATCATTATTGGGTTCTGGCCCATGTGACGCCCACCTTCGACAAGTCGGGCAAGATCGTCAGTTATCATTCCAACCGCCGTGTCCCCCGGCGCGACGCGGTGGAGAAGGCCGAGGCTCTCTATAAGGATCTGCTGGCCATCGAAAATGGTCATTCCGACCGCAAGGTGGGCATGGAAGCCGCCTTCCAGGCCGTTGTCGCCAAACTGCAAGGCGCGGGAGTGCCCTACGATGAATTCGTCTTCTCTCTCTAGGGCCTTGGCCGCCGCCGTCCTGTCGGCGGTGCTGTGCGGCATCGGCGCGGTAATCGCGCTCAGCCGAGGGACCCTGCTCGATGCCGGGGCCATCGGGCTGGCTGCCTTGGGGGCACTGGCTGCGCTGTTCTATCTCAACCGCGCGCGGGCCTCCATCCACCGGGCTTGCACCATTCTGGCCGAGGCCGGGGCCGGGCGTCTGGACGTGCGTGTGGTGGGGATCACTGAAGGCGGTGTCCTCGGCCAGCTGGACAAAGCGGTCAACCGCCTTCTCGATTTGACCGAGGCCTTCACCAAGGAGGCTGACGCTGCCATGACGCTGACCTCGGAAGGGCGTTATTTCCGCCACATCCTCACCGATGGCCTGGTGGGCGAATTCGCCGACCACGCCCGCCTGATCAACCAGGCGCTGAGCGAAATGGAAAAGCGTGCCCAGGCCTTCAGCGCCGAGGCCACCGGCGTGGGCAACACCATCAAGCATGTGACCCAGGTCGTGGCCTCCACCGCCACGGAACTGGAAGCCACCGCCCAGCAGATGTCCGATATCGCGTCCCAGACCAGCGAACAATCCACCCGCGTCGCCGGTGCGGCCGAGGACGCCTATTCCCATGTGGAATCCGTGGCCGCCGCCGCCGAGCAGGTGTCGTCGGGTATCCGCGACGTGGCTTCGCGCATCCAGGAATCGGCCCGCATGGCCCAGGAGACGGTGCGCGTCGCCACCGAGACCGACGAGGCCATCAACGGTCTCAATGTGGCGGCCCAGAAGATCGGCGAAGTGGTCAGCCTGATCACCGAGATCGCCGCCCAGACCAATCTTCTGGCGCTCAACGCCACTATCGAGGCGGCTCGGGCGGGCGAGGCGGGCAAGGGCTTCGCCGTGGTGGCCAACGAGGTCAAGCATCTGGCCAACCAGACGGCGCGGGCCACCGACGAAATTTCCAGCCAGATCAACGGCATGCGTCAGGCAACCGGCCAGGCCGTGGATGCGGTGCGCAATATTGCGGGCAAGATCCGCGAGATCAACGACAACGCCACCGGCATTGCCGCCACGACCGAGCAGCAAAGCGCGGCGGTGGCCGAAATGAGTCGGTCCATCCGCACCGTCGCCGCCGACGTGCAGACCGTGGCCGACACTATCGGCGAAGTGGCGTCGACGGCGGGCACCGCCACCGACGCCGCCGGTCAGGTGCTGATCGCTGCCGGTGATTTGGCCAGCCGTACGGTCAGCATGAACGACGATATCGACGCCTTCATCTCGCGGGTATGCTCGGGCATCAAGGGGAGCTGAGGCTCCCCACCCCTTTCCCCTTGCGCGGCGCAACGGCTTCCGTTAATGCTACGCCTTCCGATGGAGGACGTGATGTTCGTCTGCTTGTCCAAGGCAAACGGTTCCCACGCCCGGGGTTTCGCCCCGGCGGCGGCCTTCGTCACTACTAAAACCGGCACCACCAAGACCGCTTGAGCGGGCCGGTTCGTCACGATCGTACGAAAAAGGCCCGCGGCAAGTTTCCCGCGGGCCTTTTCGCATGCGAAAAAGCGCCAGGGATTGCAGGGGCTCCTGGAGACACGGAGAAGAGAAGATGGGTTACAAGGTTGCTGTGATCGGCGCTACGGGCAATGTGGGCCGGGCGATGCTGCAAATTCTGGCGGATCGCAAGTTCCCTGCCGATGAGGTCGTCGCCCTGGCCAGCGAGCGCTCGGTGGGCCGTGAGGTCTCCTTCGGGGACAAGGTACTGAAGTGCAAGGATCTGGCCACGTTCGACTTCAAGGGCTGCGATATCGCCTTGTCGTCGCCGGGCGCCAAGGTCTCCGCCCTGCACAGCCCGCGCGCCGCCGCCGCTGGCTGTGTGGTGATTGACAATACCTCGCACTTCCGCATGGAGCCCGACGTGCCCCTGGTGGTGCCCGAGGTCAACCCGGAAGCCATCGCCCAGTACAAGAAGCGCGGCATCATCGCCAATCCCAATTGCTCCACCATTCAGATGGTGGTTGCGTTGAAGCCGCTGCACAAGCTGGGCAAGATCAAGCGCGTGGTCGTCTCCACCTACCAGTCGGTGTCGGGCGCCGGTAAGGAAGGCATGGACGAACTTTACGACCAGACAAAGGGCATTCTGGTCCATGACGCCATCAAGCCGCAGAAGTTTCCCAAGCAGATCGCCTTCAACCTGATTCCTCAGATCGACGTCTTCATGGATGACGGCTCGACCAAGGAAGAGTGGAAGATGGTGGTGGAGACCGCCAAGATCCTCGATCCCGATATCTCGGTGACCGCGACTTGCGTGCGCGTGCCGGTCTTCGTCAGCCATTCGGAATCCATCAATGTGGAATTCGAGCGCCCCGTCAGCGTGGCCGAGGCCACCAAGGCCCTGCGCGAGGCCGAGGGCGTGGTGGTGATGGATACCCGCGAGCCGGGCGGCTATATCACGCCGCTCGACACCACCGGCGAAGACCCGGTCTATATCAGCCGCATCCGCAAGGACCCGACGGTCAAGAACGGCCTGAACTTCTGGTGCGTGGCCGACAACCTGCGTAAGGGCGCGGCCTTGAACGCCGTGCAGATCGCCGAGGTTCTCATCCGCGATTACCTGAAGAAGTAATTCCCTTCAGGTCCTGGTTTTGCGACGGCCACTCCTGCGAAGGGGTGGCCGTTTGCCGTTTCAGGCCCGGCGGTCTATCCTGTTTTTCATGAGTGACGCCTGCGCATCCCCCCTGGAGATTCGGATCGAGGGCCTGACCAAGGCCTTCGACGGGCACGAGGTGCTGTGTGGCGTGGATCTCGAAATCACCGCCGGGGCTTTCATCGCCGTGGTGGGGGGATCGGGGTGCGGCAAGAGCGTGTTGCTCAATCATATTCTTGGCCTGATGCAGCCCGATTCCGGTCGGGTCCTGGTCGCCGATCCTGACCGTGGCGACGGAACCTTGCTCGACCTTGCCGCCCTGGACGCTGACCGCATGGCCGATATCCATGTGCATTGGGGCGTGGTGTTTCAGCGCAACGCCCTGTTCTCCGGCACGGTTCTCGACAATATCGGCTTGTGGCTGGAAGAAATCGGCCATCAAAGCGAAGACGCGATCGCGGCCACGGCTGGCCGGGTGCTGGCGGCGGTGGGCCTGCCCTCCTCGCCGGATTTTCTGGCCGAGCGGGTGGAAGCCCTTTCGGGTGGCATGGCCAAGCGCATCGCCATCGCCCGCGCCCTGGCCATGGAGCCGCGTTGCCTGTTCTTCGACGAGCCGACCACCGGTCTCGACCCCGTAACCGCCTCGCAGATTCAGGACCTGCTGCAATCCACTCATGTGGATGACCGCGATGGGCGGGCGCGCACCACCATCGTGGTCACCCATGACAAGGATCTGCTCTGCCGGTTGCGGCCCAGAGTGGTGATGCTGCATCAGGGCCGCGTGTCCTTCGATGGTCCGTTCGAGGCCTTCGAATCCTCACGCTCGCCCATCATCCGTCCCTATTTTGAATTGATGCCCGTGTTGCATCAAAGAGGTCCTTCCTGATGGCGGCCCATCTGCCCACCTTGCGGCAATTGCGCTATCTGGTGGCTCTGGCCGAGCATCGCCATTTCGGTCGGGCCGCCGAGGCCTGCTTTGCGACCCAAAGCACTTTGTCGGCTGGTTTGCAGGAACTGGAAAGCCTGTTGGGCGCCACTTTGGTGGAGCGGACCAAGCGCAAGGTGCTGATGACGCCCTTGGGCGAAGAGGTGGTGGCCCGTGCCCGTGACCTTCTGCGCGGTGCAGAGGATTTGGCCGATCTGGCACGGGCACATGGCAAACCACTCTGTGGGCGTTTGCGGTTGGGGGTCATTCCCACCATCGCTCCCTTCCTGCTGCCCCGCGCCCTGTCCGGTCTGCGCGCCCAGTATCCCGATCTCAGGCTGGAACTGCGCGAGGATCTTACCGCGCGGCTCTTGGATCGGCTGGTCGCTGGCGAACTCGACGCCGCCGTTCTGGCGCTTCCCTATGATGCGCCCGAGATGGAGATGGCGGCCCTGGCGACGGATCCTTTCGTTCTGGCCTGTCCACCCACCCATCCCCTGGCCGAGCGTGAGATGGTAAGCGGCGCCGATCTGGCCCAGGTGGATCTGTTGCTGCTGGAAGAGGGGCATTGCTTGCGCGAGCATGCTCTGGCTGCCTGTTCCCTGCCTGCCCCCAGGAGGGGAGAGGGCGTGATGGGTACCAGTCTTGGCACCCTGGTGCAGATGGTGGCCTCGGGCATGGGGGTCACCTTGTTGCCACGTCTTGCGGTCGAGGCCGGGATTCTGGCCGGAACAGATCTGGTGACCCGCCCCCTGGCCATGGGCGGTTCTCGTCTCTTGGGTTTGGCCTGGCGTAGATCCAGTGCCAGAAAAGACGAATACCGTCTTCTGGGCCAGGTTCTTTTCCAGATTGACAGGCCATGACGGATCCCGCCTTTTTGGCTTTCGCGATGTTCGAGTGAGTGAGGTTGATATGTCCATTCTGCCCCGGTTGATGAAGGCATATAAGGACCAGGGACTGATGCCGCTGACCGGTTATTCACCAGCGCATTTCGGCGGTTTTCCGGATGCTCACTTCACTTGCTTTATCAATCCTGACAAGACGATCGTGGGCGTTATGGGGCTTGCCTTGCAGGAGCTGATGTTCATGGAGCCCTTGGGTGCCATGTTGTCGCCCAAGAATATTCTGGTGATTGGTAATGCTCTTGGGTGGAGCACGATTGCTTTGGGCATGATTTTTCCGCACGCGCGTATCGTCTCCATTGATCCTAATCAGGACGGTAACGCCCTTACCAACCGGATTGCCCGGGCGTGTGGGCTTAATATCAAAGCTGAAGCAGGATTCTCCCCAGGGGATGTTGAACTCATGGCCGTCAGACATCTGGGTGGGAAGGTGGATCTTTTCCTTATCGATGCCATCCACAGTAATGAGGCTGTAATCGTTGATTTTAGCGCGTGCAGGACGGTGGCCGCAGAGGATGCCGTTTATATTTTCCACGATGTGATTAATTGCGGCCTCGTGGATGCCATCAATCATATTCGCAGGTCGAGCGGGTTGACCACCCAGGTCCTGACCCGCACACCCTCGGGCATGGCCGTTGCCTATGGCACCGTGCCTCAAGAGGTTGCCGAATATGTGGCTTGTTTCACCGATGATAATCTCAATGCGTATCGGGCCTATCGTACCGCAGCCATGGAAGCCCATGGCAAACTGGCCACAGCAACCAGTTTGGACCCGTTGGGCGAACATATCGCAAAGTTGTAGGAGGTTGGGCGCTGGACCGACGGATCTAGAGCGATGAACGTCAAATCTGGCGCACACCGCGATTAGCCGCCATTGAAGGCGGCGGCCAAGCGGCCGGAAGGCCGGGCTAATATCAAATCCCGGTGATCGGAACCGATCACCGGGATCGCCCTCATTCGGCGGACAGGCGCTGCGCGCCTTTACCTTCCGCGCCATAAGGCGCGCGGCCCCTTGGGCCTATCCAAATCCCGATGAGTCCTGCTTATCGAGATTTGGCGTAAGGCAGAGGGACAAACATCAAACAGACCATCGTGCGTCATGTTTGACGCGCGATGGTCTAATTGCCTGACAAAAGTGCTCTCAGCACTCGGGCCACCCGCATTGCCGCGGGTGGCCCTGTGGTTTTCGCACCCGCGAGGGTTATTCCTCGACCGGCGTGCCGTCCAGGTCGCCGGGACCGGCGGCCAGGGCCTCGGAGATGAGGCCGGCATTCTGGCGGATGGCGCCTTCGATCTCGGCGGCCATGGCCGGATTGTCGCGCAGGAACTGCTTGGCGTTCTCGCGGCCCTGGCCGATGCGGGTGGAGTTGTAGGAGAACCAGGCCCCCGATTTCTCCACCACATTGGCCTTGACGCCCAGATCGATGAGCTCGCCCATCTTGGAGATGCCTTCGCCATACATGATGTCGAAGTCCACCACCTTGAACGGCGGAGCCAGCTTGTTCTTCACCACCTTGACGCGGGTCTGGTTGCCCACGACCTCGTCCCTGTCCTTGATGGCGCCGACCCGGCGGATCTCCATGCGCACCGAGGCGTAGAACTTGAGCGCGTTGCCGCCGGTGGTGGTCTCGGGATTGCCGAACATCACGCCGATCTTCATGCGGATCTGGTTGATGAAGATGACGATGGTTTTGGACTTGGATACCGAACCGGTCAGCTTGCGCAGCGCCTGGCTCATCAGGCGGGCGTGCAGGCCCATATGGTTGTCGCCCATCTCGCCTTCCAGCTCGGCGCGGGGCACCAATGCGGCCACCGAATCCACCACCAGAACGTCCACGGCGCCGGAGCGTACCAGGGTGTCGGCGATTTCCAGGGCCTGCTCGCCAGCGTCGGGCTGGCTGATCAGCAGCTCGTCCAGGGCGACGCCCAGCTTACGGGCATAGGAGGGGTCAAGCGCGTGTTCGGCATCGACGAAGGCGCAGGTGCCGCCCTTCTTCTGCGCCTCGGCGATGATGTGCAGCGCCAGGGTGGTCTTGCCCGAGCTTTCCGGGCCATAGACCTCGATGATACGGCCGCGCGGAACGCCGCCGATGCCGAGCGCCACATCAAGGCCCAGGGATCCGGTGGAGACCACTTCGGTCTCGACCACCTGATCCTTGCCGCCCAGCTTCATGATGGAGCCCTTGCCGAATGCCCGCTCGATCTGGCTGACGGCAGCTTCCAAAGCCTTCTGTCTATCCATGGTATCCTTGTCCACGAGACGCAATGCAGCCTGAGACATGGCCGTTCCCCTTCATCTATCCCGAACCGGGCGGTTCCGCAATGAGGAATACCGTACACGAACGAGAGGAGAACGCAAGGGGAATTGTTCGCGTTTGTTCTAATTCGGTTCTGGCGTCGTCGCCCGAGGGTAAGAGGGTGAGGGGCGGGGTCCAGGGGCCCTTGCCCCTGGCTGGGGTGCGCGGGCGCCTCTGCTGTTCCACCCTGACGTCACCCCTCGTCCATCACCTGTTTCACCGCCCCCGCCAATTGCTTCAGCGAGAAGGGTTTAGGCAGGAAGTGGATTCCGGCATCGGGGTCGATGCCGTCGCGGGCGACGTCTTCGGAATAGCCGGAGATGAGGATCACCTTGATGGCGGGGCGTTCCATACGGACAAAGCGGGCCAGCGTCACGCCGTCCATGCCGGGCATGACCACGTCGGAGATGAGGACTTCGATGGGCTCGCCGCCGTTCAGGACCTCCATGGCCTGTTCGCCGGATCGGGCTTCGATGACGGTATAGCCTTTGTTCCTGAGGGCGCGGGCACCGAACAGGCGGACGGCGTCCTCGTCTTCCACCAGTAAAATGGTTCCCGAGCCGGTAAGGTCGGTTCCGACGGCTTCCGATTGCACCGGTGCGCGTTTGGTCTCGGCGGCCGGGTCGGCGTCGATGCGGGGCAGATAGATGGAGAAGATGGTGCCCTGGCCGGGCTCTGACTCCACGAAGATGAAGCCATCGGTCTGGCGCACGATGCCATAGACGGTGGACAGGCCCAGGCCAGTTCCGGCGCCCACTTCCTTGGTGGAGAAGAAGGGCTCGAAGATGCGGGCCAGGTTTTCCTTGCCGATGCCGGTGCCGGTATCGGCCACCTCGATCTGCACATAGTCTCCGGCGGGCATCAGTTCGGGGCCGCGCTGGACGGGCTGGTCCACATGGACGGTGTTGGTGCGGATGGTCAGCGCGCCGCCGCCCGGCATGGCGTCCCTGGCATTGACGGCGAGGTTGATGATGACCTGATCGAACTGGCCGGGATCCACGCGCACCAGGCCTAGGGCGCGGCCATGGACCATGCGCAGTTCGATGGTCTCGCCCAGCAGGCGGCGCAGCAGGTTGGAGAGCTCCGCCAGGGCGTCGGTGACGTTGAGCAGGCGGGGCTGCAGCGCCTGCCGGCGCGAAAAGGCCAGCAATTGGCGCACCAGGGAGGCGGCGCGGTTGGCGTTCTGCTTGACCTGCATGATATCGGCGAAGCTGGGATCGCCCGCGCCGTGGCGCTGCAGCAGCAGGTCGCAAAAGCCGATCATGGCGGTCAGCAGATTATTGAAATCATGGGCCACGCCGCCGGCCAACTGCCCCATGGCCTGCATCTTCTGGCTCTGGGCGAACTGCATTTCCAGGTTGCGTTGCTCGGTGGCGTCGATGAAGTGGATGACCAGACCGGAAATCTCGCCGTCTTCGTGGCTGGGGCTGACGAAAAGCTGGGCGATGAGGTTGCGCCGCCCTTTCAGGCGCACTTCCAGATGAGTGCCGGGGGTAGAGCCCGCGATCACCTTGCCCAATTGCTCGGAAGCCGCCGCGCGGTTCTCCTCGGCCACCACGTCAATGACGGGGCGCCCGATCATGTCGTCGCGGTCGATGCCCAGCATGGCCTGAAGCGCCAGATTGCACGCCCCCACGCCGCCGTCCAGATCCACCAGGGCGATGCCCACGGGCGCGTCGTCGAACAGCCAGCGGAAGCGGCGCTCGGCGGCGCGCAGCGCCTTTTCCCATTGCTGTTCCGGCACCAGATCGCGCACGACGACGGAGCGGGTGAACATCTCGCCGCCCTCGTCGAAGACCGAATGGGCGACCAGGGCCTGGAACACCTCGCCCGAGCGGCCGCGCAGGCGCAACTCGGCCCGTTCCTCTTCCGGGTTGGGGACGATTCCGAAGACATCAGCCAGATTGTGGCCGACGATCTCGTCGCCGCTCTTGCCCAGCCATTCGGCCAGACGCTGGTTGACATAACGCACCGTGCCATCGGCATCGGCCGAGTAGCAGCCCACCGGCAGCAGGTCGACGAAGTCGGACAGAAGCTCGTTTTCGCGCCGCAAGGTCTCTTCGATGGCGCGGCGGGCGCTGACATCCTCGGCGATCCAGGCCACGGCCTGGGGCGTGCCCGCCGGGCGGACCTCCAGGGTGAACCATTCGCGTCCGCCCCCCGCCGAGACCAGACTGACCTCGGTGCGCCGGGGCGCGCCCACGGACGCCGCGGCGTCGAGACGCTCCATCTCGGCCAGGGCGCGGTCGTCATCGGCGGCCAGGGATTTGAGCGGGGCCAGGGGATCGGAGGCCGGTCCCAGCAGGCGGCGCGCCGCCTGATTGCGGTAAAGCTCGGCACCAATGCTGGCGACCACCAGAACCGCGCGGCTTTCCGAATCCAGCGCTCCGGCCAGGATTGCGGCATCTCCGGCCGGGCGGCGCGCGCCGAGCAGCAGTTTCCCCCCAGACAACGCCGCCACCAGGGCGGCCGCCGCGATGGCTGGCCAGCCAGCCTCGGCCACGCCCAGCACGGCGGTTCCGGCCACCGAGGCGGCCAGGCAGAGAACCAGCGGAGAGGCAATGGCGTCAGTGCGCAAGTTCACCCTTCAGCTTCATGACGTAACCGATGATTTCCGCCACGGTCTTGTAGTGTTCGGGCGGGATTTCCTCGTCCAGTTCCACCGTGGCGTAAAGCGCGCGGGCGAGCGGCGGATTCTCGACGATGGGCACTTCATTCTCGGTGGCCAGATCGCGGATGCGTTTGGCGATCAGATCCACGCCCTTGGCCACCAGGACGGGCGCGCCCATGGAATCCTGGTCGTATTGCAGCGCCACCGCGTAGTGAGTCGGGTTGGTCACCACTACGCTGGCCTTGGGCACGGCGGCCATCATGCGCTGGCGGGCGCGCTGCATGCGCAATGCGCGCAGGCGGCCCTTGATCATGGGGTCGCCTTCGGTCTGCTTGTGCTCGTCCTTGATCTCCTGCTTGGTCATCTTCATCTGCTGATTGAAGGCCCAACGCTGGTAGAACCAGTCGGCGGCGGCCAGCACGAAGACCATCAGCACCACGATCATGATCATGGCGATCACCTGATGGCGCATATAGTCCAGCACGGCCATCAGGTCCAGCGCCGCTAGTCCGGCGTATTCGCTCATATGCGATTTCAGCACCAGGAAGATGACGAAGCCGATGGCGCTGACCTTGAACAGCGACTTGGCGAATTCGACCAGATTGCGGCCCGAGAAGATACGCGTGATGCCCTTCATGGGGCTCAGCTTGGAAAAATCCATGGTCAGCTTGTCGGGCAGGAACATCAGGCCGCTTTGCCCCATGGCCGAGACCAGGGCCAGAACCACCAGCATCATCATGGGCAAGACCAGAATCTTGAGCATATCCATGGTGATCATGCTCAGCAGATTCCCCACATCCGATTGTTCCATGGGGAAGGCGTGGGGATGCTCGATGAAGGGGAGCAGCAGGCGGCCCATGTCGCGGGCCATATAGGGAGCAAACAGGGTGATGATGACCAGGGCGCCCACCAGGCTGGCCCACATCTTCACTTCCTGGGAGGTGGGAATGTTGCCCTGCTCGCGGGCCTGGCTCAGTTTTCGGTCTGTTGGTTCTTCTGTTTTGTCGTCTGAGTCTTCGGCCATGCTCTCACCTCGGCTGGACGTAGGGCATCAGGCCTGATTCGAAGAAGCGCAGGAACAATGAGATCACCAGGGGTATGGTCACCATGAACAGCCACATTCCCACCATCACCTGCACCGGCATGGCGACGAAGAACACCTGCAACTGAGGCACCAGCCGCGACAGAAGGCCGAGGCCAGTGTAGAACACCAGACCGAACACCACCAGCGGCGCGGCGAACTGGGTTCCCACCTTGAAGGTGTCGGTGGCCAGATGGCCCAGAGTCTCGGCGTAATCGCCAAATTGCAGGGGCTGGCCCGGAGGGAACAGGGCATAGGATTCATAGGCCGCCTGGAACATCAGATGATGCAGATCGGTGGCGAACACCGCCACCAGACCGATATTGGACAAGAATCCGGTCAGCAACTGGCTCTGCTGCTGGGAGATGGGGTCGAAAGAGAAGGCGTTGGTCAGACCCGTCTGATAGCCGATCATGGAGCCCGCCATGTTCAGGGTCGACATGATGAACATGACCACCGTGCCGATATAGGCGCCGACCACCGCCTCGCCGAACACCGACAGCAGCATGCCGCCCACGCTCTTGGGCACGGCCGGGAAGACCGGGGCCACCACCGGCATGATCACGAAGGCTACCGCCAGGGCCAGCAGCAGGCGGATGCGGGTCGACACCAGTGATCCGCCCAGGCCGGGAAACAGCATCAAAGCCGCGCCGATGCGGGTGAACACCAGAAAGAAGCGGAAGATATCGAGCTGGAGAAGGTCGGTCAGCACGTCAACCGCCGCCGGCGACGACGCGGTCCATGACCAGTCTCCAGAACTCGGTCAGCGAATGCAGCATGAAGGGCAGGAACAAGATCATGGAGGCGAAGACCAAGAGCATCTTCGGCACGAAGGTCAGGGTCTGTTCCTGAATCTGGGTCAGGGTCTGGAAGATGGAGATGATCAGGCCCACCACCAGACCGGTCAGCAGGGTGGGCGCCGCCACCTTCAGCATGACCATGATGGTCTCGCGCGCCACATCGATGAGTTCGGGCTCGGTCATCCGGGGCCGCCCCGCTCAGATGGGCATGCGCAGGATTTCGTTATAGGCGTTGATCACCTTGTCGCGGACATTGACCACGGTTTCCAGGGTCATTTCCGCATTGGCCACGGCGGCCACCACTTCGCGGATATCGGCCTTGCCGGCGATGGCGGACATGGAGGCCTTTTCCGCCGATTTGGCATCGCCCACCGCCACCTTGGCGGCGTCCTTCAGCACGCTGGCGAAGTCGGTGCCATTGCCCTCGGTCTCACTGGTCTTGCCCACCGATTCGAAGGGATTGGCGGCGGACTTGTAGGCGGAGATGGCGTCGGTGAGGCGGGAGGTCATGGCGGTAAATCCTAAGTCTAGCGCAGCATATCGATGGTGCGCGACAACAGCGAGCGCGAAGCGTTGATGACGTTCATATTGGCCTCGTAGCTGCGCTGGGCCTCGCGCATGTCCATCATCTCGATCAGCGGATTGACGTTTGGGGCCAGGACATAGCCGTCGCGGTCGGCGGCGGGATGCTTGGGATCGTAGCGGCGCTGGAACTCAGACGAATCGGCGCGCACCTTGTCCACCTTGACCAGGCTGGTGCCGGTGGCGCGGTCCAGTTCGTTCTTGAAGGTCATCACCTTGCGGCGATAAGGCAGCCCCTCGGGGGTCTGGGCCAAAGAGTCGGAATTGGCGAGATTCTCCGAGATCAGGCGCAGACGCTGGGACTGCACCTTCATGCCGGAGATGGCGATGGTTGTACTTTTGCTCAGTTCGTCCATGGCTGTCTCTTCCGCTTACCGGCTGCCCGAGGCGGTTTTGATCATCTTCTGGTACTTCTGGAACAGCGCGGCGGCGGCGTTGTACTTGGAATTGGCATCGCCCAGCTTGGCCATCTGCTCTTCCAGAATGACGGCGTTGCCGTCGGGTGTGGATTCGTAGGTCCGGCGCTGGGTGACCGCCTTGAAGGGGCTGGGCGTCACCTCGGGCACGATATGCTTGGCATTGGTGGTGGCGGCGCCCACTTCGGGTTCGGTGGTTCCAGCCAGAACCTGCTTGAAGTCCAGGTCCTTCAGGTCCTTGGGCAGGTAGCGCGGCGTATTGGCATTGGCGATGTTGCCAGCCAGCACTTCCTGGCGCTGGGCGATCCAGTCCATTTGGGCCTTGGCCATCTTGAAAATGCCGAGATCGTCGTACATTCGCGCGAAACCTTCGCCTTGGGTGGGGCGCCCCGGATGGGTGGATGGGCGCACATCTTCCGCCACGATCACTATCCGCCCGACCCGTTTAAGATTCGGTAAAGCCGAGTCAATCTGCGGGGTTGGCCGTCGCGGGAGGCTTGGGAGGCTTAAACGAATTTTAAGCGCGCCAGGGACATTCTAGGCCCTGGTGAACCCCTGTGAAAGCCGGTCATGGGCAACAGCGACATTTGGGACGAAGGGGCGGAAAGCGAGCGGGCCAAGGCTAGCGCCCACCCGAAGCGGCGTCAGGTGGCCGTGGCGCTGGCCGACGATCCGGACAATCCCGGCCTGCCCACCGTTACCGCCTCGGGCCGCGGCGCGGTAGCCGAACAGATTCTGCAACTGGCCTTCGCCCATGGGGTGAAGGTCCGCACCGATCCCGATCTGGCCGAGGTTCTGGCCGCCGTCGAAGTGGACACCGTCATTCCGGTGGAGGCCTTCGTCGCCGTGGCCGAGATTCTGGCCTATGTCTACCGCGCCAATGCGACCATGGGCGCGGCCCCACCGCCGGGAGGCACCGCATGAGCGATCAATCCGACGCCCTGCGCCAGGAACTGGAAAAGGCCGCCACTCTGGTGGGGACGGCCAGACGCCTGCTGGCCACCGGGACCGAGGTAGACCTGGCGGCCCTGGAAGGCCGCGTGCGTTATGTCTGCGGCGCCGTGCTGGGCCTGGAACGCAAGGAGGGCGAGGCCTTCCGCCCCGGTCTCGAAGCCCTGGTCGCCGATCTGGATCTGCTGGCCCATGCGCTGACCCAGCGTCATACACCGACCTCCCTGGACATCTGAGCATGGATTCTGCCCAATATCTGCGCTTCATCCTGTCGCTGGTGGCAGTGCTGGGACTGATCTTCGGCGTGATGTGGGTGGTTCGCCGCCGCCTGCCGGGCATGATGGCGGGAAAGGCCGGTGCCCCCGGGCGGCGACTCGGCATCGTGGAATCCTTGACCTTGGACGTGAAACATCGTTTGGTCCTGGTGCGCCGCGACGACCGCGAACATCTGCTGGTCCTGGGCGGCGCAGAGCCCGTGGTGGTGGAGGCCGATTGCCCCCGCGCCGCCTTCGCCCTGTCCGCCCCCGAGGTCGCCTGGCCCGGGAACACCAAGCCGGAGACCGGAGTATGAGCCGTCTTGCGTCGCGCCCGCGGATGATCCTGGCCGCAGCCATCGGCCTGGGGACGGCCCTGCTGGCCGGTCCGGTCCTGGCTCAGTCCCTGAACATCGACTTAGGCGGGCCGCAGGCCAGCGCCACCTCGCGCATCATCCAACTGATCGCGCTGACCACCGTTTTGTCGGTGGCGCCAAGCATCCTGGTGATGATCACCTCGTTCACCCGCTTCGTGGTGGTGCTGGGCTTTTTGCGCCAAGCGCTGGGCACCCAGCAAAGTCCGCCCAACACGGTGATGGTCAGCCTGGCCATGTTCCTCACCGCCTTCGTCATGACGCCCACCTTCGAGAAGGCCTGGACCGACGGCATCCAGCCGGTGATGGATGGCCACCTGGACGAGATCGAGGGGTTCGAGCGCGCCATCAAGCCCTTCCACGCCTTCATGAGCAAGCATGTGCGCGCCCAGGACCTCAAGCTGTTCATGGACATGTCGCGCGCCAAGGAAGTGGAGAAGGCCGAGGACGTTCCCTTGAGAGCCCTGATCCCCGCCTTCATGATCAGCGAATTGCGCCGCGCCTTCGAGATCGGCTTTCTGATCTTCCTGCCCTTCCTGATCATCGACATGGTCATCGCCTCGGTGCTGATGAGCATGGGCATGATGATGATTCCACCCGCCATGATCTCGCTGCCGTTCAAGCTGATCTTCTTCGTTATGGTCGATGGCTGGTATCTGGTCGTAGGGTCCTTGGTGCAGAGTTACGGGTAAGAACCTACTACCGAATCGAGAAGTGACGACACATTTCGCGTTGGTTTAAATTCAGTTAACGACCAGCGCGAAGTGTGTTGACCTTTCCTTGTCATACTTAGCGCATAAGAGCCGTTTGGGATGAAACCAACCCAAGGATATGCGCCAGAATGCGATTCGACATAGACAACTTCCGCGCCGGATTCGGCGCGCAGATGGCCCGGATCAAGGATAATTTGCAGGAATTGAGCCGTGCGCAGGAAGAGATGCGCCGCCGTATCGATTCCTTCTGCGCCCGTTGATCCGGCCCAAGAAAAAACCCCGCCGCAGCATTCGCTTCGGCGGGGTTCTTTTTTGACCGGACGGCCCGGCCGATATCAGGCCAGGGCCATGCGCTTCTTCAGGTTCTCGTCCAGCTTGTCCAGGAACTGCTGGGTGGTCAGCCAGGATTGGCCGGGGCCGATCAGGATGGCCAGGTCCTTGGTCATGAAGCCGGATTCCACCGTTTCCACGCACACTTCCTCGAGGGCCTGGGCGAAATTGGCCACTTCGGGGGTGTTGTCGAACTGGGCGCGGTAGAACAGGCCCCGCGTCCAGGCGAAGATGGACGCGATGGGGTTGGTGGAGGTTTCCTTGCCCTTCTGGTGTTCGCGGTAATGCCGCGTCACCGTGCCGTGGGCGGCCTCGGCCTCGACCACCTTGCCGTCGGGGCTCATCAGCACCGAGGTCATCAGGCCGAGAGAGCCGAAGCCCTGGGCCACGGTATCGGACTGCACGTCGCCGTCGTAATTCTTGCAAGCCCAGACGAATTCGCCCGACCACTTGAGCGCCGAGGCGACCATGTCGTCGATCAGGCGATGCTCGTAGGTGATGCCCAGCTTGTCGTAATCGGCCTTGAATTCCTTCTCGTAGACTTCCTGGAAGATGTCCTTGAAGCGGCCGTCATAGGCCTTGAGAATGGTGTTCTTGGTCGACAGATAAACCGGCCACTTCTTCTGGCGGCCATAATTCAGGCAGGCCCGGGCGAAGCCGTAGATGGACTCGTCCAGATTGTACATGCCCATGGCGACGCCCGCGCCGGGGAAGTCGAAGACTTCGTGCTCGATGGTCTCGCCATTGGTGCCGACGAACTTGATGGTCAGCTTGCCGGGGCCGGGGACGGTGAAGTCGGTGGCCTTGTACTGGTCGCCGAAGGCGTGGCGGCCGATGACGATGGGCTTGGTCCAGCCGGGCACCAGGCGCGGCACGTTCTTGCAGATGATCGGCTCGCGGAACACGGTGCCGTCAAGAATGTTGCGGATGGTGCCGTTGGGCGACTTCCACATCTTCTTGAGGTTGAATTCCTTCACCCGCGCCTCGTCGGGGGTGATGGTGGCGCATTTGACGCCGACGCCATACTTCTTGATGGCCTCCGAGGCCTCGACCGTCACCTTGTCGTCGGTCTTGTCGCGGTATTCGATGCCCAGATCGTAGTATTTCAGATCCACATCCAGATAGGGCAGGATCAGCTTGTCCTTGATGAACTTCCAGATGATCCGGGTCATCTCGTCGCCGTCCAGCTCGACGATCGGGTTTGCGACTTTGATCTTCTTCATTGACGGGGTTCCTCGGGGTGCGAAAGGCCCAATAACACTTCGGTAAAGGTGGCGGACCGATGGGACGGGGCGGGAGTTCGCATCTCCCGCCCCGCTCCCGCCGGAATCAGATGGCGGCGAGCGCCGCGTTCAGGGTGGCGCTGGGCCGCATGGCGGCCGAGGTCTTGGCGAAATCGGGGCTGTAATATCCGCCCAGATCCACCGGCTTACCCTGGGCCTCGATCAGCTCGGCGTTGATCTTGGCCTCGTTTTCGGAGAGCGCCTTGGCCAGGGGAGCGAAGCGGGTGGCCAGCTCCTTGTCCTTGGTCTGGGCGGCCAGGGCCTGGGCCCAGTACAGCGCCAGATAGAAGTGGCTGCCGCGATTGTCCAACTGGCCCACCTTGCGGGCGGGAGAGCGGTTCTCGTCGAGGATCCGGGCATTGGCCTGATCCAGGGTATCGGCCAGAACCTGGGCCTTAGGGTTCTTGAAGGTCTGGGCCAGATGCTCCAGCGACACGCCAAGCGCCAGGAACTCGCCCAGCGAATCCCAGCGGAGGTAACCCTCTTCCTGGAACTGCTGCACATGCTTAGGAGCGGAGCCGCCGGCACCGGTTTCGAACAGGCCGCCGCCCGCCATCAGCGGAACGATGGACAGCATCTTGGCCGAGGTGCCCAGTTCCAGGATGGGGAACAGGTCGGTCAGATAGTCGCGCAGCACATTGCCGGTCACCGAGATGGTGTCTTGGCCCTTGCGGATACGCTCCAGCGAGACGGCGATGGCCTCTTCCGGAGTCTTGATGGAGATGTCCAGACCCTTGGTGTCGTGGTCCTTCAGGTACTTTTCCACCTTGGCGATGATCTGGGCGTCGTGGGCGCGGTTCTTGTCCAGCCAGAAGATGGCCGGGGTATTGGACAGCCGGGCGCGGGTGACGGCCAGCTTGACCCAATCCTGAATGGGGGCGTCCTTGGTCTGACAGGCGCGGAAGATGTCGCCAGCCTCGACCTTCTGCTCCAGCAGCACCGCGCCGGATTCATCCACCACCTGGACCACGCCGTCGGCGGCGATTTCGAAGGTCTTGTCGTGGCTGCCGTATTCCTCGGCCTTCTGGGCCATCAGGCCAACATTGGGAACGCTGCCCATGGTCTTGGGATCAAAGGCGCCGTGCTTCTTGCAGTCGTCCATGACCACCTGATAGATGCGGGCATAGCAGCGATCGGGGATCATGGCCTTGGTGTCGTGCAGCTTGCCGTCGGTGCCCCACATGCGGCCCGAGTCACGGATCATGGCGGGCATGGAGGCGTCGACGATGACGTCGGACGGCACATGCAGATTGGTGATGCCCTTGTCGGAATTGACCATGGCGAGCGCCGGGCCGTTGTCGTAGGCGGCCTTGATGTCGGCCTCGATCTCAGCCTTCTTGGCGGCGGGTAGCTTGTCCAGCTTGGCGATCAGATCGCCAAAGCCGTTATTGACGTTGACGCCCAGGTCCTTGATGGCGGCGGCGTGCTTGGTGAACACGTCCTTGAAGAAGACGGTGACGGCGTGGCCGAACATGATGGGGTCCGAGACCTTCATCATGGTCGCCTTCAGGTGCAGCGACAGCAGCAGTCCCGGCTGGGACTTGGCGTCCTCGATCTGCTCGGCATAGAAGGCGCGAAGGGCCTTGGTGCTCATCACCGCGGTGTCGATGACCTCGCCCGCCTTGAGCTTGGTCTTGGCCTTCAGCACATGGATCGAACCGTCCTTGCCGTGGAACTCGATCTTGACGTCGGTGGCCGCGGCCACGGTGACCGACTTCTCGCTGCCGTAGAAGTCGCCCGCATTCATGTGGGCCACATGGGACTGGGACGAAGCGGCCCAGGCACCCATCTTGTGGGGGTTCTTCTGAGCGAACTTCTTCACCGACACGGCGGCGCGGCGGTCGGAATTGCCCTCGCGCAGCACCGGGTTCACCGCCGAGCCCAGCACTTTGCCGAAGCGGGCCTTGAGCTCCTTCTCGGCATCGGTCTTGGGGTCTTCGGGGAAGTCGGGGATCTTGTAGCCCTGGGACTGCAATTCCTTGATGGCAGCCTTGAGCTGCGGCACCGAGGCGCTGACATTGGGCAGCTTGATGATATTGGCTTCGGGCTTGAGCGTGAGATCGCCCAGTTCGGCCAGTTCGTCACTGATGCGCTGGGCGGGGGTGAGGTTCTCGGGGAAGTTGGCGATGATGCGGCCAGCCAGCGAGATGTCGCGGGTTTCCACGGCCACTCCGGCAGCCCCGGTAAAGGCCTGGACGATGGGCAGCAAAGAATAGGTCGCCAAAGCAGGCGCCTCGTCAACCTTGGTCCAGATGATTTTCGCGGTGCTCATCGTTTCTCATCCCTTCGCTGGAAGCCCATGCCGTCGCCTGCCCGTGAAATCCCGCCACGCGGCAAACGCGGGACGATAGCATTCGGGGTGCCAAACGCAAGACTCAATCCTACTCGTTGGGAGGGGAAACGGGCGGGTAGGGGCGTGGGAAAACGCATGAATCGGGCGCTTGGAGCGGATTCCCGCCCGTGACACCGGGGGAAATAAGGGCTAGGGTAGCGGCCGCTTCCACCGCCACCACCCAGCGAGGAGCCGTTGAACCGGCCTAAGCTTGTCGCCCTCATCGGGCTTGCCGTTGCCGTGATCGCCATCGTTCTCGCCATGCTCAATCTGCGTGACGAAACGAAGGAGATTGAGGCGCAGATTCCTCCCCCGGCCAGCACGGCAGTCCCGGCCGCCACGGCCGATTCGGGCGAGCCGTCCTTTGACGTGGTGCGCATCGATGCCGGTGGCGACGCCGTCATCGCCGGGCGGGCCAAGCCGGGTGCCAGGATCACCGTCGTCGATGGCGGTCAGGAATTGGGCCAGGTCACCGCCGATGGGCGGGGCGAATGGGTTTTCCTGCCTCCCGGCCCGCTTTCCCCCGGCTCGCGCGAGCTGAAGCTGAGAGCCCTCAACCCGGACGGCAGCCAGTCCGAATCCAGCGAGACCGTGGTGCTGGTCGTGCCGCCGCGCGGCCAGGGAACCGCCCTGGCCATCAAGTCGGGCCGCGACGGCTCCAGCCGCATTCTGCAAGGACCGAATGCCGCCACCGCTCCGGGCGGATTGTCGCTGGACATCATTGACCATGACGACAAGGGACGTATGACGGTCTCGGGCCGGGCGCCCGCTGGGGCCAAGGTCATCCTCTATATGGATAATCGCCTGCTGGGCCGGGCCTCGGCCGATGCCGAGGGCAACTGGCGGGTGACCGCCTCCCTGGTGCCGGGCAAGGGCAGCCATCTGCTGCGCGCCGATCAGGTGGACGGCAAGGGCAAGGTCATCGCGAGGGTGGAGACCTCCTGGTCCAGAGGCGACGAGGTGCCGCCCAAGGGAGGCTCGACCGTGACCGTGCTGCAGGGCAATTCCCTTTGGCGCATCGCCCGGCGGCTTTATGGCCAGGGCATGGCCTATACGGTGATCTTCGAGGCCAACCGCGATCACATCAAGAACCCCGACCTCATCTATCCCGGTCAGGTGTTCAACGCCCCGGAGAAGTGAGACTCAGGTGTAGTGGCGCTTTGCCTTGCGCCACTCGGGCCGCACGGCGCTTTCGCCGATGCGGGCGGGGGCCAGGGGCGGGCGGACATACATGGAGATCAGCTCCATATAGGGCGTCGCCGGAGCCAGGAAGCACGCCACCGCCGAGACCAGTCCCACCGCCGAAACCGGCGCGGGAATGCGAAGATCTCCGCCCAGCAGGATGCGGCCTTGACCGATGCGCAGGGTGCCCGTTCCCAGCACGGAATTTCCCGACTCGACGATGCGGGCGAGACCGGCGCGGGCGGCGGGCGATTCCGCCGAGAACGGCATGGGACCGAGATCGCCCACCAGCTTGAGTTGAACGCCCGAGTCCGACTGTTCCAGCCGGGCGGCAAAGCGGACGAAGCGAAAGCCGAAATCAAAGGCAACAGGGCCATTGTCCAGAGTCAGAGGCGGCGCCTCGGCTCCTTCAAGGACGGCGTCGATATCCAGCGGCATGCTCATGCCGCCTAAAGAAAACGCATTCGGCTTGGACATGCGTAAGGTCGCCCGATCCCCAATGAAATTCATGGTAGGAACTTCAATTCCTCCACACTAGTATCATGCCGCCGACCGGGATGAAATTCCAAAAGGGGCGGCGTATTTCGAAGGGGTGAAATGGTGCAGGCGCAGCAGATTTCCTTGACCAAGTATCTTTGGTTTCCCATCAACCGCGAAGGCTGGCCGTTTGTCGGACTCTTCGCGCTGGGAGCCCTGCTGCTGGGCCAGATCTGGGCGCCGCTGGGATGGGCGGGGGCGCTGCTCACCTGCTGGTGCGCATGGTTCTTCCGCGATCCCGACCGCGTCACGCCCACCCGTGACGGCCTGGTGATCAGCCCCGCCGACGGCGTGGTGCAGATGGTGGGCATGGTCGCCCCGCCTCCCGAACTGGAGATGGGCGAGGAACCCCGCATGCGCATCTCGGTGTTCATGAGCGTGTTCTCGGTGCATATCAACCGCTGCCCGGTGGACGGCACCATCGTCAAATGCTCGTACCGGCCGGGCCAGTTCCTCGACGCCTCCCTGGACAAGGCCAGCGCCGACAACGAACGCATGAGCGTGCGCATGAGCCGCGCCGATGGCCGCGAAATCGCCTTCGTGCAGATTGCCGGTCTGGTGGCGCGGCGCATCAAATGCGATCTCAAGGACGGGCAGGCGGTGCGCGCCGGTCAGCGTTTCGGCCTGATCCGTTTCGGCTCTCGCGTCGACGTCTATCTGCCAGCGGGCGTCTCGCCCCTGGTCAGCCTGGGCCAGAGCATCATCGCCGGTGAGACCGTGCTGGCCGATCTTGACTCCACGGAAGGCGCCCGCCAGGGAGAAATCCGCTGATGTTCCGCCCCAAGCGTCCGCCCCGTATCCGGGGGTTGTCGATCAACAAGCTGATCCCCAACATCCTGACGCTGCTGGCGCTGTGCGCTGGCCTCACCTCCATCCGCTTCGCCGTACACGGCATGTGGAAGGAGGCGGTGATCTCCACCGTTCTGGCCGCCATTCTGGACGGGTTGGACGGGCGGGTGGCGCGGCTGCTTCAAGGCACCTCCAAGTTCGGCGCCGAACTGGATTCCCTTTCCGATTTCGTCAGCTTCGGCGTGGCGCCCGCCATGGTGCTGTATTTTTGGACCATGCAAGGCGCCGGAGGATTCGGCTGGGCGCTGGTCTTGCTGTTCTCGGTGTGCTGCGCGCTGCGTCTGGCCCGCTTCAACACCATGATCGGCGAACCCGACCTGCCGCCCTACGCCTATAACTTCTTCACCGGCGTTCCGGCTCCGGCGGCGGCCGGGCTGGTCTTGCTTCCCATGGTCTTCACCATCCAGTTCGGCGGCGGCTTCTTCGATCAGCCCGCGGTGGTCGCGGTCTTCTTGTTGGGCGTTTCCTTCCTGATGGTCAGCAAGATCCCCACCTTCTCGGGGAAAAAAGTGCGCGTGCCCCACCGTTGGGTCCTGCCCATCCTGCTGATCATTGGCCTCGCGGCGGCTTTCATGGTGACCGAGCCCTGGCTGACCCTGTCGCTGCTGGGTGTCTTGTATCTGGGGATGATCCCACTCAGCTTGCGCTCGTTCCGCCGCCTCAAGGCTCAGGCGGAAGTCCCGGCCCCGGACGAAGCGCCCATACCTTCCGCGTAGGCCTGTGTCTTTTTCGCAACAGTCGGTGCGGAACATGCTGCAGCGCGGCGCGGTTACCTTGTGGGGGGGCAGGGGCGGTTGTACATATGGGGCAGATTCTCTAACGCCTCGCACCCCACCGGGAAGGTTTAAAACCATGCGCAGCTTTAAATCCCTCCTTGCCGCGGCCGTCGTCGTCGGCGCCCTGGCCCCCGTCGCCGCCCAGGCTCAGTGGTATGTCGGCCTCGATGCTGGCGCCCAGCTCCTGCAGGATTCCAAGAACAGCGGCGTCGCCGGTCTCAAGTCCGAGTCCGATGTGGGCTGGCTGACCCAGGGCGTGGTCGGTTACGCATTCGGCCAATGGCGCGCGGAAGGCGAGCTGTCCTACCGCTCCAGCGGCGTGTCCAAGGTTGGCGGCGCCACCGGCAGCGGCGATACCTCCGCCCTGGCTCCCATGTTCAACGGCGTGTACGAGTTCCTGCCCCAGTCCAAGTGGCATCCCTTCGTCGGCCTGGGTATCGGTGCCGCCCGCCTGGACAACGGCACCGTCAAGAAGAACGGCGCCAACGCCTATAGCGGCGACGATTGGCAGTTCGCCTATCAGGGCTTTGCCGGCGTGGGCTATGACCTCACCAGCAATGTCGAGCTGAAGGCCCAGTACCGCTACTTCTCGACCCTGAACTACGAGTCCAAGGCCGCGACCACCAACACCAAGCTGGATTCCGAGTATCGGGATCACGGCCTGATGCTGGGCTTCGTCTACAAGTTCAACGCGCCCAAGGCCGCCCCGGCCCCGGCTCCGGCCCCGGTCGCCGCCCCGGCTCCCGTGCCCGCTCCCAAGCCCGTGGCTCAGGCGCAGAAGAACTACATCGTGTTCTTCGACTTCGACAAGGCGCAGATCACCCCCGAAGCCGCCCGCGTCCTGCAGCAGGCCGCCGGTGCCGCCAAGACCGCCGGTGCCGCCCGCATCGACCTGTCGGCCCATACCGACCTGTCGGGCAGCGCCAAGTACAACCAGGCCCTGTCCGAGAAGCGCGGCGCCGCCGTCAAGGCGCAGCTCGAGCAGCTGGGCATCCCGGCCAGCCAGATCGTCGTGGTCGCCAAGGGCAAGTCCTCGCCCATGGTCCCGACCCCCGATGGCGTGCGCGAGCCGCAGAACCGCCGCGTGGAGATCGTCCTGCCCTAATGGGTGCGGTCGACCGAATTGGAGAAGGGCTCGGCCATGCGGCCGGGCCCTTTTCGATTCACAAGCCCGGCGAGGCCGGTTAAGAAGAGTCCAGTGGTTGCTTTCGAGGAATTTCACCATGATCGTCCGCCCGCTTGTCATTGCCGCCATCCTGATCGCATCGGCCGGTACGGCTATTGCCGCCGATTCCACCAAGCGGTTGGGCAAGTTCGGCGAATGGGAAGCCTTCTCCTATGCCGAGGGCAAGTCCACCACCTGCTATCTGGCGGCCACGGCGGGCAAGGTGACCGGAGGCGAGAAGGGCAAGCCCACCACCACCTATCTGATCGTCACCCACCGCCCCGGCGCCAAGAGCAGCGACGAGGTCAGCATCAACGGCGTCTACGGGTTCAAGAAGGATTCCTCGGTGGAACTGCAGGTGGGCGCCATGAAGCACTCGCTGTTCACCAAGGGCGACCGCGCCTGGGCCGCCGATTCCAAGGCGGACAAGGCCATCATCGCCAGTCTGCAAAAGGGCAGGGAGGCCATCCTGCACGCCAGCCCGGCCAAGGGTGCCGACATCGCCGCCGCTTTCCCGCTGTCGGGCTTCTCCGACGCCCTGGCCGCCGCCGACAAGGCCTGTAATATCAAGCGGTAGGCATCTCGACGCCCGCCCCGGAAAATTCACCACGAAGGCACGAAGAAAAGAGAAGCGTCTTCTTCTTCGTGATCCTTCGCGCCTTCATGCCTTCGTGGTTCAACTCTTCGCATCTGCGCTCAAGGCTGCTCTTCCCCGCCACGGCACGAAGGCTGGCACCCTGGCCCGGTAGGCGGCGTAATCCTCGCCATAGCGGGCCAGCAGGCGGCGCTCTTCGCAGGCGGTGCCGACCAGAAGGTAAAGGCTGCCCCAGATGGCCGTGGCCAGGCCCAACGGCGACGGCGCGGCTCCCCATAGGATCAGGAACGCCCCGGCATAGAGGGGATGGCGCACCCAGGCATGGGGGCCATCCAGGCGCAGGGATTCGTCCTCGGGGCTCTCCGGCTGGCGCAATTGGGCGAGGCCGCCCAGACGCCCCAGATCGTAGAAGCGCGCCGCATACAGCATCACCGCCCAGCCCGCCACATGGACGCCTCCCATTCCCCACCGCGCCCAAAGCGGCAGGTCGAAGACAGGTTCGGCCCCCAGCGCCCGGCCTCCCACCGCCCCCAAGGCAAGGAAGGCGGCGACAGCGATGACATTGTATACAATCCTCGACCACCGCCCGGCGAGGTGCCGCCCGGCCAGCGCGCTGTGGGACAGGCCGAAGGCGATCCAGGCCAGGCCGTAGGCCAGATGGCCATTCACGGCTCGATCTCGTCCTCGATGCCGCCGCGCCGCACCACCGCCAGCATGCGGCCCGCCCCCAGCCGATCGCCGGGGTCAAGCTCCAGCACTTTGGACAGATGCGCCTCGGATTCCTCGATGCGGCCCAGCCGGGCCAGCACATAGCCGGTGGCGATCAGGGTCTGCATCAGCAGCTTGGGCAGCGGAGCCAAGGTGACGGCACTGCCGACGAAAGCCGCGTCGCCGGACTTCACGCTCCGCCAATCCTCGCCCAGTCCCAGCGCCGCCAGGGCGAAGGCCACGCAGGAGCGGGCATGGGGCAGGGCCTCGTCCAGACGGTGGCGGTAGAAATAGAATTTATAGGCGCCGATGCGGGCCGCCAGGGTGTCGGGCGCCAGGGCCAGGGCTTCCCTCACCTTGGCTTCGGCGGCCGCCTCTTCGTGCCACAGGCGCCCAGCTTCCCTCAGCGCCGCCTCGGCCGCGGGGGGCAGATCGAGGGGCAGACCCTCGGTATCGTCGAGCATGAACACACCTCATAACGGGTCGCGGCGGCGGCCCGGCTATAATGGCGCGATATCGCCCATCTCTTCCAGTGCTTGTGCCTCGGCGGCGAATTGGGCGAAGCGGCCTTCGGCGATTGCGCCCCGCAATCCGGCCATCAAGGTCTGATAGGCCTGAATGTTATGCCAGGTGAGCAGCATGGGCCCCAGGATCTCTTCCGAGCGGATCAGATGATGGAGATAGGCCCTGGAATGGTCGCGGCAGGCCGGGCAGGGGCAGCCCTCTTCCAGCGGCCGGGGATCGTCCTGGTGGCGCGCGTTCCGAAGATTGACGGTGCCGCGTTTGGTGAAGGCCTGGGCGGTGCGGCCCGACCTCGTGGGCATGACGCAATCAAACATGTCGATGCCGCGTCCCACAGCGCCGATGATGTCCGACGGCCTGCCAACGCCCATCAGGTAGCGGGGCTTGTCGGCGGGCAGAAGCGGCGTGGTGACGTCCAGCGTCGCGAACATGGCCTCCTGGCCCTCGCCCACCGCCAGCCCGCCCACCGCATAGCCTTCGAAGCCGATCTCTTGCAGCGCTTGGGCCGATTCGGCGCGCAGATCCGGGTAAACGCCGCCCTGAACGATACCGAACAGGCCATAGCCGGGCCGCTGGACGAAGGCCTCCTTGGAGCGCCGCGCCCAGCGCATGGACAGGCGCATGCTTTCTTCCGCCTGTTCATGGGTGGCGGGAAAGGGCGTGCATTCGTCGAAGGCCATGGTGATGTCGGCATCCAGCAGCCGCTGGATCTCCATTGAGCTTTCCGGGGTCAGGCGGTGCTTGGACCCGTCATGGTGCGACTGGAAGGTGACGCCGTCCGCATCCATCTTCCTGAGCTTGGCCAGGCTCATCACCTGGAACCCGCCGGAATCGGTGAGGATCGGGCCGGGCCAGTTCATGAATTGGTGCAGGCCGCCCAGCCGCGCCACCCGTTCGGCGCCGGGGCGCAGCATCAGGTGATAGGTGTTGCCCAGCACGATCTGGGCCCCGGTGGCGGCCACGGAGGCGGGCAGCATGGCCTTGACCGTGCCCGCCGTGCCCACCGGCATGAAGGCGGGGGTGTCGAGAGTGCCGTGGGCGGTGTTGACGCGTCCGCGCCGGGCGGCCCCGTCGGTGGCGAGAAGCTCGAAGGAGAACTGGGTCATGTCGGTGTCCGTTCCAGCAGGCAGCAATCGCCATAGGAGTAAAAGCGGTAGCCCGCCGCCTTGGCGTGCTCGTAGGCCTCCTTCATGCGGGAGAGGCCGGAAAAGGCCGAGACCAGCATGAACAGGGTCGAGCGGGGCAGGTGGAAATTGGTTAGCAGCACATCCGCCAGCCGGAAGCTATGGCCCGGCGTGATGAAGATATCGGTGGCACCGTCGAAGGGATGTAGAATGCCCAGCGGATCGGCGGCGCTTTCCAGCAGGCGGGCCGAGGTGGTCCCCACCGCCACCACCCGGCCGCCCGCTGCCTTGGCCGCGTTGATGGCGGCGGCGGTCTCGGGCGTTATCACGCCGATCTCCTGATGCATGCGGTGGTCGTTGGTGTCGTCGGCCTTCACGGGGAGGAAGGTGCCCGCGCCCACATGCAAGGTCACGGTGGCGCGTTTGACCCCCCGCGCATCAAGAGCGGCCAGAAGATCGGGTGTGAAGTGCAGTCCTGCGGTGGGTGCTGCCACGGCGCCCTTCTGGCGGGCGAAGACGGTCTGGTAATCGCCCCTGTCGCGCTCGTCGGCCTCGCCCTTGCGGATATAAGGGGGCAGCGGCAGGGAGCCGAAGGCCTCCAGCGCCACCATCAGATCCTCGCCCGAGCGGTCGAAATCCAAGGTGACCTCGCCCATCTCGCCCTTTTCGGCGACGGTCGCGAAGAAGCCCTCGGCGAAGTCCACCCGGTCGCCGGGGCGAAGCTTCTTGGCCGGACGGGCGAAGGCTTTCCATTGGGCCAGCCCGGTGCGCTGGTGAAGCGTCACCTCGACCCCGGCCGTTCCCCGGCGGCCGAACAGGCGGGCGGGGATCACCTTGGTGTCGTTGAATACCAGGATGTCGCCCGGCATCAGAAGGTCGGGCAGATCGCGTACGCCACGATCGGACAGGCCGCCAATGATCGGCACATGCAGAAGGCGCGCCGAGTCCCGAGGACAGACAGGGCGTTCAGCGATCAACTCGCGGGGCAGCTCGAAATCGAAATCGTCAACTCTCATGAGGGCGGGTGTAGGCCGGAGGAATACTCAGCGTCAAGCACTCGCCGACGGCGCGGACGCATGCCATATTGGAAGTCTGAGCAAGAGGAGTGCCCATGGAGCTGTTTGCGCCGTTCGAGCCCCATGCCACCGGACGTCTGCCGGTGGGAGACGGGCACGACCTCTATTGGGAGGTGTCGGGCAACCCGGACGGGCCGGTGGTGGTCTTCGTCCATGGTGGGCCGGGGGCGGGCACGGCGCCCGCCTATCGCCGCTTTTTTGATCCCCGATTCTGGCGCATCGTTCTGTTCGATCAGCGTGGCTCGGGGCGGTCGCGGCCCCATGCCTCGGTGGAAGCCAACACGACGCCCCATCTGGTCGCCGACATGGAAATGCTGCGGCATCACCTGGGGGTGGAGCGCTGGCTGCTGTTTGGCGGGTCCTGGGGCAGCACCCTGGCCCTGGCCTATGGCGAAACCTATCCCGAGCGTTGCACGGGCTTTGTCATGCGCGGCGTTTTCCTGTTCCGCCCCCAGGAGGTGGAGTGGTTCATGACCGGCATGGGAGCCTTCTTTCCCGAGGCCCGGCGGCGGTTTCTGGACTACCTGCCCGAGGCCGAGCGCGAGCAGCCGCTTGCGTCCTTCCTGCGGCGGCTGAATCATCCCGATTCCGCCATTCACATGCCCGCCGCCCGTGCCTGGTGCGGCTACGAGGAGGCCTGTTCCCGCCTTCTCCCCCGGGACGAAACCGGCGACGGGGACGGTCCCGCCACCCTGGCCCTGGCGCGCATCGAAGCCCATTACATGGCCCATGACGGTTTCATGCGGCCCAACCAGTTGCTGGACGACCTGTACCGTATCCGCCATCTGCCCGCCATCATCGTGCAGGGGCGCTATGACATGGTCTGCCCGCCTTCGTCCGCCGATGATTTGGCCCGTGCGTGGCGGGGATGCGAATTGCGCGTCGTTCCCGATGCCGGGCACTCGGCCATGGAGCCGGGCATCCGCGCCGGGCTGGTCGATGCGGTCGAGCGCATGAAGATGAAGATCAGACGCCCCTGAAATCGTCATCCCGGAAATGCGTCAGCATTATCCGGGACCCAGGGGGGGGACGACTCCTGGGTCCCGGCTCTCGCGTTGCTCGGCCGGGATGACGGAGATTTGGGATCGAGTTACGGTAACTTGCGGCACCGCACGTCCCGGCCTATAAGAGTCGCGGACTTACCCCATTGGTGGAGCGCCCCATGATCCTCGTCACCGGCGGAGCCGGCTTCATCGGTTCCAACATCCTGGCGGCCCTCGAGGAGAAGGGGGCGGGCAAGCTGGTGGTCTGCGACCGCCTGCGGTCGGGCTCGAAATGGCAGAACATCGCCAAGCGCGAACTGTCCGACATCGTCCATCCCGAGCAGATCTTCGATTTCCTCCAGGCCAATGCCAAGCATATGGAGGTGGTGATCCATATGGGCGCCATCTCGGCCACCACCGAGACCGACGCCGACAAGATCCTCGCCAACAACTTCTCGCTGTCTTTGGCGCTGTGGAAGTGGTGCGCGCTGCACAATGTGCGCTTCATCTACGCCTCGTCGGCGGCCACCTATGGCGACGGCAATCAGGGCTTTGACGACGATGCCTCCATGGAGCATCTGGCCAAATTGCGGCCGCTCAACGCCTATGGCTGGTCCAAGCATCTGTTCGACCGCCGTGTGGCGCGTAAGGTGTGGGCCGGATCGCGCAAGCCGCCGCAATGGGCGGGCCTCAAATTCTTCAACGTCTACGGCCCCAATGAATACCACAAGGGCAACCAGCAGAGCGTGGTGGCCCAGGTCTATCCCCACGCCGAGAAAGACGCCGCCTACCAGTTGTTCAAGTCGCACAATCCCAAATATCCCGATGGCGGCCAATTGCGCGACTTCATCTGGGTGGGCGACGTGGTGGACGTGGTCATGTGGCTGATCGAGAATCCCAAGGTCAGCGGATTGTTCAATGTGGGCACCGGCAAGGCGCGGTCCTTTCTCGATCTCGCCAATGCGGTCTACCGCGCCGTGGGACGCGAGCCGCAGATCAAGTTCCGCGACACCCCCATCGAGATCCGCGACAAGTACCAGTATTTCACCCAGGCCAAGATGGAGCGCCTGCATCGCGCGGGCTATGCCAAGCCCTTCACCTCGCTGGAAGACGGCGTCGAGATGTATGTGAAGCGCTATCTCGCGGCTGCGGATTCGTACCGCTGATGACCTTCGCGCTCGCCTATCCCCATATCGACCCCATCGCCTTGCAGTTGGGGCCCATCGCCATCCGCTGGTACGCGCTGGCCTATATCGCCGGGCTGATGCTGGGCTGGCGCTACGTCAAGTTTCTGGTGGCGCGCCCGCCCAATGCCATGACCGAGCTGGAGGTGGACGACTTCCTGGTCTGGGCCACCCTGGGCGTGGTTCTGGGCGGACGGCTGGGCTATGTGCTGTTCTACAAGCCGCTCCACTACCTGGAGAATCCCCTGGAGATTCCCATGGTCTGGCAGGGCGGCATGTCGTTCCACGGCGGCGCCCTGGGCGTCATCATCGGCATCATCGCCTTTTCCCGGTTCAGAGGCCGCAACCTGTTCCAGGTGGGTGACGTCATCTGCTGCGCCGTGCCCATCGGCCTGTTCTTTGGCCGCATCGCCAATTTCGTCAATGGCGAGCTCTTTGGCCGCATCGCTCCCGATGTGGACTGGGCCATGGTGTTTCCCGGCGGCGGGCCGCTGCCCCGTCATCCCAGCCAGCTTTACGAGGCCGGTCTGGAAGGCGCGGTGCTGTTCCTGATCCTGTTCGGCCTGTGGAAGCTGACCCAAATCCGCTACCGCGCGGGCGCCCTGTCGGGTGTCTTCCTGGCGGGCTATGGTCTGGCGCGCATCGCCTCGGAATTCTTCCGCCAGCCCGATGCCCATCTGGGCTTTCTGTGGGGCGGGGCCACCATGGGGCAGTTGCTGTCCATCCCCCAGGTGGTGGTCGGTTTGGCTCTGCTGGTATGGGCTCTGCGGCGAGCGCCGGTGGGCAAATGAGCCTCTCGGCCCTTCTGAGCGAAAGAATCAAGGCCACCGGCCCCATCCCGGTTTCCGAGTTCATGGCCGAGGCCCTGGGCCATCCCGAATACGGCTATTACAGGGGCCGCGATCCCTTCGGCATGGCGGGCGACTTCACCACCGCGCCCGAGATCAGCCAGATGTTCGGCGAGCTGATCGGCCTGTGGTGCGCCCTGGTCTGGCAAAGCATGGGCTCGCCCGAGCGCGTCGTGCTGGCCGAGATCGGGCCGGGACGCGGCACCCTGATGGCCGATCTGCTTCGGGCCGCTAAGGCCTTGGCGCCCTTTGCTCGTGCCCTGGACGTCCATCTGATCGAAACCAGCCCGTCGCTTCGCAACCGTCAGGCCCAGGCCTTGGCCGACCAGTCGGTCACGTGGCACGAGCGTTTCGAGGACCTCCCCGACGGCCCGCTCCTTCTGGTGGCCAACGAGTTGTTCGACGCCCTGCCCATCCGCCAATTGGAGAAGGTGGGCGGCGTCTGGCATGAGCGGGTGGTGGGTTTGGACGACCAGGGTGCGCTGGTCTTAGCGCTTGGCCCGGTGGTGGCTGATCCGCCCCTGGCACCGGCGGTGCTGAACGCTCCCGACGGTTCCCTGGCGGAAGTCTGTCCCCAGGGGCGCGTTCTGGCCGAGGCTGTGGCGCGGCGTCTGGCCCATCAGGGCGGTGCCGCCCTGATCATCGATTACGGCTATGAGACAAGCGCCGCTGGCGACAGCCTGCAAGCCGTGAAAAGCCATCGCCATCACCCGGTGCTTTCCGCTCCTGGCACGGCCGATATCACCGCCCATGTGGATTTTCAGGCCCTGGCCGAGGCGGCTTCGGGGCTGGCCCGCGTGTACGGGCCGGTGCCCCAGGGCCGCTTTCTCGCCCGTCTGGGGCTGGAGGAGCGGGTCCGTATGCTCATGCAGCATGCCAGCGTCGAACAGGCCGCCCATCTGGCCAGCGGTGCACGGCGCTTGATCGATCCCGCCGAAATGGGCACCCTGTTCAAGGTCCTGGCGCTCGCCAATCCTCTCCTGCCCGCTCCTCCCGGCCTGGAACTCGCCTAAATGATCACCTTGTCGGCTCTCAACGAATTCGTCCGCATCCGCCACGGTTTCTTCACCCGCGAGGGAGGCGTGTCGGAAGGCCTCTATGCCTCGCTCAATTGCGGGCCGGGTTCCTCGGATAAGCCCGAGTCGGTGAAGGAAAACCGCCGTCGCGTCATGGAGATGATGGATCTGCCGGAAGAGGCGCTGCTCACCCTTTACCAGACCCATTCCAGCGATGTGGTGGTGGTGAGAGAGCCGTGGGAGCCGGGCAAGGCGCCCAAGGCCGATGCCATGGTCACCGACCGCCCCGGCATCGCCTTGGGCATTCTGACGGCTGATTGCGCCCCGGTGCTGCTGGCCGACGGCAAGGCGGGCATTGTTGCCGCCGCCCATGCCGGGTGGAAGGGCGCCCTGGGCGGCGTGCTGGAAAACACCGTCAAGGCCATGCTGGACCTGGGCGCCAAGACCCCCAAGATCGTCGCCGCCATCGGACCCTGCATCGGGCATCGCAATTACGAGGTGGGGCCGGAATTCCCCGCGCCCTTCCTGGCCGAGGATCCGGTCAACGCCGATTATTTCGCGCCAGCGCCCAGGGCGGGCCACTTCCTGTTCGATCTGCCTGGCTATATCTCGCGCAAGCTGGCGCGCCTGGGCGTGCACGAGGTCACTCGCGTGCCCGCCGACACCTTGCGTGATGAGATCCGCTTCTTCAGCTACCGCCGCGCCACCTTGCGCGGCGAAGCCGATTACGGCCGGCAGATCTCGGTGATCACGCTGGACCGATGAGGCGCTTTTCCCTCCTGCTGCTCGTGCTGCTGGTCTCGGCCTGCGGCGACATTCCCCAGCCCTTTCGTCACGAAGGTCTCAACGCGGCGGTGTCGCCGCCCGGTCCGCGCGCCGTGGTGGTGCGCCCCCCCGATGACGGGCCCAGCAGCGCCGCCCTGGCCAAGGCCATCGTCAAGCGCCTGACCGATCAGGAGATCCCCGCCTCGAGCCGCAGCGCCGCCAGCGGCGCCTGGGTTCTGAGCGCCACGCCGGAAACCACCGTCGCCACCAAGCGGCTGGTCTGGCGTCTGATCACCGCCGAGGGCGAGGTTCCCGCCGAGCTTGCCCAGTCCCTGCCCGCCGCCGTCTGGGATTCCGCCGGTCCCGCCACCATCGACCGGCTGGCCGACGAGGTGGTGGCCAAATACGGGGCCATCCTGCACGACGAGCCGGTGGAAACGCCTGCGGCGCCGACTCGGGCGCCGGTCGTCCATCTGGAGCCGGTTGGGGGACTGCCCGGCGACGGCGATACCGCCCTGCCCAAGGCCCTGGGGCTCGCCCTTGCCCGTCTGGGTATCAAGCTGGGGGGCAAGGATGCGGATCTGGTGGTGCGAGGCCGCATCACTGTGGTGCCCGGCCGCGCGGGCGAGGAGGTGCTGGACGTGGCCTGGCTGGTTTTCGACGCCAGGACCGGCGCCGAACTGGGCAAGGCCGCCCAGCAGGGCGCGTTGCCCAAGGGACGTCTGGCGGGGCCCTGGGGGGCGCTGGCTGGCGATATCGCGGCGGGCGGTGCCGAGGGTATTGCCGATATCATAGCGGCCATACCACAGAAATGATGGAAAGGTCATAGCCGCCAGTTTACAGAACGGGGTTCCGGCTGTTATACGGGTGCCGGTTTCACGGAGCGCATCGGCGCGCTAACCCGGCGGTAATCCATCATGAAAATCCTCGCCTGTAACAGCAACCGGCCCCTCGCGGAAGCGATTGCCGAATATCTCACCATGTCCATCACCAAGGCGGTGATCCGCCGGTTTTCGGACAACGAGGTCTTCGTCGAGATCCACGAGAATGTCCGCGGCGAGGACGTCTTCGTCATCCAGTCCACCAGCTATCCCGCCAATGACAATCTGATGGAGCTGCTGGTGACGCTCGACGCGCTCAGGCGTGGTTCAGCCCGGCGCATCACGGCGGTGATCCCCTATTTCGGCTATGCCCGCCAGGACCGCAAGTCCTCGCCCCGCTCGCCCATCTCGGCCAAGCTGGTGGCCAATCTGATCACCACGGCGGGTGCTGACCGCGTGGTGACGCTGGACCTGCATTCGGGCCAGATCCAGGGCTTCTTCGACATTCCGCTGGATAACCTTTATGCCGCCCCGGTCTTCACCAACGACATCCGCGCCCGCTATCAGGGCGACGACGTCATGGTGGTGTCGCCTGACGTGGGCGGCGTGGTGCGTGCCCGCGCCATCGCCAGCCGCATCGACGCCGATCTGGCCATCATCGACAAGCGCCGCGAAAAGGCGGGCGTGTCCGAGGTCATGAACATCATCGGCGATGTGCGCGGCCGTCGCTGCATCATGGTCGACGATATCGTCGATTCCGCTGGCACGCTCTGTAATGCCGCCGAAGCGCTGATGAAAGCCGGAGCCGTCTCGGTCGCCGCCTTCGTCACCCATGGCGTGTTGTCGGGCGGCGCGGTGGCCCGTGTCACCGCCTCGCCCCTGGAAGAACTGGTGATCACCGATTCCATCCCCGCCACCGAGGCGGTCAAGATGGCCCGCAACATCCGCCAGGTCACCATCGCGCCTTTGATGGCAGAATCCATCTCGCGCATCAGCGAAGAACGCTCGGTCTCCAGCCTGTTCGATTGATTTAGACCGGGTCCGTCCCGGACAAAATTAAGCCCCCCGTTCTTTGAGCGGGGGGCTTTTTGATTTTGCGGTGTCCGATGCCGATTTCGTGTGATCCGCCGCGGGAAATCCTTCGTAAGAACGGCATGGATCAGATTGAGGAGACCGATCATGCACACCCCATCCGCGACCTCAGCGCAATTGCTTGAACTGTGTTCAATGCTGCGAAGCATTGCCGAATCCCGCAGGGACTCCGAGACACTGCTGCGCCAGATGGCCGATGCCTATGAATTCAGGGCCATTGGCGACCAGATGCCGCAATACCGCGCCTGACATGGGTTCGGCGCTGGCTTTTTCCTTCGCCGCTATCGATGATGCTCATGTGCTCGGCATGAGGCGTCGTAGCGTGGTGGAAGGAAGGGGTAAGGTGCCCGACAAGCGATTGGCCGTCGAGCCCGGGCCGGGAGCGGAGCGTTTCAGCGATTTGCTGTCGGCGGTGGCGCAGTATGGCGACCGTCAGGCTTTTGCCTTGTTGTTTCAGTACTACGCGCCGCGTCTGAAGACCTATATGCGCAAGCTTGGGGCTGAGGATGCGGTGGCCGAGGAACTGGCGCAGGAAGCCATGCTGGCTGTTTGGCGCAAGGCGGCGTCCTTCGATCCCGGCCGGGCCAATGCAGGAACCTGGATTTTCGCCATCGCCCGTAACCTGCGCATCGACATGTTGCGCAAGGAAAAGCGCCCTGAGATCGATTTCGATGATCCGGAACTGGTGCCTGACCCGGCCCCGCGCGCTGACGAGGTCATGGCAACACAACAGAGCGAAAGCCGCGTCCGGGCCGCCATGTCCGGATTGTCGGCCGAGCAGACCGAAGTGGTGACTTTGTCCTTCTACGAAGATACGCCCCATGCCGAGATTGCGGCTCGGCTGAAAATCCCCTTGGGCACGGTGAAGTCGCGGTTGCGTCTTGCCATGAAACGCATCCGATCCGAACTGGGAGACGACCAGCCATGAGCGCGACATGTCATCCTTCCGACGAACTCCTGGTGGCCTATGGCGCCGGTTCCCTGGATGAAGCCGCGTCCTTGCTGGTCGCCACCCATCTGGCGCTCTGCCCGCGCTGCCGGGCCGAGGTTGGGCGGATCGAGGCGATGGGCGGCGCTGTGATCGAGACACTGCCGCCCAGTGATTTGGGCGCTGACGCCCTGGCCTCGGTTCTGGCGCGCCTGGACCAGCTGCCGGGGGCACCCATGCCCCGAAGCCCGGTAGTTGCGGCACCCGGCCTGCCCAGTCCCTTGCGCGACTATCTTCCCGCCAGTCTGGAGGCGCTGCCTTGGAAGCGACTGGCGGCGGGCATTGAACAGGCCATCCTGCTCCAGGCGCGCGGCATCCGTGCGCGGCTGTTGCGCATCGGGGCTGGCATCGTGGTCCCCGAGCATGGCCATGGCGGTATGGAACTGACCATGGTTCTGCAAGGCGGATTTACCGATTCCGGCACGGGCTATGCCCGTGGCGATGTGGCCATGGCCGACCAGCAGGTGGTGCACAGTCCGGCGGCGGATGGTGGCGAGACCTGCCTGTGTCTGGCGGTAACCCATGGGCCGCTGAAGCTCACGGGGCTTGTGGGACGGCTGGTCAATCCCTTTCTCGACCTGTGATGTGATCCAAGGCGGCCCGAGTGGCGTATGACAAACGACGCCTTCTGGAGGAACGCCGCCCATGCGCATGCTCGCCGCCATCCTGGTCATCGCCGCCTTGCTCGGAGCCGCCCCGGTGGCGGCTGGGCAAAGCGCCGAATTCGTCGTTCTGCGCGGCGGCACTCCCATTGGCACGCACCGGGCCGAGGTGGAGAGTGTCGGCGACGAAACCAGGGTGCATGTGAGCATCGCGCTAGATGTCGCCTTCGGCCCCATACCCCTCTACAAATACCGCCACGACAGCCAGGAAGTCTGGCGAGATGGCCGATTGACCCGGCTGGACTCCCGCACCGACGACGATGGCGATATCCTGACGCTCTCGGTCCGCAGCGTGGGCGGAGGGTTGCGGGTCGAGGGCGCCACGGGAGTCTTCACCGCCCCCGCCGATACGGTTCCCACCAGCTATTGGAATCCGGCCCTGGCCACCAACCGGCCCTTGCTGGATTCCCAGATTGGCCGCCTGCTCGACGTGATCCGGGTTCCCCTTGGCCCCGGCCGCTGGCGGCTGGAGGGCGAGTTGAAGCTGGACATTGCCTATTCGCCGCAGGGCCAATGGACGGGCCTGAGCTTCCGCCACAAGGGGGCGGACTTCGTCTATGTTCCCCGCGGTCTGGCGGATAACCGGCCATGATGACCAGGACATGGATCACCGGGGCGGGATCGGGAATCGGCGCGGCCCTGGCGCGGCGCCTTGCCACCGATGGCCATATGGTCTTTGCCAGCGGTCGGCGGCTTGCGCCCTTGGCGGAGCTTGCCCGCGCCCAAGCTGGCATCATGCCTCTGGCGGTAGATGTCACCGACCGCGCCGCCATCGCCAGGGCGGTCAGTGGGCTGGGCGTCATCGACACCGCCATTCTCTGCGCGGGCATCCACACGCCAACCCCGGCGAGAAGCTTCGATGCGGGTGTGGTGCGCGATCTGATGGAGACCAACCTCATGGGGGCGGTCCATTGCGTCGAAGCGCTGCTTCCCGCCATGATCGCGCGCGGCAGCGGCCATCTGGTTCTGGTGGCCTCGGTGGCGGGCTATCGCGGCCTGCCCACCGCCGGGGGCTATTCGGCCAGCAAGGCGGGACTGATCGCCCTGGCCGAATCCCTGAAGCTGGATCTGGACGGCAGCGGCGTGCGGGTCAGCCTGATCAATCCCGGTTTCGTGGATACGCCGTTGACCCGCCAAAATCCCTTTCCCATGCCCGATCTGATCACCGCCGAGCAGGCCGCCGAGGCCATATTGCGGGCAATGAAGACGGGGCGCTTCGAGACCGCCTTTCCCTTCCGCTTCGCTCTGGTCATGAAGCTGCTGCGCCTGCTGCCCGACCGGCTGTATTTCGCGCTCATGCATAAGGCGACGGGGCTATGAGCGCGCTGGAGGCCTGGGGTGAATTCTGGCAAGGGCTGAGCCCCGACAGCGTGTCGCGCCTGCGCGAACTGTGCGCCCCCGACATCCGCTTCGTCGATCCCTTCAACGATCTGACCGGCGTCGAGCGGCTGGAGACGCTGCTGGTCCATATGTTTCAAACCGTGGAGAGCCCGCGTTTCGTGGTCGATGACCGGGCCATGGGCAGGGATGCAGGCTATTTGCGCTGGCGCTTCTTCGCCACCCTGCGGGGGCGCTCCATCGTGCTGGAGGGCATGAGCGAGGTCCGCTTTGACGCCGACGGCAAGGTGACCCTTCACCGGGATCACTGGGATGCCAGCACCCAGGTCTATGGCCGCATCCCCGTATTGGGTGCGGCCATAAGGCTGGTCAGGAGGCGGCTTTCAGCTCCGGCTTCATGAAGAAGAGGGTGACCTCACCGATATCGAAGCCCCACTTGGAGACCTTGGCCCGATTGATCATGGCGCCGCCCGGCTGCAGGAACATCCAATCGTCGAAGGCGACCCGAAGGGTTCCGTCGCCCACCTTCAGATCCATGATATAGGCCCAGTTGAGGGCGTTGCCCGCCGACGAGCCCGCCGCGGCCCCGACCACGTCGGAGGCAAGGCCTTCATAGCGGCCATCGCCCAGTTTGCGGATGGTCCAGACGCGCTGATCGGTCTCGCCGTCATTGTAGACAAAGCGCTCGTCCAGCACCAAAAGCTCGCCATTCCATGTTCCGGTGATCTCCACCGTGAACTGCCGCTTCACGGTGCCAAAGCGGTCCTGGAACAGACCCCAGGCTTGGGTACGGCCAGCGAAATACTCTTCCAGCACCAGCTTGGGCTGGGCATTGGCGAAATCAGCAGGCTTCATGGTCGAACACCCCGTAAGCACGAGAAAAGCGGTCAGGATGAGAGCGGAACGGGTCAACATGGATCAGGCCTCCGACAAAATGGCGATGCGGCGCTGCAAGTCTTGCTGGCGCGCCTGGTCCAGCGGGAAACGGCCCATGGCGGCGACGGCCGCCAGCTTCAGAACAACCGGCGCACCGGCATAAAGCATCCCCAGGGTCAGCAGCGAGGCGGGGGAATTGAGCGAAGCCGGGGTGAACCCAACCAAGGCCAGCAGGGGAAAAGCGCATCCCACCGCCACGGTCAGGGCCAACTTGCCGGTCAGGCTCCATAGAGCAACGTAAAGTCCCGCCCGCCCGCCGCCGCCCTGGGCGGAATGCTCGTCCACCACATCGGCCAGGATGGCGGCGGGCAAGGCCAGATCCGCGGCCAGGCCCAGACCGGTCAGCAGGCAGACGCCGGCGAAGACCGGCCATTGGCCCGACCCCAGAAAAACCGCCGGGACGAAGGCCAATGCCGTCAGCAGGAGGGACAGCCGCCAGGCTGGATGCTTGCCCATCCGGGCGGCAACAGCCAGCCACAGGGGAATTCCGGCAATGGCGGCGAAGAAATAGGCCAGCAAAAGCGGCCCGGCCAGATCGGGCCGTCCCAAGCCGTCGCCCACATAGATCAGGAATAATGTGGCGGGCAGGGCATTGGCGGTGGCATTGAGGGCCTGGGCCAGAACCAGGCGGCGAAAGGGCCGATTGCGTATCAGGGGGGATAATGACGCAACCGGCCCCCTCGCGGTCACCGGAGCGGGAGGGGACTCCGGGACCAAAAACACGGCTGCGGCGACGCCGATCATCAAGATTGCCGCGGCGGGAGGGAAAAAGGCCGCCAGGGTCTGGGATTGGGGCAAGGACAGGGCGGCTGGCCCCGCCACCGCCAGCAGCACACCGACCAGGGAGAACCCTTCGCGCCAGGAGGCGATTCGGGTCCGCTCTGCGTAATCCGACGACAGCTCCGCCCCCCAGGCCTGATAGGGCACCAGCATCAGGGTCAGCCCCAGATAGAAGGCCGCCGACCACAGCACCAGATGACCGGCTCCGGCATCGGCTGGTGGCATGAAGAGTCGCCAGCCCGCCACCAGCAGCAGCGGCAATCCCGCCAGCATCCAGCCGCGCCGCCGCCTGCCATGGCCGCCGTCACAAGCCAGTCCGATGATGGGATCGACCATCAGATCCACCAGCCGCGATGCCAGCAGCGCCCCACCGGTGGCCGCCAGCCCCAGCCCCACCGTCTCGGCATAGAAAGTGGGCATATGGACATGGACGGGTATCCCCAATGCTGCCAAAGCCAAGGCAGGAAGGGCATAGGCGGTCAGCCGCAGGCGGCTCAGCCGGGGCATGATCTAGTCGCGGGTCAGCAGCAGATGGCAGACATCGATGGCCTTGGTGCGAAAACCGGCGCGGCAATAGGCGATGTAGAACTCCCACAGCCGCTTGAAGCGGGTATCAAAGCCCAGCGGCGCGATCCGCGACCATGCCTGCTGGAAGTCATGCTCCCACAATCCAAGGGTGCGTTCGTAATCCATGCCGAAGCACCGAGGCGTGGACAGGCTCAGCCCGGCTGCGTCGGCCTGGGCCTGCAAGGCGCCGGGCGACGGCAACATGCCGCCGGGAAAGACATGGCGCTGGATGAAGTCGCAGCCCCGGCGATAGGTGTCGAACCGCTCATCGGCGATGGTGATGGCTTGCAGTCCCGCCTTACCGCCGGGCACCAGCCGGTCGCGGATGGTGGCGAAATAGGTGGGCCACCAGCGCTCGCCCACCGCTTCGATCATCTCGACCGAGACAATGCGGTCGAACTGCCCGGTGACGTCGCGGTAATCCTGCAGCCTGATATCGGTGCGCTCGGCCAGCCCGGCCTCGGCCAGCCGCCGGGTCGCCCAGGCATGCTGCTCCTCGGACAGGGTCAGACCCACCACCGTGGCGCCGTACTCACCCGCCATCAACTCGGCGAAACCGCCCCAGCCGCAGCCGATTTCCAGCACCCGCATACCCGGCTTCAGGCCGATATCCTCGGCGATGGCGCGGTATTTCCGCTCCTGGGCCTGGGCCAGACTCTCGCCAGGAGAGGCGAACAGGGCGGCGGAATAGGTCATGCCCGGGTCCAGCCACTGGGAGTAAAAGGCATTGCCCAGATCGTAATGGGCCGAGATGTTGCGGCGGCTGCCCCGGCGCGAGTTGTCGTGCAGGCGATGCCACAGCTTGAGGCCCAAGCGCAGCAGCGGATGCCCCTCCAGGGGATCGCCCAGCACCCGGTCGTTGACGTCGCCCAGTTCCAGCAAGGCGGCCAGATCGGGACTGTCCCAATCGCCATCCATATAGGCCTCTCCCAATCCCACCGGGCCTCCGGTGATCAGGCGGCGCAAGGCGCGCAGGCGGTGGAGGCGGAATTCGGCCCTTGGGCCTGGAACACTGCCGGTGAAGACCCGGCTCTCTCCGCTGGGCAGGATGACGGTCAGCTGACCGGCCGCCAGCCGGTGCTCCAGCATGGAGAGAAGGAGATTGTCGGTCAGACCATGGGGAATGGCGGCCATGGGCAGAAGGCGGGACTGGGCATTCATGAAAGACCCCCTTTGTCGATGAAGGACACCAGCGATGCCGGCGGCGCGGGCTTGGAATGGAAGGAGGCGCCCTTGAGCCAGATGCGCAGCGCCTCCCAGTGGATGCCGCCCACAATCTTCAGCGGCAGCAGGGGATAGGCGAGAGCGGCCCGGATCAGGGCGGTATCGGTCAGCGGCACCCGCTTGGCCACATGAGAGGCGACCAGGATCGGCTTGGCCGTGGCTCGGTCGGTCTCGCGGATGGTGATGGCGAAGGTCTCGCTGGGCGGACGCAAGGCGAAGGCGTAGTCACCGCTGAGGCCGAGGAAGGGCGAGACGTGGAAGCATTTCGCCGCCGAATGGCGCAGCGTGCGGCGCTCATCGCCCTCGGTGCGGACCAGATACGCGTGGCGTTCGCCGAAGGTGTTGTGGACCTCGTACAATACCGCCGACAAGCTCCCATCGGCGGCATGGCAGAACCATGTGGTCAGCGGGGTGAAGGCCAGCCCCAGAAAGCGGGGGAACAGGTGAACCCGCACCGCACCGCCGGGAATGAAAATGGAATGCCGCGCTAGCTCTGCCTCGATCCAACGGCGAGGCGAGCCGCCATCGCCCAAATCCTTATCCTGGACCGAGAACAGGTTGCGCCGATTGTGGGACAGCAGCGTCAGGCCAAGCTCCGGCAACTCGTCCAGATCCACCAGCAGGGAGACCACGTCATAGGTGAAGCGATGGCCCACCGGGTCGAGGCGGTGATGCATGACCTGACCGCGATAGAGGCATGAGACCGTCATTCCGCGGCCCGCCGCATGGGCTCGGACAGCCAAGGCGCCGGGCAGCCCATGGCTTCGGCGGTGGCCAGTCCCGAAGAGAACGCATCCTCGTGAAAGCCGTAGCCGAAATAAGAGCCGCAGAACCAGACCCGGTCCGCGCCCTGAATGCGGCCCAATTGCCCCTGGGCCGCCATGGCTGCGCCATCGAACATGGGGTGGTGGTAGACGAAGCTGGCATGAACCGTTTCCAGCCGGGGCGGGGAGATGGGGTTCAAGGTGACGATGATCGGGGATTTGGCATCCAGGGACTGAAGGCGGTTCATCCAGTAACTGACGCAAAGATGCCGTGCCCCATCGGGGCCGGTGCTGCCCATATAGTTCCATGACGCCCAAAGCTTCCGCCGCTTTGGCATCAATGCCGTGTCGCCGTGCAGAACAGCCAGGTTTTCCTGATAGCCGAAAGCGCCCAGCAGACGGCGCTCGTCGGCGCTGGGGCTGGCCAGCAGGCCGAGGGCCTCGTCGGCATGGGAGCCGATCACCACCTCGTCGAAGCTTTCCCGATGACCGCCATTAGTGATGACATCCACTCCGGCGTCATGACGCTCGATGGCCAGGACCGGGGTGTTCCGCCGGGCCTTGTGCGGCATGTCGGCGGTCAACCGGCGGACATATTCGCGGCTGCCGCCGATCACCGTTCGCCATTGTGGCCGGTCGGCCAATTGCAGCAGGCCGTGATTGGCGCAAAAGCGCACAAAGCTGATAGCGGGAAAATCCAGCATGGCCGAGGCCGGGGCCGACCAGATGGCGGCGGCCATGGGAAGCAGATGGTCTCGGATGAAAGCGTCGCCATATCGGTTGGCTCTCAGATATTCACCCAGGCTAGGACCGGGCTCGGCCATCGCCATCAGCTTGGGGGCGTTGCGGTAGAACCGCAGAATGTCGGCGACCATGCCCAGGAACCGTGGTCGCACCAGATTGACCGGCTGACCGAACAGGCCGCGCAGGTTCTCGCCGGAATATTCCATGGCGCCCTCGTCCAGGGACACCCCGAACGACATGTCGGTGGCCCGTGTCGGCACAGCCAGATGATCGAACATGCGGATCAGGTTGGGATAGGTCCGCTCGTTATAGACAATGAAGCCGGTATCCACAGCGATCCGGCGGCCATCCGCCTCGGAGATTTCGACGGTGTTGGCATGGCCCCCCAGATGGGCATTCTTTTCGAAAATGGTGACGTCGTGATGGCGCGAAAGCGCCCATGCGGCCCCCAATGCCCCAGCCCCCGAGCCGATCACGGCGATTTTGCCCCCCTGGTGGAGTGATGTGTTCCGGCTCATGGAAAGTCCCCCTACGATTTTCGTCATGCCTTTAGTACGTGGTGAAGCGAGGGTTGGATCACCAGGACACGCAAATCGTCGGCTCCTCGGAACACATCATCCGCCACCCAACTGTCTGATGGCTCATGCTTCCGCAACCAAGTCGAAGACCTGTTGCCATGGGCTGGAGCGCAGTGGTTCAAATGTCTTATTCGGATCATGAACAGCCAGATCACCGTTCGGCGGTAACGTCGGCTTTACTCGTTCCAAGTCTGAAATCCGCCCATCCGTACCGCCAGCGATGCGGATTCAAGGACGCCAAAGGCCGCCCCCTTCGGAGCGGCCTTTGCATTTTACGCGTCAAAAATTAGCGCGTTATGGGTCGCGTTTGCGGGTTATAGGTCACCCGACAAAAACCCTAAACGTCCAGGTTCGAGACTTTCAGCGCGTTGGTCTGGATGAATTCGCGGCGGGGTTCGACCACGTCGCCCATCAGGGTGGAGAACACCTGTTCGGCGTCGTCGGCCTGGGCCACCTTGACCTGGAGCAGGGAGCGGGCCTGGGGGTCCAGGGTGGTTTCCCACAGTTGCTCCGGGTTCATCTCGCCCAGCCCCTTATAGCGCTGGATGGCGATGCCACGGCGGCCTTGCTCCATCACGGCGGTGACCAGGGCGACGGGGCCGGACAGAACGGTCTCGCGCTCCTTGACCTGCAGGGCGGCGGGACGGTCGAAGGTTTCGCGCAGGCGGGGCGCCAATTCATGCAGGCGCCGGGCCTCGGCCGAGCGGATCACCGCCGAATCCAGGTGGTGGGTTTCGGTGACGCCGCGCAGCGTGCGCGAGAAGCTGTAGCCGTCGCCTTCCACCCAGGTGCCGGTCCAGCCGCGCTCAAGATGGGTTTCCAGGGCGTCGAGGCGCTTGGCCAGGGCTTCGGCGATGGCCGGGCCTCGAGTGGCGTCGGTCAGCACGGTGGAGTCCAGGGCATCGGCGATGGCGGCCTGCTCCACCAGTTTGAGCGGCAGGCGCCGGGTCAGCGGGGTCAGCAGGTTCCGTACCGAGCGGGCCTGCTCCACCAGGGCGCGCAGATCGATGGAGGCCACCTGGGTGCCGTCGGCCATGCGCAGCACGGCATCGGCCAGACCGCCGTCGATGAGATATTCCTCCAGCGCCCGGTCGTCCTTGAGATAGACCTCGGATTGTCCGCGCTTGGCGCGGTAAAGCGGCGGCTGGGCGATGTAGAGATAGCCGCGCTCGATCAGCGCGGGCATCTGGCGATAGAAGAAGGTGAGCAATAGGGTGCGGATGTGGGAACCATCCACATCGGCGTCGGTCATGATGATGATCTTGTGGTAGCGCGCCTTGTCGACGTTGAAGTCCTCGCGCCCGATGCCAGTGCCCATGGCGGCGATCAGGGTGCCGATTTCGGCCGAGGACAGCATCTTGTCGAAGCGGGCGCGCTCAACGTTCAGGATCTTACCCTTGAGCGGCAGGATGGCCTGGTTGGCGCGGTTGCGTCCCTGCTTGGCGGAGCCACCGGCCGAGTCACCCTCGACGATGAACAGTTCGGACAGGGCCGGGTCGCGTTCCTGGCAATCGGCCAGCTTGCCGGGCAGGGTGGCGATATCGAGCACGCCCTTGCGGCGCGTCAGCTCGCGGGCCTTGCGCGCGGCTTCGCGCGCCGCGGCGGCTTCGACCACCTTGGTAACGATCTTGCGGGCCTCGGAGGGGTGTTCCTCGAACCATTCGGCCAGCTTTTCGCCCACCAGATTTTCCACCAGGGGGCGGACCTCGGAGGAGACCAGCTTCTCCTTGGCCTGGGACGAGAATTTGGGATCGGGCATCTTGATGGACAGCACGCAGGTCAGTCCCTCGCGCATGTCGTCGCCCGCCAGATTGACCTTTTCCTTCTTGGCGATGCCGGAATCATTGGCATAGGCGTTGACGGTTCGCGTCAGAGCGGCACGAAAACCCGCCAGATGGGTGCCGCCGTCCTTTTGCGGCACGTTGTTGGTGAAGCACAGGCAGGTCTCGTGATAGCTGTCTGTCCATTCCATGGACAGTTCCAGGCGCACCACGTCGCGCTCGGCGGCCACCAGGATAGGAGCGTGCAGGGCCTCCTTGGAGCGGTCCAGCCACTGGACGAAGGCCTGGACGCCGCCCTCATAGTGCAGGACGGCCTCGCGGGTCTCGGCGTGGCGCTCGTCTTTCAGCGTCAGGGTGGCGCGCCAGTTGAGGAAGGCCAGTTCCCGCAGCCGGTGTTCCACCGTGTCGAAGTCGAATTCGGTGTGGGAGAAGGTGCCCTTGGAGGGAAAGAACACCACCTGGGTGCCGGTGCGGGTGCCGCACTCGCCCACCACGGCCAGCGGCGCCTCGGGCTCGCCGTGGCGAAAGCGCATGAAATGCTCCTTGCCATGGCGCCAGATGCGCAGTTCCAGCCATTCGGAAAGGGCATTGACCACCGAGATGCCAACGCCGTGCAGGCCCGACGAGATGCGGTTGGAGTTCTGCTCGAACTTGCCGCCCGCATGCAGCTTGGTCAGCGCCACCTCGGCCGCCGAGATGCCCTCTTCCGGGTGGATGTCCACCGGGATGCCGCGGCCGTTATCGGTGACCAGCACCGAGCCGTCGGCGTTCAGCACCACGTCGCAGCGGTCGCCAAAACCGTTCATGATCTCGTCGACGGCATTGTCCACCGCTTCGTAGATCATGCGGTGCAGGCCCGACCCGTCGTCGGTGTCGCCGATATACATGCCCGGACGCTTGCGCACCGCCTCCAGACCTCGCAGCACCTGGATCGAACCGGCGCCGTATTCCTCGGCTCCGTTCGCGCTGGCGTTGGGATCGTTGGGGATCATGGGTTCGGTGCTCATCACGTCTCAACCTTATCTGGGGCAACGGTGGCATCCGTCACCCGGAAAAACTGGGCCCTCTCACCAAAACCGGCGAACAGCATCGCATCGGTTCCGGTCATCCAGCTTTGGACCCGAAGGGCACAAAGCTCGTCGAACAAGGCGGCGCGCCGGACTTCGTCCAGATGGGCCGCCACTTCGTCCAGCAACAGCAGCGGTGCCCGTCCGCCTGTCTGATTCTGAACCCGGCCCTGGGCCAGGACGATGGACACCAGAACCGCTTTCTGCTCGCCGGTGGAGCAAAGCCCCGCTGGCAAATCCTTTGGCACATGGCGCACGGACAAATCCGAACGGTGTGGTCCCATGGTGGCGGCCCCGGCCGCCTCGTCGCGCGCGCGCGCGAGTCGCAGCGCGCTTTTGAACCTGTCCTCGGCTTCTTCGGGGGAGGTTCCCCCGGCCAGCCAGCCCTCGATCTCGCCCTCCACCGCCAGACCGGCGGCGGGAAACGGCCCCATCCCGGCGCGGCAGGCCGTGTCCAGCCGTTGGATGCTCTCCACGCGGGCCACGGCCACCTTGGTGCCGTGGCGGGCCATGCCCTCTTCCAGCGCGGCGATCCAGCCCGGATCGGCTTTGGGCCCACCGTCGCGCGCGGCGCGCAGCAAACGGGTGCGCTCGCGCATGGCGTGCTCATAAGCCCCCGACTGGGCGCCATGACCAGGCACCAGTCCAAAAACCAGACGGTCGAGAAAGCGCCGTCTGCCACTTGCCCCCTCGATGAACAGCCGGTCCATGGCCGGGGTCAGCCACAGCGCCGAAACCAATCCGGCCAGATCGCCGGGCTTGGCGGGTTTGCCGTCGATGCGCACCGAGCGGCGCTCGTGTCCGGCTTCACGCCCCGTGCCGATCTCCACCCGTCCTGCCGGTCCATCCAGGCTTGCCGCCACCGCCCAGGGCGATCCGGCGGGCAATCCATGACGGGTGATGTCTCCTGCCCCCGCACGGCGCAGGCCGCGTCCCGGAACCAGGAAGGACAGGGCCTCGAGGATATTGGTCTTGCCCGCGCCATTGGGTCCGGTGAGGACCACGGGCCGGGCATCCGTCTCGAGGCGCAACGTCCCGTAACAGCGGAAATCGGCCAACGACAGGCGGCGCACCGCCGGCCGCGACGCCAAGTCCGCGCTGGTCACCGGTCGGTCGATCACACCCTCATGGGCATCAGCACATAGATGGCGCCGCCATCGGTCATCTCGCGCACCACGGTGGGCGAGGCGGCGTCGGCCATGGCGAAGCGGGCGGTCTCGCCCTCCACCTGGGCCAGGATGTCCATCAGGTAGCGCGAGTTGAAGCCGATCTCCAGCGGCGTGGAGGTGTAATCGGCCTCGATCTCTTCCACGGCGCTGCCGTTCTCGGCGCTGGACGCCGACAGGGTGGCGCTGCCCTTTTCGAGAGCCAGCTTGATGGCCCGGCTCTTCTCGGTGGAGATGGCCGAAACGCGGTCCACGGCCTGGGCGAAGCTCTTGCAATCGACCACCAGCACCTTGTCGTTATCGGCGGGGATCACCCGCTCGTAATCGGGGAAGGTGCCATCGATCAGCTTGGACGTCAGGACGGCGTCGCCGAAGGCGAATTTCAGCTTGGTCTCGGACAGGGAGACGGTGATCTCGCCATCGGTTTCGTCGATCAGCTTGCGGATCTCGGCCACGGTCTTGCGGGGCACGATGACGCCGGGCATGCCGGCCGCGCCGCTGGGCAGGGTGATTTCCACCCGCGCCAGACGATGGCCGTCGGTGGCGACCGCGCGCAGCACATCGATTCCGTCGCTGGCCGCGGCATGCAGATAGATGCCGTTCAGGTAGTACCGGGTCTCTTCGGTCGAGATGGCGAAGCGGGTGCGGTCGATCAGGGTCTTCAATTCCGCCGCCGACAGGGTGAAGCTGAACGGCAGATCGCCGCCCGACAGCACCGGGAAGTCCTCCACCGGCAGGCAGGCCAGCGAGAATTTCGACCGGCCGGAGCGCAGCGTCAGCTGGCCGCTTTCGGCGTCAAACTCGATTTCCACCTGGCTGCCGTCGGGCAGCTTGCGCACGATCTCGTAGAAGGTGTGGGCCGGGGCCGTGGTGGCGCCGGGGCGCACCACGTCGGCGGGCACCGCCTCGATGATGTCGAGATCCATGTCGGTGGCGTTCAGCGACAAAAGGCCACCCCGGCCTTCAAGCTTCACGTTGGACAGGATCGGAATGGTGGTGCGGCGCTCGACGACGCTCTGGACGTGGGCCAGCGACTTCAACAGCGCGGCGCGCTCGATGGTCAGTTTCATGGCTTCTGCTGACTACCCAATGTGATTCGTGACTGCCCCCCTAAAGGCAGGGTTGGGCAGTATATCACAGGCGTCGGAGTCCAAAAGCGATTTCGGGAGTGGGAATCAGCCCTGCAGCATGCGGCGCAGCAGTTCCACATCCTCGGCGAAGTTGTGGTCGCATTCCTTCAGCTCCTCGACCTTTTTCACCGCATGCATGACGGTGGTGTGGTCGCGGCCGCCGAATTTGCGGCCGATCTCGGGCAGCGAGCGCGACGTGAGCTGCTTGGCCAGATACATGGCGATCTGGCGGGGCCGGGCCACCTGGCGCGAGCGCCGGGCCGAGGACATTTCGGCCAGTTTGATGGTGAAGTGTTCGGCCACCTTCTTCTGGATCTCCTCGATGGTGATCCGGCGGTCCGAGGCGCGCAGCAGGTCGTGCAGCACTTCCTGGGTGGTCTCGAGCGTGATGGCGCGGCCCACCAGCTGGGAATGGGCGACCACGCGGTTGAGCGCGCCCTCCAGCTCGCGGATGTTGGAGATGATCTTGTGAGCCAGGAATTCCAAGACCTTCTGGGGCACGATGGCGCCCATCTGCTCGGCCTTGGACTGGAGGATGCCGAGGCGCAGCTCATAGGTGGTGGCATGGATGTCGGCCACCAGACCGCAGGCCATGCGGGATCGCAGACGCTCCTCGATGCCTTCCAGGTCGCTGGGCGACTTGTCGGCGGAGATGACGATCTGGCGGCCCTGGTCCACCAGGGCGTTGAAGGTGTGGAAGAACTCTTCCTGGGTGGCGTCCTTGCCTGCGATGAACTGCACGTCGTCGATCATCAGCACGTCGACGGAGCGGAACTGCTCCTTGAAGGACATGGTGTCCTGGCCGCGCAATGCCCGGATGAAGCGGTACATGAACTTCTCGGCCGAGAGGTAAAGTACCGAACGCTCGGGGTTGCGCTCGCGGATATGGTGGGCGATGGCGTGCATCAGATGGGTCTTGCCCAGGCCCACGCCACCATAGAGGAACAGCGGGTTGAACGAGACCTGATCGGCTTCGGCGATGCGGCGCGCCGCGGCCCAGGCGAATTCGTTGGGCTTGCCCACCACGAAATTCTTGAAGGTGAAGCGCGCGTCCAGCGGCGCGCCCAGTTCATCGGTGTCGTTGCTGGGCACGGTGGCCGGGGCGCACGGGGGGGTGGCGCGGGCCGGTTCGGCGGCGGGCGCCGGGACGGCCTTGGCCTTGGTGGCGTTCTGGGTGGCGGAAGCGGCGCGGGCGGCCTCGACCACGATCTCCACATTGCGGATGGCGGGGTTTTCGGCGCCCCACAGGGTGCGGATGCGCTCGGCGTAGTGGGTGTTGACCCAGTCGCGCATGAAGCGGGTGGGCAGGGCCAGCTTGACGCCGCCCTCGCTCGTGTCATGCAAGGTGATGGGGCGCAGCCAGGAACGATAGGCGGCGTCGCCGACCTCGTCCTTCAGCCTGACCTTCACGCGATCCCACTCAGACTTTACCATTGCCGTCCCCGAATCCTTTACCCATAACCCCACGGCGCCGTGAAACCTTGATCACGACACCGTCCCTCTTCGCACCGGCGGCGGCGCAATGCGGTGGGCTCCCCTCCCGCAACCCTCAGAGGGCTGCCCGCATCCGGCCTTAGCCTGTCCAGCATCGGCCGCGCCGAGTCATACTCCGCCGTGGCCATCCGTGTAAATATGGCGAACCATCCATATTACAAAAAGTCATCAAACGTATGTCGGCTGCTTCACATAATAACGCGAAGCAGAAAACAAATAAAAAAGGCAAAATTATATTGATTTCGCAGTGTCGCGTTATTGCGGCCAGCGAGGTTCGCGACTCTACCTAGCTGGTGCGCGACTCGCAACGTGATCGGAACGCGAACATGGAAAATTTTTTGCTTGCAATTCGGGACTCGTGGATTTGTCGCGGATTGCAGAAACGACAAAGGCCGCACCCGGAAGTGCGGCCTTTAAAATCGCTTGGATATCAAGCCATTGGCATTAGGCCAGCGGCTTCATCTCCTTGACGCGGGCGACGAGGCGGGAAACCTTGCGCGACGCGGTGTTCTTGTGCAGCACCCCGGCCTGGGCACCCTTCATGAGCTCGGGCTGAGCGTCCTTCAGGGCGGCCTGGGCAGCGGCGGAATCGCCACCGGCGATGGCAAGCTCAACCTTCTTCACGAAGGTACGGATGCGGCTGACGCGGGCGCGGTTGACCTCGGTACGAGTCTCGGTCTGGCGGATGCGCTTCTTTGCCGACTTATGATGGGCCATGGATCAGAACCTTGGAAACACGGTTGCAAATTCGAAGGCGCGTTTATATGTCCGCGCTCCGACCTCGTCAAGCGTTGAATCGGAGCCCGGCGGATTCACCGGGCTCCGGATCCAAACGGCACCTCGTTTCGGCGACCGAAACGAGGCTAGGCCCAAGGGGCCGCGCCGCTTATGCGGCGGAAGGCAAGGGCGCGAAGGCGCCCGCCCGCCGCCTGAGGGGCAATTAACGATTCTTGAAAGCAGGCGCGCGCTTCTCGACGAAGGCTGCCATGCCTTCCTTCTGGTCGAGGGTGGCGAAGGTGGAATGAAACAGGCGGCGCTCGAAGGTGACGCCCTGGGCCAGCGTGGTCTCGAAGGCGGCGTTGACCGATTCCTTGCACAGCATGACGATGGGCCGCGACAGAGCGGCGATCTTGGTGGCGGCCTTGACGGCTTCGTCCACCAGTTCGGCCACCGGCACGACGCGGCTGACCAGACCGGAGCGCTCGGCCTCGGCGGCGTCCATCATGCGCCCCGTCAGGCACATTTCCATGGCCTTGGCCTTGCCCACGGCCCGCGTCAGGCGCTGGGTGCCGCCCGCGCCGGGGATGGTGCCGATGGTGATCTCGGGCTGGCCGAACTTGGCATTGTCGCCGGCGATGATGAAGTCGCACATCATGGCCATCTCGCAGCCGCCGCCCAGCGCGAAGCCGGCCACCGCCGCGACGACCGGCTTGCGGCACTTGGTGACACGCTCCCAGCCGTCGGTGATGAAGTTGGACAGGTAGTTGTCCATATAGCCCTTATCGGCCATCTCCTTGATGTCGGCACCGGCGGCGAAGGCCTTTTCCGAACCGGTCAGCACCACGGCGCCGATGGCATCATCGGCCTCGAAGGCGTCCAGCGCCTGGCCCAGCTCGGTGATCAGGGCGGCACAGAGCGCGTTCATGGCCTTGGGGCGGTTCAGCGCGATCAGGCCGACATTGCCGCGGGTCTCGACGGTGATGTTCTCGAAAGCCATGGGGATTTCCTCTTTGCTTGGAGTTCAGATGGGGGGAGTTATTCGGGAGAAATGGTGACGCGCAGGGTCACCCCGGCGCGATCCTGGGTGGTTTCCAGCCGCAAGACCTCGGCCTCGCGGCGATAAAGCCGGTCATTGGCCCGCGCCCAGCCCAGCTGGGGCAGGGTGGCGGCATAGAATTTGAGAATGTCGGCGGGCTTGGCCGCGCCATGGGCATAGGCCTCGACGATGCGCCCCGAGGGCGAATCGAAGGACATGCCCGATCCCACGGCCTCGGTCAGGCCGGGTGGCAGCGGCAGATCCTCGTAGGCGGACAAGAACGCCTCGGCCCGCGCCAAAGCGGGGGCAAGCAGCAGGGCAAGCGCGAAAGCGGTAAGCAGATGCCGAAAACGAGCCATGGCAATGCCTATACCATCACACTTGCCGCTTCGCACAATAGAAAGTGGAGCGCCCCGCCTGGGTAATGCGCGAGATGCCGCCGCATTGTGGCGCGCCGGGGCAGTCAGGGCAGGCCTCGCCCTCGCGGCCATAGACCTGGAAGGAATGCTGGAAATAGCCCAGCTCGCCGTCGGGCCGCGCGTGATCCTTAAGGGTCGAGCCACCCGCCGCCACGGCTTCGGTCAGCACCGCCTTGATCAGAGGCACCAGCCGCCCGGTCTCGGCCTTGGTCAGGGACCCGGCGGGCCGCAACGGCGAGATGCGGGCGCGGAACAGGCTTTCGCACACATAGATATTGCCCAGCCCCGCCACGGTCCTTTGGTCCAGCAGCACCGTCTTGATGGGGCCGCTCTTGCCCTTCAGCGCCTGGGCCAGCACCTTGGCGTCGAAGGAATCGTCCAGGGGCTCCGGCCCGATCCCGGCCAGCAGGGGATGGGCGGCCAGCTCCCCCGCCTCGCACAAGGTGAACAGGCCGAAGCGGCGGGGATCGGTGAGCGTCACGCTGATCCCCGCATCGGTCACCCATTCCACATGGTCGTGGGGGCCGGGCGGCGCGTTGCGCAAAGCGCCGATGGTCATGCGTCCCGACATGCCCAGATGGCCCAGCATGACCAGCCCGTCATCGAGCCGCACCACCAGATATTTGGCGCGGCGTCCGACGCTTTCCACCCTGCGGCCGGTCAGGCGCTGGGCGAAGTCCTTGGGGAACGGCACCCGCAAGCCCGAGCGCCGCGTCTCCACGGACACGAATCGCCGCCCATCCCACACTTGGGCCAGGCCACGGGCGACGGTTTCGACTTCGGGCAGTTCAGGCATGAGGGGGAGTATAAGGTAGGCGCCACCTCGTGACACCGCGAAAATTCCGAGCTAAGGTGCCGCACCATGACCGACAGCCACTCCCATTCCGACGGCACCACCCATTTCGGCTTCAAGACCGTGGCCGAGGACGAGAAGGTTTCCCTTGTCCGCGGCGTCTTCGATTCGGTGGCGTCAAAATACGATCTCATGAACGACCTGATGAGCGCGGGCGTGCATCGCCTGTGGAAATCGGCGTTCCTCGACATGCTTCGCCCCCAGCCCGGCCAGACCCTGCTGGATGTGGGCGGGGGCACCGGCGACATCGCCTTCGGCTGGAAAAAGCGGGGCGGCGGGCCGGTCACCGTGTGTGACATCAACCGCGAAATGCTGGCCGTCGGGCGCGACCGCGCCGTGGATCGCAATTTGCTGGATGGGCTGACCTGGGTCTGCGGCAATGCCGAGGAACTGCCCATACCCGACCGGTCGGTCGACCGCTATACCATCGCCTTTTGCCTGCGCAACGTCACCCATTGGGACAAGGCCATCGCCGAGGCCTACCGCGTACTGCGGCCCGGCGGGCGCTTCATGTGCCTGGAATTCTCGCGCGTGATCGTTCCCGGTCTACGCGAGGCTTATGATGCCTATTCCTTCAACGTGCTGCCCAAGGTGGGCGGCATGGTCACCGGCAATGCCGAGGCCTATCAGTATCTGGTGGAAAGCATCCGCAAATTCCCGCCCCAGGAGGAGATGGCCGCCATGGTCGAGGCCGCTGGATTCTCCCGCGTCGAGGTGCGCAACCTGTCTGCGGGCATCGCCGCCATTCATTCGGGCTGGCGGATCTGATGCCGATGAATATCGCATTCGTCGGTATCCGTGCCGCCATTGAGGCGGCGGCCAAGCGCCCGGACGGGCGTGCCCGGCGAGGGGCGAAATAATGATCCGCTCGATCCGCAATCTCAACCGCCTGCTGACCATCGGCCGCGTCCTGGCGCGCCATGACGCATTGTTCCTGCTGGAAGACTATCTGCCCATGGTGCGCTTCGGCTCCCGGCTGTTGCGCGGGGGGCGTTCGCCGGTCAGCACGGGGCGTCCCGGCCAGCGTCTGGCCGCCGCCCTGGCCGAGTTGGGGCCGTCCTTCATCAAGCTGGGCCAGGCCCTGTCCACCCGCGCCGATCTCTTGGGCGAGGAGATGGCCGCCGATCTGTCGGGTCTTCAGGACGAGTTGCCACCCTTTGCCGCCGAAGAGGCGCGGCGCATCATCGAGGAGGAACTGGGCGGACCGCTGTCCAATTTCTACTCCGAATTCGACGACGTGCCGGTGGCGGCGGCCTCCATCGCCCAGGTGCATTTCGCCACCACCCGCCAGGGCCGCGAAGTAGCGGTCAAGGTTCTGCGCCCCGGCGTCGAGGCCAAGTTTCACCGCGACATCGATCTGCTCTATTGGCTGTCCGAATGGGCGGAGTTGACCATTCCGCGCATCCGGCGCTTAAAGCCGGTGGAGACGGTCAAGACCTTCGAGGAATCCGTCACTCTCGAGATGGATCTGCGCTTCGAGGCGGCCGCCGCCTCCGAACTGGCCGAGAATTTCCGGGGCGACGACAATTTCAAGGTGCCGGAAGTGGACTGGCTGCGCACCGGCAAGCGTCTGCTGACCCTGGAGCGCGTCGCTGGCATTCCGGTGGACGAGACCGAACGCCTGCGGGCGGCGGGCATCGATCCCGTGGACGTGCTGGCCAAGGCCGCCGAGGCCATGTTCAATCAGGTCTTCCGCGACGGCTTCTTCCATGCCGACATGCATCCGGGCAATCTGTTCATCGGCGAGGGCGGCCAGCTCATCGCCATGGATTTCGGCATCATGGGCCGGGTGGACAAGCGCACGCGGCGCTTCCTGGGCGAGATGCTGCTGGGATTCCTGTCGGGCGACTACCGCAAGGTGGCCGAAGTGCATTTCGCCGCTGGCTATGTCCCCGCCGACCAGTCCCTGGACACCTTTACCCAGGCCTGCCGCTCCATCGCCGAGCCCATCTTGGGCCGTCCGCTGCACGAAATCTCCATCGCCAAGCTGCTGGGCCAGCTGTTCCAGGTCACCGAGACCTTCGCCATGGAGACCCAGCCGCAATTGCTCTTGCTGCAAAAGAGCATGCTGGTGGCCGAGGGCGTCGGGCGCATCCTCGACCCCAATATCAATATGTGGCATCTGGCCCAGCCGCTGATCGAAGGCTGGATGCGCGAAAATCTGGGCCCCGAGGCCAAGATCCGCGAAACCCTGGGCAGTGTGGTCGGTTCGCTGGAGCGTCTGCCCCGCCTGCTGGCCGAGACCGAGAAGACCTATTCCATGCTGGTCAATCAGGGCCTCAAGCTGCACCCCGACACGGTCAAGGCCATGTTCCCAGAAGGGGGCCGCCTGCGCCGCCCCTCGCCCCTGCTGGCCTGGATCATCGCCGCTGGTTTGGCGGTGGCGTTGTATTTGAAGTAGGGCGGGACTCGGCTTCTCACCATTTGGGCTATCGCCCAAGCCCGTCCGGGGCTAATGGCCCGGCCCCATAAACCAAAGGGAGGTTTGGAGGGCTCGCCTCCAGCCGGGGCTACGGGGCGGGAGCCCCGTCGAGCGACCTTGCCCGATGCCCTATTCCGCCGCGCCCGCCTTGTTGGAATTGGCGGCGGGCAGGTCGGGATCGCGGAGCACATAGCCGCGTCCCCACACCGTCTCGATATAGGATTCGCCGCCCGTTGCGGTGGCCAGCTTCTTTCGGAGCTTGCAGATGAAGACGTCGATGATCTTCAACTCGGGCTCGTCGATGCCGCCGTAGAGGTGGTTGAGGAACTGCTCCTTGGTCAGCGTCTGGCCCTTGCGCAAGCTGAGCAGTTCCAGGATGCCGTATTCCTTTGCGGTGAGGTGGAGCGGATCGCCGGTGACGGCGACGGTGCGGGCATCCAGGTTCACCGACAGCTTGCCGGTGTCGATCACCGACTGGGCATGGCCCTTGGAGCGGCGCACGATGGCCTGGATACGGGCCACCAGTTCGCCCTTGTCGAAGGGTTTGGTCAGGTAATCATCGGCGCCCGAGCCCAGGCCCTTGATCTTCTTGTCCGGTTCGGAGAGGCCCGACAGGATCAGGACAGGCGTCTCGATGCGCGCCGAGCGCAGGCGGCGCAGCACTTCATAGCCGTCCATATCGGGCAGCATCAGGTCCAGCAGTATGATGTCGTAGTCATAGAGCTTGCCAATCTCCAGGCCATCCTCGCCTAAAGCAGTGGTATCGACCACCATGCCCTCGGCTTTGAGCATGGCTTCGATGGCTCTGGACATCAACTGGTCGTCTTCGACCACCAATACACGCATCGTAAGGTCCCCGGTCCCATCCGTCTCTACGATGTGTTAACCATACGGGGGTATTCTGATGAGTTCAAGGCGGCTGGAAGGGGCGACGTAATTGAAATTCCTGGTCCGCAACCTGATCAGCGATATTGAACGGGTCTCCAACATCCAGGTTTACGGCCAGATTGCTGCCGTTCAGGGCATGTTGCTGGAGGCCGGAGGCGTCCAGCGGACCATTTCCGTGGGCGATCGCTGCAACGTGGTGGCCCGTGATGGCCGCCGGGTGATCTGCGAAGTTGTGGGCTTTCGCCAGGGCCGCGCTCTGTTGATGCCCTATTCTCCCATCGAAGGAATCGGGCTGGGCTGCCGCACCGAGGTGCAGGATGCCGAGCCGGTGGTCTATCCCGATCGCGGCTGGCTGGGCCGCGTCATCAACGGCTTTGGCGAGCCGGTGGACGGGCTGGGGCCGCTGCCCGGCGGCGACATCGCCTATCCGGTCAAGGCCCAACCGCCCTCGGCCCATTCCCGCACGCGGGTGTCGGGCAAGATCGATCTGGGCCTGCGTTCGGTCAACGCCTTCCTCACCTGCTGCCGGGGACAGCGCATGGGGATCTTTGCCGGATCGGGCGTGGGCAAGTCGTCCATCATGTCCATGATGGCGCGCAACACCTCGGCCGATATCGCGGTTCTGGGCCTGATCGGCGAACGCGGCCGCGAGGCCCGCGAATTCATCGAGGACGATCTGGGCCCTGAGGGCATGAAGCGTTCGGTGGTGGTGGTCTCCACTTCGGACGAAAGCCCCCTGCTGCGCCGTCAGGCGGCCTATATGACGCTGACCGTGGCCGAATATTTCCGCGACCAGGGCCTGGACGTGCTGTGCATGATGGATTCGGTGACCCGTTTCGCCATGGCCCAGCGCGAGATTTCCCTGTCGGCGGGCGAGCCGCCCGCCTCCAAGGGCTATACCCCCACCGTCTTCGCCGAACTGCCCCGCCTGCTGGAGCGGGCCGGGCCGGGGACGGGCAAGGGCTCCATCACTGGGCTGTTCACCGTGCTGGTGGATGCCGACGATCACAACGAGCCCATCGCCGACGCGGTGCGTGGCATCCTGGACGGCCATATCGTGCTGGACCGCTCCATTGCTGAGCGCGGACGCTATCCCGCCATCAACATCCTGCGTTCGGTCAGCCGAACCATGCCCGGCTGCAATAACCAGCAGGAGAACGATCTGGTGCGGCGCGCCCGCGCCCTGCTCTCCACCTACGAGGACATGGCCGAACTGATCCGTCTGGGCGCCTATCGCCGGGGCACCGACCCCAAGGTGGACGAGGCCATTCATTATTATCCGGCCATCGAAGCCTTTCTGGGCCAGTTGAAGACCGAGTCCACCAATCTTCAGACCTGCTACGCCCAGTTGGCCGAGGTGCTGGGCATGCCGTTCGACGGCGACGGCATGGGGCGAAAGTAGGTCCTGAATGGCCGACAAGGGGCTGAAAACCCTCATCCGCCTGTCCAAGTGGAACGTTGATGAAAAACAGCGGGTCCTGGTGGCGCTGCAAGGGCGCGAGGACGAGATCCTGGCCGCCATTCAACATGCCGAGCAGACCCTGATCCACGAGCAGCAGGTGGCGTCCGACGACTCGGTGGGCGTGGGCTTCGCCTATGCCACCTTCGCCAATGCCTGGCTGGCCCGGCGCGAGCAGCTGATGCAGATGCTCGAACAGGTGCGCCGCGAAATCGTCAAGGCCCGCGACGAACTGGCCGACGCCTTCAACGAACTGAAGACCTACGAGATCACCCAGAAGGAACGCGAACGCCGCGCCCAGGCCGAGCGCGACAAGAAGGAACAGGCCTTCCTCGACGAAGTCGGATTGAACATCCATCGCCGCAAGGACAAGGACGAAGAGTGATCGGGGCTTTATGGGCCGGCGGGGGACGAAGGCCGGTTTCTCGGCCATAGTCCCCCGCCGCCCGTGGCCGCTTCGCGCCCCTTATGGGGGGAGGGTGGCGCGCGCATTGCCTCTTGCTTCCCACCCGTCTCCCTGAGATTGAGCGGTGGGGCTCCGTCGATCCGCTCCGGCGGAGTGGGGGGAGCTGGAGCGGCGACGAAGTGATAAGTAGAATAATTCAACTAAGCTGGACGAGCAAGGATTTTGCCACCCGGAGGCGAAGGTTATCGCGGCTTTATCTGGATGAATGCTTACAGGCTGCGGAAAAACTCGAAATTCCATCGTCATTCCCGCGCAAGCGGGAATCCATGTGTCCGCCAGTGCAGCATTTGGTGTCTCGCGATCGAGAACGCCCCAACATGGACCCCCGCCTGCGCGGGGGTGACGATGAAAAAGGTGATCGCGGGAGGTTTCCCGTAGCCTGCTACAGCAGTTTCACCAGGAAGAAGCCGCCCACCAGCACCACGACGAACACAGTGGTGACCAGTTTCAACCGGCGTTCCACGAAGTCGCGCACGGGCGGGCCGAACTTCCACAACAGGGCCGCCACCAGGATGAAGCGCATGCCGCGCGCCAGGATGGAGGCGAAGGTGAACTTGGCCAGATCGAAGTGGAAGGCGCCCGCCGTGATGGTCACCAGCTTGTAGGGAATGGGGGTGGCGCCCTTGATGATGATGAACCACACGCCCCATTCGTCGATGATCGGCTTCAAGGCCTGGAACTTTTCCTGGAGATGGAAGACGCCCAGAATGGCCATACCGATGGAATCCATGGCGAAATAGCCGATGGCATAGCCGAGATAGCCGCCCACCACCGAAGACAGGGTGCAGATCAGGGCGATGCGCCACCACCGGGTGGGCGCGGCGACCACCATGGGGATCAGCATGACGTCGGGTGGTATGGGAAAGAACGAGCTTTCGATGAAGGAAATGGCCGCCAGCCACCAGATGGCGTGGCGATGGGCCGCCTTGGCCATCATCCAATCGTAAAGACCCTTCAGCATCACGCGAACTCCCCAGGAATCGGCGAGGTGTAGCAGCCGGAAGGCAAAGGGGCAACCACCCCTTGTCTTTTGCGCGCGCCAACGGCACTTTGGGGGCCGTATCAGGGAGAATATGCAAATGCGCGCGGCGATCGCGGCGGGATTGGCATTGATGCTGGCGTCGGGTGCGGCGGCGGCTGATGAGGCTTCGTCTCTGGCGTCGCTTCGCTTCGATCCCCTGTCGCTGGGCATCGGCGCCCTGCTTATCCTGATCCCCGCCTTGGCCGTCTTGGCTCTGCTGCGCTGGCGCATGGTGGGGCTGGCCGCCGATGCGAGCCGTGCCGCCGGTCTGGCCGAGCGACTGACCGAAAGCCTGCTGGCGGCGCCCGACGGCTTTTATGCCTGGCTGGGAGCCGAGCGCGAGATCTGCTCGCGGCGTCTTGCCGTGCTGCTGGGTCTGTTCGGCGGCACCGAATCCACCTTCATGGATGTGCTGGAATCCTTTGCCGCCGCCGATGCCGCCCAACTGGACGGCGCGGCGCGGCGTCTGCGCGAGGAAGGCGCGGGCTTCGAACTGGAATTGCGCCTCAGGGATGGGGGGCGCCGGGTCCGCGCCGCCGGTGTCCGCGCGTCGAGCCCCGAAGGGACGGCGCTCGCCGACCTGATCTGGATGCATGACGTCACCGAAGGGGCCGCCTTTGAAGCCGAACTGGCCACCCGTCTGGCCGGGCTGGCGGCCGAGCGAGAGCGCATCGACGGTCTGCTGGGCGTGCTGCCCATTCCCGTCTGGGTGCGTGACGACGATCTGTCCCTGCTTCACGTCAACCGGGCCTATGCCAGGGCGGTGGACGTGGCCTCGCCCCATGCGGCGGTGGCAGGGCAGATCGAACTGGCGTCCGACGGTTCGGTGCGCGAGGCCCGCGCCCTGGCGGCCCGTGCGCGGGCGGCAGGCGAGCCCCGCGCCGAATCCTTCCATCTGGTCTTGGGCGGCCAGCGCCGCTTCACCGAGATCACCGAGGCGCCGTTCGAGGCCGCCGACGGGGGGTTGCTGACCGCCGGTTATGCCCTGGACCTGACCCGCATCGAGGATCTGCAGGTGGAACTGGCGCGCCACGCCAGCGCCCATGCCCAGGTGCTGGAACATCTGGCCACCGCCATCGCCATCTTTTCCACCGATACCAGGCTGACCTTCTTCAACACCGCCTTCACCCGGCTGTGGCGGCTGGAGGCCGAGTGGCTGCAGGCCCAGCCCACCTATGGCGCGGTGCTGGATTCGCTGCGCGAACGCCGCCTTCTGCCCGAAGTGGCCGATTACCGCGCCTATAAGGAAGACGAACTCAAACGCTTCATCTCCCTGATCGATGCCGCCGAGACCCTGCTGCACCTGCCCGATGGCCGCACGCTGCGCCGGATGATCGCCGCCCATCCCTATGGCGGCCTGATCTTCACCTATGAGGATGTGACCGACACCCTGGCGCTGGAGCGCTCTTTCAACACCGCGCTCGCCGTCCAGCGCGAAACCCTGGACCACCTGCACGAGGGCGTGGCGGTGTTCAGGGGCGATGGCCGCCTGCGTCTGTTCAATCCCGCCTATGCCCGCATCTGGAATCTGCCGGTCACCCTGCTGGAGACCGAGCCCCATCTCAACGAGCTGGTGGAGGCCCACCGGCCCTATTTCGAAGGCGGCGCCGAGCGCGCCTCGGTCTGGCCGGAAGTGCGCGAACGTCTGGTGGCTCTGTTCAATACCCGTGCGCCCCAAAGCGGACGGGTGGAGCGGCTTGACGATTCCATCGTGGATTTCGCCTCGGTGCCGCTGCCCGACGGGGCCATGCTGCTGACCTGGCTGGACGTCACCGATTCGGCCAGGGTGGAGCGCGCGCTGCGCGAGAGGAACGAGGCCCTGGCCGCCGCCGATCTGCTGAAAAGCGAGTTCATCGCCAATGTCTCGGCCGAGGTCAGAAAGCCGCTGACCACGGTGATCGGGTTCTCCGAGATGCTGGCCGCCGAGTATTTCGGCAAGCTCAACAAGCGCCAGCACGAATATGCCCGCGGCATCACCGAGGCGGGCCAGGGGTTGCAGTCGCTGATCTCCGATATTCTCGATCTGGCCGCCATCGAGGCGGGGCAGATGGCCCTGGAACTCGATACCGTCGATATCCACCCCATGCTGTCGGGGGTCTTGGGGCTGGTGCGCGAAAGGGTGCGCGAGAAGAAGGTCCACCTGGATTTCGACTGCCCGCTGGAGATCGGCTGGATCGTCGCCGACGAACGCCGCTTGCGTCAGGTGCTGTTCAACCTGCTGGGCAATGCCTTGAAGCGTACGCCTTCGGGCGGCAAGGTCAGCGTGCGGGCCGAACGGCGGCCAACAGAACTGGCGCTGACCATCAGCGACACCGGCACCGGCCTTTCCGACGAACAGCAAGAAAGGCTGTTCGGCGGCTTTGCCGCGGGCGGGCGCCGTGACGTGCTGCCCGCCGGCCAGAGCGACGACGATTCCGGCATCGGTCTGGCCCTGGTCCAGCGCTTTGTCGATCTGCATGGCGGAAGGGTGGAATTGGCATCCTTGCCCGGTCAGGGTACGGTAGTGACCGTGCGGCTGCCCGTGGGGGCTGGGGTTGCATGAACAATTGGGGAGTGGACGGGGAATGAAGGCGATGATGGCTCGGGGATGGGGATTGGTCGTGGCGGCGGTGATGCTGATGGGCGCGTCGCTGCCCGCCAGCGCCGAGGCGGTGACCGAGGAATTCAAGATCGCCAGTAAATGGCCGGGTCAGAATCTCTATCTCCGGAACAAGCATCCGGCGGCGCTGTACGACGTGAAGCCGGAAAAGACGGTGCTGTTCCTGCACGGCGCCACCTATCCCGCCCATTCCTCTTTCGACATGCCCGTGGACGGCCAAAGCTGGATGGATTGGATGGCGGCGCGGGGCTATGACGTCTACAGCCTGGACATCCGCGGCTACGGCAAGTCGGGCCATCCGCCCGAGATGAGCCAGACGCCCGAGGCCAATCCCCCGGTGGTCGACACCTCCGACGCCGTCGACGACGTCACCCGCGCCGTCGACTTCATCTTGTCGCGCCGCAATTCCCAGCGCATCGTCCTGGTGGGCTGGTCCTGGGGCGCGACCCTGGCGGGCTCTTTCGCCAATACCTCCCAGGACAAGGTGGAGCGTCTGGTGCTTTACGCGCCGCAATGGCTGCGTGACGTGACGCCGCCCAGTGACGCCGATCTGGCGCGGGTTCCCGCCTGGCGTCAGGTCGATCCGCGCGACGCCCGCGAGATCTGGCTAAAGGCGGTGCCCGAGGCCAAGCGCGACGCGACCCTGTCCAAGGCGGTCTTCGCCGACTGGCTGAAGGCCACCATCGCCAGCGATGCCGAGCCCGCCGTGCCCAATACGGTGCGCGCTCCCAACGGCGTGGTGCTGGACACCATGCGCTATTGGGCTTCGGGCAAGCCGCGCTGGAACCCCGAGCGCCTGTCCGTCCCCGCCCTGGTGATTCAGGGGGAATGGGACGCCGAGGCGCCGCCCTCCATGGGCATGAGGCTGTTCAACAAGATCACCTCCTCGCCCTACAAGCGCTATGTCATGGTGGGCGAGGCCACCCATGCGGCCCTGATGGAAAAGAATCGCAAGCAGCTCTATCAGGCGGTCGCCGAATTCCTGGAATCCCCCGTGCCGCAGCGTTGAACCACTGGATACCCGCCATGAGCAGAAAATTTCTCCATGTGGGCTGCGGCCCCCAGACCAAAAGCGGGCTGAAGGGGTTCGATAGCGACGACTGGCAGGAAATCCGCTTCGATATCGATGAGAGCGTGCACCCCGACATCCTCGGCACGCTCACCGATATGCGTCAGGTGGACAGCGCAAGCGTTGATGCCGTCTATTCCAGCCATAATATCGAGCATGTCTTCCCCCATGAGGTCGGCATGGCCCTGCGGGAGTTTCACCGGGTCTTGAAGGATGACGGCTTTCTGGTCATCACCTGTCCCGACCTGCAAAGCGTCTGCGAGGCGGTGGTCGCCGACCGGCTGCTCGAGCCGCTTTACGACTCGCCCGCCGGTCCCATCAGTCCGCTGGATATTCTCTACGGGCACCGTGGGATGATCGCCCAGGGCAATGCCTATATGGCGCATAAATGCGGCTTCACCTATTCGGTGCTGGACCAGTGCCTTCAGGGGGCGGGATTCGCCAATGTCATTGGCGGCCGCAGGCCCAAATCCTTTGATCTGTGGATGATGGCTTTCAAGTCGGAAACCGCCGGGCCGAAAATGCAGTCCCTGGCCCCGCAGTTCCTGCCCTAGGCGGGTCGCGGCCCGAACAGATCGGGCGGGTCGGCGTCCTCGGCCGGGCAAAGGTCGGTGATGCCGATGCCGATCAGGCGGAAGGCCCGTCCATCCGCCTGACGATCGAGAAGGGCCAGACCGGCGCGCAGGATGATCTCCGCCCGCCCGGTGGGATCACTCAGCCGGTGGTGGCGGGTCAGCAGCTTGAAATCACCGGTCTTGAGCTTGAGCACCACGGTGCGCCCCGCCAGACGTGCGCGCTCCAGGCGCCGGGCCACGCCCTCGGCCAGGGGTGCCAGCGCCTCGGCCAGGGCTTTGGCGTCGGAGATGTCGCGGGCGAAGGTGGTCTCGGTGGACACGCTCTTGGCCGGGCGGTCGGGATTGATGGCGCGGGTGTCGATGCCGTGCACCATGCCAGCCAGACGCCGCCCGAACCTGCCCCAGCGCGCCATGAATTCCGCCTCGGGCAGGGATTGAAGCTGGGCGATGGTGGTGATGCCCTGCCGGGCCATGCGCGCCGCCGTGGCCTGGCCGATGCCGAACAGGGCGGTCACCGGGCGCGGCGCCAGGAACGCGGCCGCCTCCTCGCGGCCGATCACCGAGAAGCCTTCGGGCTTGTCGAGGTCCGACGCCATCTTGGCCAGGAACTTGTTGTAGCTGAGGCCCACCGAGACGGTGATTCCCACCTCGCGGCGAATGGCCCGCGCCAGCCGGGCCAGAAGAACCGCCGCCGGGCGCTCCACCAGACGTATGCCGGACGACAGATCAAGATAGGCTTCGTCCAGGGATAAGGGCTCCACCAGGGGCGTGGCTTTCTCGAACAGGGCGCGGATATGGGCGCTGACCTGCTTGTATTTGGCCATGTTGGGGGGGATGACCACGGCATGGGGGCACAGTTCCAGCGCCTTGAACATGGGCATGGCCGAGCGCGGCCCGAATTTGCGCGCCACATAGCAGGCCGTGGTCACCACGCCCCGTCCGCCCGGATGGCCGACGATCACCGGCTTGTCCATCAGGGACGGGTTGTCGCGCTTTTCCACCGAAGCGTAGAAGGCATCGCAGTCGATATGGGCGATGGAAAGATCCAGAAGCTCGGCATGGCGCACCAGCCGTTCTGACCCGCAGGCGGGACAGACACCGCTTTCCGCTCCTGAAGCCCCGCAATCCCGGCAGACTGTCGGCGTGTGATCACCATATGTTCCCATAACCGGACTATAGCGCGGGAGGGGGAGGCAGCCCACCCCAAAAGAAAGCCTCCGGTCCTTCCATCGGGCAATCCGGTGCGGTGAAACCTCCCTTGACCACGGGCTATCCCTCTGGCGTATGGCCCTTTGTTCGTGGTCTATTTGCCGTCTTCGCCGCAGGGAGACCCAAAGACCATGACGCAGATGACGGAGCGGATGGAAATCGCCGAGAAGATCGAGCACGCCAAACATGCTCATCACGACGAGAACGGTGGCGCCGACCATGGCGGCATGAACAAGCGGATCGGCGTCACCATGGGTCTGATCGCCGTCCTGGTGGCCGTCTGTGCCGCCTGGGTGGGGGCGGAGCGCAATGAGACGACGCGGGCGCTGATCCAGCAGACCCAGGTCTCCAACACCATCGCCGCCGCCTCGACCCGCTACCGCACCATGATGAACGAGGTGGAAGGCCTGCGCCGCGAGGACCCGGACTCGGTCACCGAAGCGCAGAAGATGCGCTATATCTCGCTGGCGCTGGACTACCGCAAGGAGCGCCGCATCGCCTCGGCCTGGTCCAAGAGCTATACGCCGCTGATCGAGGCTCATTTCGAAGCCACCGAAGGCTATGAAAAGGCGCAGGTGGCCGCCGAGATCGCCATCGTCGCCGCCTCCATCAGCCTGCTGCTTTCCAGCCGAATATTGTGGGTTCTGTCGGTGGTGATCGCGTTGGGCTCCGGCGTGCAAATGGGCATCACCTATGTCCATGCCGAACACCACCTGACCGAGGCCCAGGCGGAGATCGAAAAACAGAAGTCGGCGCTTCAGCTGTTGCGCAAGAAGATGGGCAGCGACGATTCCGACACGGAAGCGCTGGACGCCCTCGACCCCGACGGCTCGCGCCGCAAGGCCATCGAGGCGGCGGACGAAATCCGCGAGCGAACGGTGCAGGAAAAAGCCAAGGCCCAATCAACCCCGCCCGCGGCAAAGAGTCACTAGCGCCAGTTCGGCTTCGTCCGAGGCATATTGTCTCCTGGGTCCTGGGCGCCCCCGGAACCCAGGAGGCGCAAGCGGAGCATGCCCGCCTTACGCCAGGCCACCGACGAAGGGTTCGTTCAGGTCGTCGTGGACGAAGGCGACCCGCACCCGCCCCTTGCAGTAGCGATCCGCGCAAGACAGGGCCGCCTCGGCCATATCCAGGGTAGCCTGGCGCAGCCGCGGGCGCGTCATGATCTCGCGCGGGGTCATGTAGCGGGTCAATCCGCACCGTCGGCAGGTCACCTCGATCTGAGTGGCCGGGTCGAGATCCGAGAGGCGGCTTTCCGTTTTCCAGTTCATCAGTAGAAATCCTCTGCCCGCGGAATGCGGGTGTACGAGATCTTGCCTCCGGCATGATCGCCCGGCGGCGCTACCCACGGGCCGACACTGACCACGGTGCGGCCATAGCGGCGGTTCAATCGGTCGATGGCGTCGGTGACCGTCTCCAGCCGCTTTCGCACCGGCTCGTCATTGGTCAGCAAATCCAGTTGGCGCCGTTCGGTGCGGCTCAGTTCCCCCAAGGTGACGCCAATGCGCGCGATGACGGCCCGGCGGGGAAGGTCCGCCCGAGCCTTGGCCCAGATCTCCTCCAATGCGTCCAAGATGCCGGGATCGTCGGAAATGGCAGGCAGATAGGCGCTGCCACTCCACGAGTCGTCCCACATTCCAAGCCAGAGAAACAGGCGGCCAGCCGACCAGCCGTCGCGGCGCATCCGCCGCGCCGCCTTGACCAGCAACAGGCGGGAGATGGGCTTGACCGCCGCCATGGTGCGATGATCGGGCGGCATCACCCGGCCATGGCCGTACATGCCGCGCTCCGAGGCTTGGGCCTGGATGTCGTAGCCGTGCAGTGCGTACCACAAACGTTCTCCCGTTACATTGCCCCAGATGGCGCGCATCTGCTTGGGCTGCGCATTCAGCAGGTCGGTCATTTCGACGATACCGGCATCCCAGAGGCGGTGCAGGATGCGTTTGCCGATGCCGGGCACGTCGCGGATGGAAATCTTGAGGAGCGGCCCTGGCATGTCGTCCGGATGCCACAGCATGTTTCCGTCCGGCTTGCCCGCCTTGCAGGCCATCTTGGCCAGTTGCCGGTTGGCGGCATAGCCGAGGCTGCACTTGATCCAGGGGCCGACCAGCTTGAGCAGGCGGGCCTTGATCGCCTCGCCAACCGCCAACGGATCTTGCTGCTGGCTGGGATCAAGACGGCAGGTCAGCTCGTCGATGGACTTTACCGCATCAATGGGAATCACCATGGCGATCTCCGATAGAAGGGCATTGTGGGCACGGCGGTAAAGATCGGGGTTCTGGGGCTGAAGGATCAGGTCGGGACAGAGTCTGAGCGCGTCCTTCACCATCATCACGTTGGAGACGCCGCGCTTCTTGGCCTCGCGGGAACAGGCGATGACACAGGTATTGACCGCCCCGGCGAAGGGGACGACGCCGATGGGCTTTCCACGCAGATGGGGATGGGCGAACTGTTCGCACGACGCGAAAAAGCCGTCAAAATCGAGATAAAGACGTTCCGGGGTGTTCGGCTTGCGCATGGGAGGCGCCTTGCTCATCAATGGGCATAAATAAGAACATAGAGAGAACGTCAGAGTCAATGAGGGCCGTCAATGCGGGCTCTTCGACCGTAGCTTGCCCGACGAACTGACCGAACCCGCTGGTCGATGCTCGCCTGCGACCGGGCCAGCAGATCATACACTGACGTCTGCCTGGGAATGATGGCCCCCGCACTGCCGGTTTCGACCTGTCGCAGTGGTTGACGATGATCGCGGGCGACCGGGTGAGGCCGTGACAGGCCTCTCCCGCTAAGTTGAACCTAAACCAGCTTTCGCATGCCATCCAGGATATTGGCGGCGCCCTTGACGTCTGTGTGCTCGTCTTGGGCCAAGATCGGCAGAACGTCCGCCAGCCGCGGGAATGCCGCGATGCCATAGTCTGCGAGCATCCGCTCGGCGGCTTCTCTGGCCGGGCCATAGGACCAAGGCCCATCCCCTTCCCGGAACCAATGCCGCTCTCGGTACGAATACACCTTGGTCGTCGGCTTGACCCGCTCGACCTTGCCGTAGGCGATGCGCCAGAGCGGCAGATAGTCGCGGGAAAATAGCACCCGGCTCCCATCTTCCATGTCCATCCAGCCGTAAGGCAGCCACAAGCGCCGGGGCACAAAATCTGCAATCCGGGTACGCGGGACGACGGCCTCGAATGTGGCAACTAGGCTGTTATCGGTCGAGTGGTCGAGATAGCGCACGCCGCCACTAGATTTGCGCCACCAATGGGGTTCGGTTTTGGAAAAACCGGCGCTCTTGATGCGAAAGATCACCCCGGGATGGCGACCTACCTTCCAGGGAATTGGCCCAGCCCGCCAGCAAGCCGTTCGGATCGCTTCGTGGTCATCACGGGTGAAGGTCCGGTTGCCGGTTAGCCTCATCTCGGGCAAGGCGGCCTGCACGTCGCCGTCATGGGCATTCAACGACACAGCCAAGCTGCGCGACATGGCGATGGCCCGTTCCCGGAAGGCGTCCTCGGCCAAGTGTTCGTCCAGGATGGTCTGCTCGGTCGCGCCGTGGCTGACCTCAAGCTCATGCCAATCACGGTAGCCACAGGCCACGGCGACGGCCTGCTGGCTGCTGGACAGAGGAGTGTCCGGAAACACCGCAGACAGGTGCTTCGCGGCTTTCTTCGGGCGGGTGAGATTGGGGAAATGAAAACGCATACCATCCTCCCTCTCGGCGCTGGAGAAAGGCGTGTCCACTTAGCCCTGAGCGCCTCGAAAGAGAGTGTCAGGATGGTAATCAGAACCTGCCCCGAAGGCTTCGCCAGTGTGGACGGCGCGGCCGGTCAGCCGGTGCCAAACCATAGCAACAGGCGGTCATGGCCGCAATATCGACAAGGGGCGATAAGAGGCGGAGCCATGGGACAAGGCGCTCCGTGGTCTGCGGTAGGTAAGCGTGGTTCCGCAAAATCTTTTTTGCCACTTCTATGCCACGTGGGAAGTAAAGCATCAGCCTGCGCAGGCACTATCCGAAAAGCGCTGTGCCGCAAAACCCCAGCCTTTCCGACAAAAAGAAACCCCCCGGTTATGCACCGGGGGGTAAAGTCAAACAGGGAGGCTTCACGTCTAGGAGACGTAGGGTCCGAAGACCCGGAACCCAGGTACGAAACCTGGGAACAATGTGGCGGAAACCGCCGAACTCGGGACCTGCTGCGGTGCAGCAAGTTGCGAGTACTTGTGTAAGGCATGGGATGGGGTTGAACCACACCAAAAAGCAGGACAGAGGCATGCGATTGGCGCATGCCTTATGCTTTCGGATAGGGTTTCTACCGGATCAGGCGGTTTCGGCGATCTTGCTCAGCAGGAAGTCGCGGAAGACCGTGATGCGCTTGGAATGGCGCAATTCCTCGGGATAGACGAAATAGGCCTCGACCTTGGGGCCCTTCAATTCAGGCAGGATATGCACCAGGGCCTCGGCCTCGCCCCGCAGATATTCCGGCATGGCGGCGATGCCCAGCCCGCTTTTGACGGCGCGGTAGATGCCGTAGATGTTGTTGACCTCCAGCACCGGCTTGCGCGGCCGGTCGGGAGAGGCACCCGCCTCCAGCAGCCAGTTGACGTTGGACACCGGGGCCGAAACCCGGGTGTCGTCGCCATAGACGATGATGCGGTGGTTGTCGAGATCGTCGGCGGATTTGGGCATGCCGTACTTCTCGATATAGGCTGGCGAGGCGAAGACCGCGTAGTTCATGGACAACAGGTGCCGCTGAATCAGGTCGGGCTGGCGCGGCGGCATCATGCGGATGGCCACGTCGGCCTCGCGCATGGCGAGATCCAACTCGCCGTCGAACAGCACCATGGTCACCGAGATTTCAGGATAGGCGTCCAGGAAGTCCTTGATGCGCGGCGTCAGCCACAAGGAACCGAAGGCCACGGTGGTGGTGATCTTCAGCGGGCCCTGGGCGCGTTCGCGGCTTTCGGTGAGCAGCGCCTCGGTCATGGCCAGCTTGGAGAAGACGTCGCGGGCGGTCTTGTAGAGCAGTTCGCCCTGTTCGGTGAGGATCAATCCACGGGCGTGGCGATGGAAGAGGGGCAGGTTGAGGCTCTCCTCCAGCGCGCTGATCTGGCGGCTGACGGCCGATTGGCTGAGATTGAGCACCTCACCCGCATGGGTGAAACTGCCCGCCTCGGCGACGGCATGAAAAACCCTCAGCTTATCCCAGTCCATGTGACGACCGGTCTCCTCCCCGCGGCGGATTATGGTTTCCGCCTTCCCATTTCATGGCGGCTACTGTGCCGCAACTCAGCCCGTGTGTCCATGCGCGGTGAGGAAGCGCTCGGCTTCCAGCGCCGCCATGCAGCCGGTTCCCGCCGCGGTGACCGCCTGGCGATAGATCTTGTCCTGCACGTCGCCAGCGGCGAAGACGCCGGGAATGTTGGTGGAGGTGGCCCCGGCCTTGGTGATCAGGTAGCCCTCGGAATCCATCTCCAGCGCGCCCTTGAACAGATCGGTGTTGGGCGTGTGGCCGATGGCGATGAACACGCCATCCACCGATAGCACGGACAAATCGCCGGTCTTGACGTTTTTCAGGCGCACCCCGGTGACGCCGGGGGGATTGTCGTCGCCGAGGATCTCGTCGATGACGCTGTCCCAGACCACCTGGACCTTGGGATTGGCGAACAGGCGGTCCTGGGCGATCTTTTCGGCGCGCAAGGTGTCGCGGCGGTGGATCAGGGTGACCTTCGACGCGATCCCGGCCAGATAGATGGCCTCCTCCACGGCGGAATTGCCGCCGCCCATGACCGCCACTTCCTTGCCCCGGAAGAAGAATCCGTCGCAGGTGGCGCAGGCAGAGACGCCGAAGCCCGAGAACTTCTTTTCCGATTCAAGGCCCAGCCAGCGCGCCGTGGCGCCGGTGCAGATGATCAGCGTGTCGCCGGTATAGGTGTCGCCCGAATCGCCGGTGGCGGTGAAGGGGCGCTTGGACAGATCCACCGAGACGATGGTGTCGTCCATGAAGCGGGTGCCCACATGCTCGGCCTGGGCCTGCATCTGCTCCATCAGCCAGGGGCCCTGGACCGCCTCGGCGAAACCGGGGAAGTTCTCCACATCCGTGGTGATGGTCAGCTGGCCGCCCAATTGCAGCCCGGCCACCAGGATGGGCTCGAGATTGGCACGCGCGGCATAGATGGCGGCGGTGCAGCCAGCCGGACCGGAACCCAGAATCAGAACCTTGGTGTGGTGATGCGCCATCGCGATGCTTCCCGGAACTTACTGATATTGTTGCGCCACAGCATAAGGAGAGGGCGCGCCGCTGGCAAGCGGCGCGCCCCACCAATCTGACAAAAGCCTTACAGCTCGGAAGCGTGCTTGGCCAGGTATTCGGCGACGCCGTTGGGGTTGGCCTTCATGCCGGCCTTGCCCTTGTTCCAACCGGCGGGGCAGACCTCGCCATGCTCTTCATGGAACTGCAGGGCGTCGATCAGGCGCAGCGCCTCGTCCACGTTGCGGCCCAGCGGCAGGTTGTTGACATGGGCCGACTGAACGACGCCGTTCTTGTCGATGACGAAGGTGCCGCGCAGCGCCACGCCGCCCGGCAGCAGAACGCCATAGGACTTGGCGATGTCCTTGGTCAGGTCGGCGACCATGGGGAACTGGACATTGCCCAGACCGCCCTTGTCCACCGGCGTGTTCTTCCAGGCCAGATGGGTGAAGTGGGAATCGACGCTGACGGCGATGACCTTGGTGTTGCGCTCGGCGAAGGCCTTGACGCGGTGGTCGTGGGCCAGGATTTCCGACGGGCAGACGAAGGTGAAGTCCAGCGGATAGAAGAACACGATGCCGTAGGAACCAGCCAGATACGACTTCAGATTGAACGCCGGGTTGATCTCATTGTCCGGCATCACGGCGGGCGCGGTGAAGTCGGGGGCGGCCTTGGTCACCAGGGAGGTCGGGTTCTGAATCGCGTCGGACATTATGAGAGGCTCCATCATGGGGCTTGGATCGGAATGATGCCGACAAATCTAGTCTGGTTTTCTCGCTCGCGCAAGATGGAATGATTACAAAACTGCCGCCACGGCCCCGGCACGGAAGGGGATTAACCCGGTTTTTTTCTATGGTCATAGCCATTGTGGTTAGGGTGGCGCGTCAGCACGGGAAATCGACACGGCGACAGAACGTAGGGCTTGCTGGCGGCGTTCGAGTAATATAATTTCGCAAACCTGAGAAGATTTGGAGTTCCCTTATGCAGCGGGTCAAGCTTGACCGCATCGATCGCCGCATTCTGGCCGACCTGCAGGCCGACGGCCGGATGACCAATGTCGAACTGGCGAGACGGGCGGGAATCTCGGCTCCGCCGTGTCTGCGGCGGGTCCGGGCGTTGGAGGAGGCGGGCTATGTCAAGGGCTACCATGCCGAGATCGACCCCGCCGCGCTGAGCTTTAACGTCACGGTCTTCGCCCATGTGGGGCTGAACAGCCAGGCCGAGGCCGATCTCAAGGCCTTCGAGGAACTGGTCAAGGGCTGGCCCGAGGTGCGCGAATGCCACATGCTGGCGGGCGAGACCGACTTCCTGCTCAAGGTGGTGGCCCATGACTGGGACGACTATCAGCGTTTTCTCACCACCCGCCTGACCGCCGCGCCCAATATCAGCCACGTCAAAAGCGCACTCGCCATCCGCACATCCAAGCTGCAGCCGGGTGTGCCCATCGACGTGGATGCCGGGCCCGAGCCCGAACAGGACTAGTTTTCGCCCCTCAATCGCCGGGCGGCGGCAGTCTAATTAGCCAGTCTTTGGCGGATTTCCCCCTCGCAGCCCATCAGCCAGGCGACCCGTTTCAGGCGGGCGCTTTGCTCGGCCATGTCCCGGCGTTCCTTTTCCGCCCGGTCGTCGACGCGGCTTTGCTCCCGGTTCAGCCGCTCCATGCGGCCTTCGATGGCAGAAGCCTCGGCCTGGATTTGGGCGTCGATGCGGGCGCGCCGTGCCGGGCGGGCCAGCAATTCGTCCCGCTCGGCCAAAACCACGACCAGTTGCTTTTCCCAGAAGCTGCCGGGAAACAGAGCGGCGCTGAGCATGGGCGGACCGTTGCCGGGACCGCAGGATTCGTTCAGGGACAACGAGGAGGGCGGGGCCACCGCCCAGCCGAGAAAGGCCAGACCGGCCCCGATCAGCAGAATGTCGCGAAGGCGCAGTGTCACCATGACCCTATCCTCCCGTCCGTTCATGGTAGGCCGATGCCAGGGCGGCGGCAATTGTTGGGGGGCCGACCTTGGTAATCGTCACGCATGAGGTTTGCGCATGGCTGCCCTCCAATGGCTTTCGCATCTGCGAGAAGGGGTGTAAAGGGCAGGGACAGGCCGCGTGATGTGTGCGGTCAAGGAGAGTGTGATGATCCTTTCGACCATGGATATCGTGATGGCCGCCATCGGTGTTCTGAGCATCGCCGGCCTTGGTATTTCCATCAGCGCCTGGCGCCATGCCGCCCGTGTCGAGCGGGAACTGGCCAAGGACGAGCACGACGGCATCGCTTCGGCGGTCTGATCGGCCTATCTCCGGCTCTCCGGCAAGGAGAGCCACAGGCCGGTGCGGTCATGCCGCAGGCCAAAGCCGGACCGGGCCGCCAGTGCGCCCAGCCGTCCGCGAATATCCAGTCCGAACCGCCTGATCAGATGATCGCCGATCCCTCCGGCGGCGGCCCAGCCGTCGGGCCGGGCGATTTCCGTGATCACCAGCCTCAGCAACCCCGCATCGTCCAGGTCGAAATCCTGACGGGCAAGGATGCCCGCCGCCGTCAGCCGAGCGATATCGGCGGCAAAGCCCTTGTCATTGGAGGCGATCACCACCGGTCCGGGCGCTCTGGCGGCCATCAATCCGTCCACTGTTCGGGCGATGGCCTGGTCCGCCGCCTGGGAGGGCGCGTCATCGGGAACCGGGGTTTCCGCCGCCGCAACCAACCCCTTGCGGGCCAGGGCGGCGCGCCAGGGCGCCATGAAGCCTTCGCGCCCGAACAGTTCCAGGCGGTCCGCTCCGGCCCAGCGGCCCAGGGTTTCCAGACGGTGGGCGCCGGTCAGATTTTCGCAGTCAATCAATACGATGGCATCGGTCGCGATCATGGGACTCTATCTCGCATGGCACAAATTTCACGACACGGCTTCCCGTCGGGCTCTGTGTCATATAACCTCTGTCCTTGTGGGTCCGTTCCGGACCCCTCATTGATGATCATCTCATCGAAGGTGAATTGGGCGGGAGTAGGAATGTTTAAGCGCAAGTCCGTTGATGCACAGGTCGGCGACATGTTCATCAAGGCCCACGACACCAAGAAAAGCATCTGGGTGGTCGAGAAGATTTTCGAGCATGTGGACGGCATCATGCATGCCCGGCTGTTCAGCAAGCTGCAGCCCAAGACCATGATCACCGTCTCGGCCTCCACCCTGGCCGATCCCGACTTCTTTTACCGCGCCCCTCCCGCTCCGCTGGACTGAGGCCAAAACTCCTGGAGATTTGGCTAGGCCCCTCCCTCCGGGGGATCGAGATATATCTCGATGGCCGCGCGGCTTATGCCGCGAACCAAAGGGAACGCGGAGCGGACAAAGCCAAGGGTTTCGCGAGAAACCCGCCCGGCGCTTGAGGGGCGATCAGAATCGCCTCACCGCGTTTTGGCGTCGCCATCCAGAAGGGCCGCGATAGGCCCGGCGTGAACCACTGTGGGCGGCTGGAACGGGTTGCCCTGGACCAGCACGATGGCTGCCGTCGGCGCGGCGGCCGCGGCAAAGATCACCATGGCAAGGATTTCCGCGCGGCTCTGGTCCACATGGACCATGGCGATGGAAATCATGGTGAGAAAGCCGAGAAAGGCCATCCCCAGCCATTTCAGCGGATTGACGTGAGTCTGCGACAGGGCGATGCGCAATCCCCTGGCGGCGCGGACCTGGGTGGCCTGGGCCAGCATCAGCCCATGCACCCCGGTTGGGGCTGATGCCGAGACATCGGGTCCTGCCAGAAGGGCCAGCAGCCGGTCCAACTGATCCGAAGCCTCCTTGCTGCTCTGACGCCGGGCCAGCAAAGGCCATTCCTCCGTCACCGTGACGCGGGCATAGTCGCGCACCGCGTTCACCACCTTAGCCTTGACCGGGGCGGGCAGATGCTCGGCCAGGGCGTCGATGCTGCGCAGCCCGTCGGCTTCCTGGTAGACGGTATTCAAGGCCCGGTCATGGGCGTTCCAGGTGTCGTTGGCCAGGAAGGCCAGGGTCAGGGCGAACAGAACCCCCACCACGCCGAGAAAAGGCGGCGACACGCCGCGCCACAGCCGGACCTCCTCGGCCCAGGGCGAGCGCAGGGTTATCCATAGCAGGAACCATGCACCGAAAAAGGTGCCCAACAGGGCGATGGCGGCATAGCCGTAATGGTCATAAGTGCCGAGAATGGCGGTCATGGAGCGTCCCTTGGTCTCGAAGGCGCCATTTCACCCCATGAGGCTGCCGTGGACCAGTGCTTAGTTGGCAATCACCCCCGCGCACGGGCCACTTTCGAGCCGGTGGGGCGGTCGAGAGCGGCGCTGATGAAGGAGCCTGCCTCCATCAGCCTGTCAAGGTCGATGCCGGTGTGGATGCCCATGCCGTTCAGCATGTAGACCAAGTCCTCGGTCGCCACATTGCCTGCGGCGCCCTTGGCATAGGGACAGCCGCCCAGCCCGGCCACCGAGGAATCCATCACCGCCACGCCGCGTTCCATGACGGCCAGCAGATTGGCCAGAGCCTGTCCATAGGTGTCGTGGAAATGGGCGGCCAGCATGTCCACCGGCAGGCGATTGGTTACCGCGTCGATCATGGTCTGGGCCTTGGTGGGCGTTCCGACGCCCACCGTATCGCCCAGCGAGATCTCATAGCAGCCCATGGCGGCCAGTTTGCCCGCCACCTCGGCCACGGCGCTGGGCGCGATGGCGCCTTCATAGGGACAGCCCAGGGTGCACGAGACATAGCCCCGCACCCGCAACCCTTCCGCCCTGGCCCGCGCGGCCAGGGGGGCGAAGCGGTCCAGGCTTTCGGCGATGGAACAGTTGATGTTCTTTTGCGAGAAAGTCTCGGAGGCCGCCGCGAACACCGCCACTTCCTCGACGCCTGCGGCCAGCGCCGCTTCCAGCCCCTGCAGATTGGGGGTCAGCACCGGATAGGAAACGCCCGGCCGGCGCTTGATGGCGGCCATCACCTCGGCGGTGGCGGCCATCTGCGGCACCCATTTGGGACTGACGAAGCTACCCGATTCGATGGCCGAGAGGCCGGTATCGGTCAGCCGGTCGATCAACTCGACCTTGATCTCCACCGGGACCGGCTTGGCTTCGTTCTGCAGGCCGTCGCGGGGGCCGACCTCGACGATCTTGACGCGGTTGGGGTGACGCATGGTTCGTTCCTTCCCGTCGTTATCGGGACTGCCGCCCGATAGGAGTTAGCTTAGCCCTATCGCCCCCAGTTTTCTTTCGTCATCCCGGCCTCGAGCCGGGATCCAGGAGTCGCGAAGAAGGCTGGAGGTGCACCCCCTGGATCCCGGATCGCGCTTCGCTTGTCCGGGATGACGCGGCCTTAAGTTGGCGCCTTTGGGGCAAAAGCCCCAAATAGGTTTGGGCGATAGCCCAATTTTACTTACTTACCTCGAAGGCCAGCAATTCGATGCCTTCGGCCACGGTGTCGCCCACCTTGAAGTGGATGGCGGCGACCTTGCCTTCGCCTGGCGCCTTGATGGCGTGTTCCATCTTCATGGCCTCGACGACGATCAGCGGCTGACCGGCGGTGACCACATCGCCCGGCTGGACCAGGACCTGGACCACGGTGCCGGGCATGGGGGCGGCCAGACGCCCGTCGCCGCCTTCGCGTTCGGCCGCCGTGGCGGAGGGGTCGTCCAGTTTGATCTTCCACACATGGCCGTCGTGCAGCACGGTGAGGTCGAAGCCGGAGCGGACCACGGATGCCGTGCGGCGCTCTCCCCCGATTTCCGCCGACAGGGTGGAGCCGGACAGGCTGGCGCGCCGCGCCGACAGGGTCTGGTCGGGCAGGTCCAGCGACCAGCCTTGGTCCACGAAATGCACGGTGACCCGGCGCTCTTCGCCTGCGTCCAGGAAGCGGAAATCGTGGTGATTGTCGTCGTTGAGCCGCCAGCCATTGGTCTGGTGCCAGGGCGAATGGGGATCGCCCGAGCCCATGGCCGCCTTGGCGCTGTCCTCTTCGCGCCACAGCAGCAGGGCCAGCGACGCGAAGGCCAGGCCTAAGGCCGGGATGGGGGCAGGGGGCGGCAGCAGATCGGCGCGGTGGCGCTCGATGAAGCCGGTGTCGATCTCAAGCCGCGCAAAGGCCGGATGCGCCGCGATGGCGCCCAGGAAGGAGACATTGGTGGTCACCCCCGCCACCTGATAATCGGCCAGCGCCCGGCGCAGACGCCTGAGCGCCGCGTCGCGGTCCTCGTCCCAGACGATCAGCTTGGCGATCATGGGGTCGTAGAAAGGCGTGACCTCGTCGCCCTGACGCACGCCGGTATCGACGCGTACATGGCGGTTTTCTGACGGAGGGACCAGATGGACCAGCCTGCCGATGGCGGGCAGGAAGTCCTTCGAAGGGTCCTCGGCATAGAGGCGGGCTTCGAAGGCGTGGCCCTTGCGGGTCAGTTGTTTCTGGGCCAGGGGCAGTTTGCCCCCCGAAGCCACCAGCAACTGCCACTCCACCAGATCCAGGCCGGTGATCATCTCGGTGACCGGATGTTCCACCTGCAGCCTTGTGTTCATCTCGATGAAGAAGAAGCGGCCGTCCTGATAGAGGAACTCCACGGTCCCTGCGCCCACATAGTCCACCGCTTGGGCGGCGGCCACGGCGGCTTCGCCCATGGCGCGCCGCGTCTCGTCGGAAAGGGCCGGGGCCGGGGCCTCCTCGATGACCTTCTGGTGGCGGCGTTGGATGGAGCAATCGCGCTCGAACAGATAGACGCCATTGCCGTGGGTGTCGCAGAAGACCTGGATTTCCACATGGCGCGGACGCCCCAGATAGGTCTCCAGCAGCAAGGAATCATCGCCGAACGCCGCCTTGGCCTCGCGCTTGGCCGAGGCCACCGCATCGGCCAGGCCACTGGCCTCGGTCACCACGCGCATGCCCTTGCCGCCGCCGCCCGCGCTCGCCTTGACCAGGACGGGATAGCCGATCCGCGCGGCCTCGCGGGTCAGTTCCTCGATTGACTGGCCCTTCCCGTGATAGCCCGGCACCAGCGGCACGCCCGCCGCCTCCATCAGCCGCTTGGATTCCGCCTTGGAGCCCATGGCGTGGATGGCGCCCACCGGCGGGCCGATGAAGGTAACGCCTGAGCGGCCGCAGCTTTCCGCGAATCCGGCATTCTCGGACAAGAAGCCGTAGCCTGGGTGGACGGCCTGTGCGCCGGTCCGCTTGGCGGCCTCCAGGATGACATCGCCCTTGAGATAGCTCTCGGATGCGGCGGCCGGGCCGATCAGCACCGCCTCGTCGGCCATGGCCACATGCATGGCATTGGCGTCGGCCTCGGAATAGACCGCCACGGTGCGGATCCCTAAGCGCTTAGCGGTGCGCATGACCCGACAGGCGATTTCGCCGCGATTGGCGATGAGGATCTTGTCGAACATGTCCGGTTATCCCTCGATCCATGCGGGTTTACGCTTTTCCAGGAAGGCGCGGATGCCCTCCTTGCCTTCGTCGGAAGCGCGGCGCTCGGCGATCCGTTCGGCGGTCCAGGTGCGCAACTCATTGTCCAGCGGCTGGTCGGCGGCGCGGCGGATCAGGGTCTTGGCCGCCGTCATGGCCTGTGGTCCGTTGCCCTTGAGACGAGCCAGCCATTTGTCCCTGACCTCGGTCAGCTTGTCGGCGGGCACCACTTCGTGCACCAGTCCGGTGGCCTGGGCTTGCGCCGCGTCGAACAGTTCGGCGGTGACGGCATAGCGCCGGGCCTGACGGCCTCCCATGGCGCGCACCACATAAGGGGAAATCACCGCCGGAATGATGCCCAACTTGACCTCGGACAGGCAGAAACTGGCGCTATCGGCCGCCACGGCCAGATCACAGCAAGCCACCAGCCCGACACCGCCGCCATAGGCCGCCCCCTGGACCACGCCGATGACGGGCCGGGGGCAGGCATCGATGGCTTCGAGCATGTCCGACAGGGCTTGGGCATCGGCCAGATTTTCCCCATGGGAATAGCCAGCCATACGCTTCATCCAGTCCAGATCGGCTCCCGCAGAGAAGCTTTTCCCTGTGGACTCCAGCACCACGGCGCGGATGCCCGGTGCCGTGGCCGCGTCGCGGAAGGCGGCGGCCAATTCCTTGATCAGGGCGTCGTCGAAGGCGTTGTGGCGCTCAGGCCTGTTGAGCGTGATGGTCAGCACGCCGTCATGGGAGGTGACGAGAAGGGCGCTCATGGCCTTACATCCGGAACACGCCGAACTTGGTCGGCTCGATGGGGGCGTTGAAGGAGGCGGACAGGGAAAGCGCCAGCACCATGCGGGTCTCGGCCGGATCGACCAAGCCGTCGTCCCACAGCCGCGCTCCGGCGTAATAGGGATGGCCCTGGGTTTCGTACTGGTCGCGGATGGGGGCCTTGAAGGCCTCCTCTTCCTCGGCGGGCCAGCTTTGACCCTTGGCCTCCATGGCGTCCTTCTTGATCTGGGCCATGACATTTGCGGCCTGTTCGCCGCCCATCACCGAGACGCGCCCCGTCGGCCACATATAGAGCATGCGGGGCTGGTAGGCCCGGCCGCACATGCCGTAATTGCCCGCCCCGAAACTGCCGCCCATGATGACGGTGAAGCGCGGAACCTTGGCACAGGCGACCGCAGTGACCATCTTGGCGCCGTCCTTGGCGATGCCACCCGCCTCGTATTTCTTGCCGATCATGAAGCCGGTGATGTTTTGCAAGAAGATCAGCGGAATGCCGCGCTGGCTGCACAATTCGACGAAATGGGCGCCCTTCTGGGCGCTTTCCGAGAACAAGATGCCGTTATTGGCGACGATGCCCACGGGATAGCCCCAGATATGGGCGAAGCCGCAGACCAAGGTGGTGCCATAGGTCTGCTTGAACTCGTCCAGCCTGGACCCATCCACGATGCGGGCGATGACTTCGCGCACATCATAGGGCTTGCGGCGGTCCTTGGGGATGATGCCGTAGATTTCCTTGGGGTCGTACAGGGGCTCTTCCGGCGCGGCCATCTTGAGGCTGGTTGGCTTGGTGCGGTTGAGATTGCCGACGATGCGCCGCGCGATGGCCAAAGCGTGGCCGTCATCCTGGGCATAGTGGTCGGTGACGCCCGAGACGCGGCAATGCACGTCGGCGCCGCCCAGCTCCTCGGCCGAGACCACCTCGCCGGTGGCGGCCTTCACCAGGGGCGGGCCGCCGAGGAAGATGGTGCCCTGGTTCCTGACGATGACGCTTTCATCAGACATGGCCGGGATATAGGCGCCGCCCGCCGTGCACGAGCCGTGCACCACGGAAATCTGCGGAATGCCCAGCGCCGACATCTGGGCCTGATTATAGAAGATGCGGCCGAAATGGTCGCGGTCGGGGAAGACCTCATCCTGGTTGGGCAGGTTCGCGCCGCCCGATTCCACCAGATAGACGCAAGGCAGATTGTTTTCCTTGGCGATGTCCTGGGCGCGCAGATGCTTCTTGACCGTCAGCGGATAGTAGGACCCGCCCTTCACCGTGCCGTCATTGGCGACGATCATGCATTCCTGGCCATTGATGGAGCCGATGCCGGTGATGATTCCGGCCCCCATCACGTCCTTGGAATACATGTCCCAGGCGGCCAGTTGCGAGAATTCCAGGAAGGGCGAGCCCACGTCGAGGAGGCGGCGGATGCGCTCTCTGGGCAGCAGCTTGCCGCGCGCGATATGGCGTTCGCGCATGGCTTGGCCGCCGCCCATCTTCACCTGGGCCACCACCTTTTTCAGGTCGTCCACCAGGTCTTGCGTCGCCTCGGCATTGGCCTTGAACTCGTCCGAGCGGGGATTGACGGAGGATTTGATCACGCTCATGGGCATCACTCTTTGTTCGTCATGCCCGGGCTTGACCTGGGCATCCATGGGCCCCCGGGTCAAGCCCGGGGGTGACGCATGTGGGACGGGGCTACTTGGTCTCTTCGAACAGCTCGCGGCCGATGAGCATGCGGCGGATTTCCGACGTGCCCGCGCCGATCTCGTAGAGCTTGGCGTCGCGCAGCAGGCGTCCGGTGGCGTATTCATTGATATAGCCGTTGCCGCCCAGGGTCTGGATGGCTTCCAGCGCCATCCAGGTAGCCTTCTCGGCGCCGTAGAGGATCACCCCGGCCGCGTCCTTGCGGCTTGTCTCGCCCCGGTCGCAGGCCTTGGCCACCGCATAGGTGTAGGCGCGGCAGGCGTTGAAAGTGGTGTACATGTCGGCCAGCTTGCCCTGCATCAGCTGGAAGGTGCCGATGGGCTGGCCGAACTGGACGCGCTCGTGGATATAGGGAACCACCACGTCCATGCAGGCGGCCATGATGCCCAGCGGCCCGCCGGTCAGCACCACGCGCTCGAAGTCCAGGCCGCTCATGAGCACGTTGACGCCCTTACCCACGGCGCCCAGCACGTTCTCTTCCGGCACTTCACAGTCGGTGAACACCAGTTCGCCGGTGTTGGAGCCGCGCATGCCCAGCTTGTCCAGCTTCTGCGCGACGGAGAAGCCCTTGAAGGTCTTTTCCACCAGGAAGGCGGTGATGCCGCGCGGCCCCGCCGTGACGTCGGTCTTGGCATAGACCACGATCACATCGGCGTCGGGGCCGTTGGTGATCCACATCTTGGTGCCGTTGAGGATGTAGCGGTCGCCCTTCTTCTCGGCCTTGAGCTTCATGGAGACCACGTCGGAGCCAGCATTGGGCTCGCTCATGGCCAGCGCGCCGATATACTCGCCCGAGATCAGCTTGGGCAGGTACTTCATCTTCTGGGCTTCGGTGCCGTTGCGCTTGATCTGGTTGACGCAGAGATTGGAATGCGCCCCGTAGGACAGACCCACCGAGGCCGAGGCCCGGCTGATCTCTTCCATGGCCACCACATGTTCGAGATAGCCCATTCCGGCGCCGCCGTACTTCTCGTCCACGGTGATGCCCAACAGGCCCATCTGGCCCAGACGCGGCCAAAGCTCGTTGGGGAATTCGTTGGACCGGTCGATCTCGGCGGCGCGCGGCGCGATCTCGGCCGCGGCGAAGGCAGCGACGGAATCGCGCATCATGTCGGCGGTCTCGCCCAGATCGAAGTTCAGCGCGGAATTGAAGCCGGTCATGCTCGTTCCCTCTTACAGGCCGGAGAATTTGGTTAAACGAGCATACGTTTTTTTAATTTGGCCGCAAGAGGATTCAGCCGACACCCAGCGCCAGCAGCCACAGGGGAAGGATCAGCGCCCCGGCGATGGTCTGGGCCGACAAAATGGTGGCCACCAGGGCGGCGTCGCCGCCCATTCTCCGGGCGGTGACATAGGAGGCGGGAGAGGCGGGCAGGGCGGCATAAATGCCGCAGGCGGCCAAGGCTACTCCGCTCAGACCGGCGAATTTCAGGGCTGCGAACGCCAACAGGGGGAGTGCGATCATCTTGGCAATGATGGACAGCCAAACGGCTGGGCCGGGGCGTCTTAAGGCTTCGAGACGGATGCCCGCGCCGATGGACAACAGCGCCAGAGGCAAGGACGCGCCGCCCAGAATGTCGAGGATGGAGGCCGCCACCGGGGGCAGGCCGAAGCCGGAAACATTGATGGCCGCGCCCAGGGCGCAAGACAGGATCAAGGGATTGGTGACCACCGGCAAGACGGCGTCGCGCCATCCCAGCCGCCCCTCCTTGCGGGCCCAATGCAACATGGCAAGGGTGGAGAGCAGGTTGACCAGGGGAATCACCGCTGCGGTGCAGACGGCGACGAGCGCCACGCCCTGACGGCCCCATAGACCTGCGCCAAGCGCCAGGGCGACATAGGTGTTGGGGCGGATCACGCATTGGAACACCGAGGTGAAGGCGGGGCCGTCCAGGGACCATGGCGGTCGTGCCAGCCCCTTTGCCGCCAGTCCCGTCACCGCCGCCATGACCAGTACAACTCCCGTCTCGACGGCGAAGATGGTGCCGACCGGCAATCCCTCCAGGCGGGCGCGGGCCAGCGAGGCGACCAGCAGGGCGGGGAGAAACAGGTGAAAGGTGGCCCATTCCGCCGGTGCCCAGAATTCATCTCCGACCCAGCGCTTCGAGCGCATCTGATGGCCCAGCGCGATCAGGGCGATGATCGGCGCCAGGGCCGCCAGGACCTGGATCATTCCACCCCGTGCTCGGCCAGGGTGGCCCGCGCATCGGCCAGTTCCGAGCCCATTTCGCGGATGGTGGATAGCAGGGAAAGGATCAGGGTGTTCAGACCCGGCGGCGCCTGATCCATCATGGCGCGGATGGCGTCCTTGGTCAGGACCAGACAGGTGGCGTCGTCATCCACCAGGGCCGACGCCATGCGCGGGCTGTCGTCGATCAGGGCCATTTCGCCGAACACCTGAAAGGGCCATAGGCGGCCGATGGTGATCTTGCGCCCGGCCACGGTCTTGAAGACGCGCACCGTGCCCTGCTGCAGCAGATAGGCCTCGCGCCCGGTGTCACCCTCCTTGAAAATGACCGTGCCCCGAGGGAAGACGCGTTGCAGTCCGGGTGTTCCGGCGGTGTCGCTCATGGCGGATCCCTTCGCGCCCTTATGAAAAGGACGGCCAGCATAACGTGCCCGTCTCCGATCTCCAATCGGGGAAGAGTCCGTCACGATACCCACGGTTGCTTCCTGGGTCGCGGTCGCGGTACGCTTGGAAAAAATAATGACGCCAACCGTCATCGGAGGGAGAATCACTCATGGGAAAGCCCCATCGGATCGCGCTGGCCTTGCAGGGCGGCGGTGTGCACGGAGCCTTTACCTGGGGCGTGCTCGACGCCTTGCTGGAAGAAGCCGCCACCGGAAAAATCGAATTCGTCGGCGTCAGCGGAGCCTCGTCGGGGGCCCTGACCGCCACCGCCATGGCTTATGGCTATCATGAAGGCGCCGCCCAGCCAGGCCCCGCCAGCGCGCGGTCCCGGCGCATGGCCGAAGCGGCGCGCACCAAGATCCGTGAATTATGGGAGACGGTGGCCCGCGCCGCCTTCTGGGGCGGCAATCCCTTCGTGGCCGCCATCGGTCTGGCCCAGGACTGGAATATCGACGACACCCCCGCCGCCCGTTGGGCGGATGTGGCGGGCGGCAATACCCCGGCGGCGGAATCGGGTCTGGGCACCTATCTCACTGCCGTGCTGAGGGATGTGCTGCCCCAGATTCCCGCCATCTTCGCCCTGCCGCAAGAGGGGACGCCCACCCTGATCGTCGCCGCCACCGATATCGGCGAATGCCGCCGCCAGTTGTTCATCGACGGCGCGGTGTCACCCGACGCGGTGCGGGCTTCGACCAATCTGCCCACCTCATTGCATACGGTCAGTATCGGCGATCACCATTATTGGGATGGCGGCTATATGGGCAATCCGCCCTTGACCCCCCTGGTAGAGCGGCTGCGCGAAACCAATGCCGAGGATCTGGTCCTGGTGACGCTGAACCCGCTGCACCGCGACGGCCCGCCGCCCAAGGGTGGGCGCCAGGTGCTGGACCGTCTCAACGAAGTGGCCTTCAACGCCTCCCTGGTGCACGAGGTCAACGCCATCGAGACCATCAACCGTCTGGTGGACGCCGACATGATCAAGGAGCCGCCGCCCGGCCAGCATCCCTATCGCCGGGTCAATCTGCACCGCATCCATGCCGACGAGGAGATGGTCAAGCTGGGCGTCTATTCCAAGGATGCCCCCGCCTGGGACTTCCTGGTCTATCTCCGCGACCTGGGCCGCAAGGCCTTTACCGAGTCCTGGGAAACCATCCGGCCCGCTTTGGGCAAGCATTCATCCTGGGATACCAATTCGGTCTGCGACCAGATCCTGGCCCGAAAGGCCATCACCACCCGGGAGAAATAGGCCCTTTCCACCCCTTGACCGATTGCATGCAAGCGGCCACTCTGCACGCCATGGACGAGGGCAAGAGGCAACTTTCAGCCGCTGAACGGTTCGACTGGTTGCGGCTGATCCGCAGCGAGAATGTGGGGCCGCGCACGTTCTCGCGTTTGCTGGAACGCTTCGGCTCGGCCGGTGAGGCTCTGGCGGTCCTGCCCGATCTGGCCAGGCGGGGCGGGGCGCGCCGTCCTATCCGGATCTGTCCCAAATCCGATGCCGAGCGCGAATTGGAGGCGACCGAGCGGGTGGGGGCGCGGCTTCTGGGTCTATGCGAACCGGGCTATCCCGCCTGGCTGGCGGCGCTGGACGATGGGCCGCCATTGCTTTCGGTGCTGGGCAATTCTTCCATTCTGGCCAAGCCCATGGTGGCCATGGTCGGCGCCCGCAATGCCTCGCTCAATGGCCGCAATTTCGCGCGGCGTCTGGCCGCCGATCTGGGCCGGGCCGGATATGTGGTGACCAGCGGCATGGCGCGCGGTATCGATACCGCCGCCCATCAAGGCGCATTGGCCTCGGGCACCGTGGCGGTGCTGGCTGGTGGCGTCGATGTTGTCTATCCCCCGGAAAACACCGATCTGTGGCGCGAGATCTGCGCGGCGGGCACCGTGGTGTCCGAAATGCCAGTGGGGACCCAGCCCCAGGCCAGCTATTTTCCCCGGCGCAACCGCATTATCTCGGGTCTGTCCTTAGGCGTGGTGGTGGTCGAGGCCAATGCCCGCTCGGGCTCGCTGATCACGGCGCGGTTCGCCGCCGATCAGGGGCGTGAAGTCTTCGCGGTGCCGGGCTCGCCCATGGATCCGCGCGCCGCCGGACCCAATGATCTGATCCGCAATGGCGCCACCCTGACGGAAAGTGTCACCGATGTGACCGATGTGCTGGGCGATCTGTTGCGCCGCCCCCTGGCCGAGGGCAAACGCGCCGATTTCCGCGCCTCAGGACCAGTCGAGCCCGACGAGTCCGAGCTGGATCGGGCCCGCTCTCAGGTGGCCGAGGCCTTGGGGCCCGCACCGGTGATGGTTGACGAAATCATCCGCCAATGCCAATTGTCACCCTCCATGGTGTCCTGGGTCCTGCTGGAGATCGAACTGGCAGGTCGTCTGGAACGCCATCCCGGCAATCGGGTCTCGCTGCTGGTCGGCTGAGATTCCTTGCCCCTCGGATGTGATCGGGTGCGGATGAAAGTCGTCGTCGTCGAGTCTCCGGCCAAGGCCAAGACCATCAATAAATATCTGGGCAGCGACTTCCACGTGCTGGCCTCCTACGGCCATATCCGCGATCTGCCGCCCAAGGACGGTTCGGTGCGGCCCGACGAGGGCTTCGCCATGGACTGGGAGACGGATGCCAAGTCCGAGCGCCAGATCAAGGAGATCGTGGCCGCCGTCAAGGGTGCCGACAAACTGTTCCTGGCCACCGACCCGGATCGTGAGGGCGAGGCCATTTCCTGGCATGTGCGCCAGGTGCTGGAAGCCAGGAAGGCGCTGAAGGGGGTCGAGGTCAAACGGGTGGTCTTCAACGAGATCACCAAGTCCGCCGTACTCGACGCCATGCGCAATCCCCGCGAAATCCATCAGGAGCTGGTTGACGCCTATCTGGCGCGGCGCGCGCTGGATTATCTGGTGGGCTTCACCCTGTCGCCGGTTCTGTGGCGCAAGCTGCCGGGCTCGCGCTCGGCGGGACGGGTGCAGTCGGTGGCGCTGCGCCTGATCTGCGAACGCGAATCCGAAATCGAGAGCTTTCGCCCCCGCGAATACTGGACCATCGCCGCCGATTTCCTGACGCCCAAGGGGGCGCTGCTGTCGGCGGGGCTGACCCATCTGGGCGGCAAGAAGCTGGACAAGTTCGACCTGTCCTCGGAAGCCCTGGCCCGCGACGCCGAGAAGAAGGCGGCCAGTGCCCGCTACTCGGTCGCCTCGGTAGAGCGCAAGCGCACCAAGCGCAATCCCTATCCGCCCTTTACCACCTCGACGCTCCAGCAAGAAGCCAGCCGTAAGCTGTATTTCGCCGCGGCGCGCACCATGCAACTGGCCCAGCGCCTGTATGAAGGTGTGGATATCGGCGGAGAGACGGTGGGTCTGATCACCTATATGCGAACCGACGGCGTGCAGATGGCCGCCGAGGCCATCGCAGGGGCCCGCGCCGTGATCGCCGAGGATTTCGGCAAGGCCTATGTCCCGGACGCGCCGCGCCTTTACAAGACCAAGGCCAAGAACGCACAGGAAGCCCACGAGGCCATCCGTCCCACCGATCTGGCGCGCCGTCCCGAGGACGTGGCCCGCTACCTCGACAAGGACCAGCTGCGTCTCTACGAACTGATCTGGAAGCGGACGCTCGCCAGCCAGATGGCCGCCGCCGAACTGGATCAGGTGGGCGTCGATATCGCGGGCGACCAGCACGGAATCGTCTTTCGCGCCACCGGTTCGGTGGTGGTGTTCGACGGCTTCATGAAGGTCTACCGCGAGGACAAGGACGATTCCGACGACGAGGATGCGGAAAAGCTGCTGCCCGACGTCAATGAAAAGGATTCCATGGACCGCAAGGCCATGCGCACCGAGCAGCACTTCACCCAGCCGCCGCCCCGTTTCTCCGAAGCCAGTCTGGTCAAGCGCATGGAGGAACTGGGCATCGGGCGGCCGTCCACCTATGCCTCCATCCTGTCCGTGCTGCAGGAGCGCAATTACGTCCGCCTGGATCAGCGGCGCTTCATCCCCGAGGATCGCGGCCGTCTGGTCACCGCCTTCCTGGAAAGTTTTTTCGGCCGCTATGTGGAATACAATTTCACCGCCGATCTGGAAAACCAGTTGGACGATATTTCCGGCGGCCGGGACGAGTGGCGCAAGGTGCTGGATCGGTTCTGGCGCGACTTCTCGGGCGCCGTGGACGAGACCAAGGATCTGCGCGTCGCCCAGGTTCTCGATGCCCTGGACGAACTCCTGGGGCCGCACTTCTTTCCCGATAACGGTACGGGCCACGACCCGCGTTCCTGCCCCACCTGCAACGCCGGGCGTTTGTCGCTGAAGCTGGGCAAGTTCGGGGCCTTCATCGGCTGCTCCGCCTATCCCGAATGCCGCTTCACCCGGCCGCTGACCACCGGGGGAGAGGGCGAGGAGGAGGTGCGCGAAGGCCCCAAGGAACTGGGCAACGATCCCGCCAGCGGGTTGCCCGTCTCTTTACGCAAGGGCCCCTATGGCCATTATGTCCAGCTGGGCGATGAATCGACGATGAAGGCCGAGCCCGCTCCCGTGCCGGAGAAGGGAAAGAAGGCCAAGGCGGCCAAGACCCCTAAGCCCAAACGCGTCTCTCTTTACAAGGGGCTGGAACCCGCCGACGTCACCCTGGACATCGCCTGCCGCCTCTTGGAACTGCCGCGTCTGGTCGGCACCCATCCCGAGACAGGCAAATCCATCAGCGCCGGTGTGGGCCGTTTCGGCCCCTATGTGGTCCATGACGGCACCTACAAGTCGCTGGCCAAGGACGATGACGTGCTGGTCATCGGCATGAACCGTGCCATGGAGCTGCTGTCCCAGGCCAAGGGGCGCGGCGGCTCCGGGCCGCTCAAGACTTTGGGCGAGCATGAGGGCAAGCCGGTCACCCTGCATGAGGGGCGCTATGGCCCCTATGTGTCGCGCGACGGCGTGCACGCCACCCTGCCCAAGGACAGTTCGGTCGATACCGTGACCCTGGAGGCCGCCCTGGTCCTGATCGCCGCCAAGGCGGCCAAGGGACCGGCCAAGCCCGTCCGGGGACGCAAGGCCGCTCCGTCCGCCAAGGCCGATGCCGCTCCCAAGAAACCCGCCGCCAAGAAGGCGGCTCCCAAGAAGGCCGCGGCCAAGAAGGCTCCCGCCAAGAAAAAGCCGGCTGTCTAGGGCCGCGCTGGCAGGTCATCTTCCAGCACAAGGGGCCTCCCGCCCGTCGGAGAGGCCCCTTGCTCTGGCCGCGCCCCATGGGTGATGGTCGTCGTTGCCCGGTGCTGGCACAGATGCTGCGCTATTTTTACGCTATCAAATGATAGCTAGAAGGTTATCACTGTGGTCTTTAGGGATTCCCGGCTGCAATTACTTTGCATATACACGAGATTTGCCGACATGTTCTGGGATGCGGCGAAGTCCGGCCATAGTTAACAAATCCTTTACTCCGGGATATGCCATCACATTGAAGTGATGGGCAAAAATCCAGTTGCGAAAGGGCTGGTATTTGTTCTAGAGTGGTGCTGTTAGGAAGTGTGCTCCCTGCATGCGACCCGCAGCCAGTGGCTTGCCGGTTGCGGGGAATGTAAGGAAGCCCGGGGCGAGAATCGCACCGGCCTCTCTAGAAAGGAGACTAGTTATGTCAGACGTCACCCTTACTTCTGCTGTCCGCAGCAACCTGCTTGCGCTGCAGTCCACCCAAGGCCTCGTGAATCGTACTCAGAGCCGTCTGTCGACCGGTTTGAAGGTCGCCAGCGCCATTGACGATCCGGTGGCTTACTTCCAGTCCAAGGCCCTGTCCGATCGCGCCAGCGACTTCCAGGGCAAGAAAGACAACATCGACCAGGGCGTTTCGTCCCTGTCCACCGCTCTGCAGGGCATCTCCGGTGTTTCGACCCTGGTGAAGCAGCTCAAGGGTCTTGCGCTGAACGCGCAGTCCGCTTCGAGCTCGCAGATCGGCAGCCTGGTGCAGCAGTTCAACGCTCTGCGCAGCCAGTTGGACAACCTGGCTCTCGATAGCCAGTATCAGGGCCAGAACCTGGTCGCCGGTAAGGGCCAGACCCTGACCGTCAGCTTCTCGAACCTGACCGGTTCCACCCTCGAGGTGACCTCGGTCGACGTGCGCGTCGGCGCCACCGGCCTGAACATCTCCAAGGCCGTGACCTCCAATGGTGGCTTCCAGCTGAACTTCCAGGACGCCAGCTCGGTCGACCTGGGTTCGGGCATCGTGCGCACCACCTATGCCGGTACCGCCACGACGCTGACCTCGGGCACCTACACCTTCTCCTACGGCTCCGCCACCCTGTCGTTCACTGTCTACTCGCAGGGTTCGCTGACCGAGAATGGTTCGGACTACGAGGCGTTCACCACCTCCACCGCCGTGGCCAATGGCGACAACTTCGCCTTCCGCGTCGGCACCGAGACCAACGGCGACACCTATAACGTGACCGCTGGCAGCATTCAGAACGGCACCCGTTTCGCCGTCGAATATGCCGGTTCCACCAGCGGCGGCATCAGCGCTTCGGCTCTGGCCAGCGGCTCCAATCTGACCATTGGTTTCAACGGTCTGACCGGCTCTTCGCTGGCTTCGGGCACCTACACCTTCAGCTATGCTGGCGAGGCGCTGACCTTCACCGTCGGCTCTGCCGGTAACACCGGAACGACCTTCACCACCACCGATACCTTCACCAATGGCTCGGCCCTCACGGCCACTCTGACCATCGGTGCTGTCGGTACGGCTGGTACCCAGTCGGCGGGCGCGATCGGTAACTCCACTGGCATGATCTCCAATGCCAGCGGTAAGGTTCGCGGTCAGGCCTATGCCTCCGGTGGCGATCTGACCGTCGCCTATGGCGCCCAGATCTCCGCTCGTACGACCGTCAGCAACGTGTCGGGCCAGTACGTTCTGGACTCCAAGCTGACCGGTGTGGTGCAAGGCCTGGTGACCAAGCTGGACGAGAACCTGCAGACCCTGCGGTCTCACGCTCAGAACCTGGGTACCAACGTGGCCCTGCTGAACACCCGTCTGGACTTCACCAAGAACTACGTCGATCTGCTCCAGGCCGGTTCGGGCAAGCTGACCCTTGCCGATCTGAACGAGGAAGGCGCCAACCTGTTGGCCCTGCAGACCCGCCAGCAGCTGGGCATCCAGGCGCTGTCCTTCGCCGGTCAGAACGAAAAGTCGATCCTGTCGCTGTTCCGTTAATTCGGGTGGCGCGTTTTTAGGGGAAAGAGGTGGCTTTGCCACCTCTTTTCTTTTTTGAAGGGCCTGATCGAAAATCCGGCGATCGGTGATTCAGTTGGAGGCTTCAAGGCGAGATGAGTATCGAAGCTGGGGTGGATAAAGATCTGATCTCCGCCAATCTGAAGGCCTTTCATACATGGGCGCCGCAATTGGCGGCCCAACTCAGTAGCCATACGCCGCAAAGCAAGCTGGTGCGCAATGTGGACGGCGATTGGGACGTGGAGTTCCGCGGCGAGTTTCTCTATGGGCCAGGCGGACGCCAGCGGTCCGAAGGGACGGCCAAGGCCCTGGCCCTGGCGCCTGAATCCCGCGTCAACATGGCGCCGCTGTCCAGCCGTAACGTCGATCTTGTCACCAACCGCTTTCTCAACCGCATTCTCAAACGCGGGACCGAAGCCGGTCTTGAATTCCTGCACTACCCTTCCGAACCAAAGGCCTTCCATCTGGTCAGCTTCGGTCTGGGCCTGGGCTATCACATCCCGCTGCTGCTCGAGCAGGTGGAGCCCATCTCGGTCTGCATCGTCGAGCCCAATCTGGATTTTCTCTATCATTCCCTGGCGGTGATGGATTGGGAGCCGATCCTGGAACGCACGGCCCAGGGGCAGCAGCACGTCACTATCCTGGTCTCTGACCAACCGGGCGACATCGCCCGCAGGGTACGGGCGCATCTCCGCTTCTCCAGCCCCATCATGGTGGACTGGACCCGCTATCAGATGGCCTATCAAAGCCCGATCCTGAACGCGGCCATCACCGAATTCTACCGTGATGCCCAGCTGATCGGCATGGGACTGGGCTTTTTCCATGACGAGATGGAAATGGTGCGGGCGTCCTATATGAATCTCCGGGAAGGGTATTACCGGGTCTTCAAGCAGAGTCCCTTTCCCATGCCGACGCCGGTCTTCATCGTCGGTTCCGGGCCCTCGCTCGATGACGATATCGAGGTGATCAAGGCCTATAAGGACCGCGCGGTGATCATTTCATGCGGCACGGCGGCCCGCGTCCTGATGGCCAACGGAATCAAACCCGATTTCCAGATGCTGCTGGAAAATGGGGCGGCCCCCTACCGGGCACTCAAGGCGGTGGATGACGAATTCGGCTATGGCGATACGGTCCTGATCGCCTCCAACACGGTCGATCCCCGCGTCAAGGAGATGTTCAAGACCCCGGTTTTCTATTTCCGCAACTCACTCAGCTCCTACACCATCTTCAGCCCCGGCGATCCCCATACCTTGGACGAATCGGGTCCCACCGTGACCAATACCGGTCTGGCGGCGGCCCTGGCCATGGGGTTCCGCGAGCTTTACCTGTTCGGCGTGGATCTGGGTACCAAGAGCCAGGGGCGTCACCATTCCAAGGATTCTCTGTACCGTCACGATGACGATCAGAAGGATGGCATGGATGGAGCCATGAATTTCGACACCGTCTTCGATCAGGTGGACGTGGCCAATTTCGGCGGACTCGCCCATACCGAGGCCATCATGCTGTGGACCCGTGACGCGTTGGCCCGCGCCATCGGCCGCTATCGCCCGGCGGTCGAGGTGTTCAATTGCAGCGATGGTCTGCTGATCGAGAATACGCGGCCCATGAGTTCGGCCTCCATTAAGCTGACCTCCACGCCGGAGACCAAGGCCCGCGATCTGGCCAAGGCCTGGGAGCGTTGTCTGCTTCCCTCCCAGGAGGGGCATTTCGAGGAACGCTGGGGGCGGGCCGATTGGCCCGAGACCATCAAGGCCCTGCTGGACAGAGTTCAGGGCGTACTCGACGATTGCGACCGCGACCTCAACAAGATGATGCTGCATCTGGGCAATGTGCTGATCGCCGAGATCGACGGCAAGCCCAGCGCCGCCCAGTATTTCATTCGCGGCACCTTGCTGATGTCGGCCATGTGCCTGGCCTTTTACGCCAGGCGGGTGACGCCGCCGGACCGCACGGACGAATTCTGGACCATCATCGAGGAGGAATTCACCGATATCCTCCGGGTTCTGGCCATTCAGACCGATTGGTTCTTTGAAAACATCGAAGTCTTCGAATCCGACGAGGAGCTGTTCGAGAAGGTGACGGAGTGGCGTTATGACGGATGAAATCACCGCCGACATCCAGGCCCTGTCCGGGATGATCGAAAACGAGCTTTCCGAGGAAATTCTGGAATATTGCCGCCGGCGCCTGGGCGAGGGATCGACCAACCCCTACGTCTTCCTCGCCATGGGCATGATCTCCTTCTACAGCGGTGACCCTGGTCTGGCCATCCAGCTGATGGAGCGCGGGCTCACCCATAACCCCGATTGCCGCGAATTGGTCGATGGCCTGGCCGCCGTGTGCACCCGCATCGGCCGTCTGACCGATGGGCTTTATTACGGCAAGCTGGCGGTCTGCCTGAAGCCGCGTCCCGATGCCGCCGCCCTGCTGCCCAACAATATGGCGTCCTATATGGAGGCCATCCGCAACGTCAACATCTCCCACCACGCCACCAATGCCGAGGCGGCGTTGCAATTGGGCATGCTGGACGAGGCCCTGTTGCAGGCGCAAAAGCATCTGCGCGTCCACTCCGACGATGTGGATTGCATGATGGTGGCGGCGCGCACCCTGCTGGCCCTGGGCCGTCCGTCCGCGGCCTCGGCCATGCTGCGCGCCGCCCTGCATCACAAGCCCGCCGATCCCTGGCTGCACGCCCTGATGGGTGAGGCGCTGATGGGCGAGGTCCGTCACTCGGCGGCGCTCGCCCACCAGAAGCTGGCCTGGGATTTGTCGGAAGGCGACGAGAAATTGCGCGCTCATCTGGCCGGAACTCTGGTCTTCCAGTCGGATCTTTGCCGCCCGGCGGCAAACGCCATCATCGATGCCTATCTTGCCGAGCGCGAAGCGCCGCTGCGCCGGGTCAAGGCCGATATCGACGCCGACACCACCTTGTTCGGAGTGATGTGGGATCAGGTCTATGACAGTCCTTTGATCCAGTGCGTGGCGCCGGTGACCCGAAATATTCCCAATGTGGTGCTTTACGGCCTCAACCCCCGTCAGGACCATATGAGCGAGGTGATGCGCTCCGCCGCCATGCGCCCGCGGCAAAGCACCAATATCGATGATGCCACCCTGGGGCGCATCGTGGGCGGCGACAAGATCGGCTGTCTGATCAATCTTTGCGCCCCCGCCGATCACGCCCGTTTCCCGGTCTTCAAAGGTGAGCGCGTTCCTCTGGTGGTGCATTGGGTGACCTGGCCCGTATGCGATCGCATTCCGGGTGCCGCATTGGTCATTTCCGATGCCGAGACCCTGGAGATCGACGCCAGGAATTACGGCCCGGATCAGGTCCTCGAGGTGAGCCGTCTGCTGGCCTTCGACTTCCCCAAGAGCCTGGGGGCCGAAGATGAGATCCTTGATCTGCCGCGCAATACCCGTGGTTTTGCAATGTTCGGCGTGCATGGTGATCCCGCACGCTTCAACGATGCGTCCGTCGCCTTGTGGTCGCGGGTTCTGTGCGCCGTTCCCGGATCGCGTCTGCTGATCGGCGGCCGCGATACATGGGAAGAGGAACTGACCGACTGGGCCCTGGCGGCTTTCGCCGAATATGGCGTGGCCAACCGGGTCCATTTCCAGGAGCCGGTGGAGCAGGCCGGGATGTCCGCGGCCCGTGCCTTCAATCACATGGTCGATGTGGTCCTCGATACCGTGCCCGTGACCGGTGCCGCTGAGACCGCCACCGATTTGTGGATGGGGGTGCCGGTGGTGACCTTGCGTTCCGATTGCCGGGCCGGGCGGGTGGGGGCCTCGATCCTGCGCGCCGCAGGCTGCGACCAATGGATCGCTGGCAGCGAAGCCGAATATGTGGAGAAGGCCGCCACTCTGGCCATGGATCCCAGGCTTGGGGCCATTCGGGCCGAGTTGCGGGACCGGGTTCTGGCCTCGTCTCTGGCTACTCCCGAAACCTTGGGAACGGAGATCGCCATGAAGCTCGACACCATCCTCGCCAGACGACGGGCAAGGTCCTAAGAGTTTGGCGGGCGATCCCTTCGCCGAGGCCTTCGCACGCATCGAGGCGGGTGATCTCGCCGGGGCTGTTGCCATCTATCGTGCCGCCCTGGACGCCGGAGCGAAGGATCCCCTGTTGCGCATGTCCCTGGGGCAGTTGCTGCTGCTGCAGGGCGATTACCGCCGCGGCCTGTCCCTCAATGAACACAGGCCTCAGCCGCCGGTTCCCGGCCCCCGTTGGCGGGGGCAGCCCCTGAAGGGCGAAACCGTACTGGTGGTGGGCGAGCAGGGATTCGGCGACAATATTCAGTTCGTCCGCTATGCCGAGCCCTTGGCCCGGCGTGGCGCCCGCGTGGTGGTGGGCTGCCAGTCGGGGCTTGGCGCTCTGCTGTCGACGGTGCCCGGTGTGGCCTCGACGGTGGAGCCGGGCCAAGAGATGGCGCAGCCGGACCTCATGGTGCCCATGATGTCGTTGCCCTATGCGTTCGGCACCACGCTGCAGACCATTCCAGCCGCCATCCCCTATCTGACCCCGGACCCAGCAGCGGTAGAGGCATGGCGGGCGCGGCTGGAATCCTATGGCGGGTTGAAGGTCGGGCTGGTCTGGGGCGGCAATCCCGAGGCCGGTTATGACTGGCGCCGCTCTCCCGGATTGGCCCCCTATCTTTCCTTGCTCGACGTGCCGGGCGTTACGTTCTTCAGCTTGCAGAAAGGCCCGGCCGCCGCCGCCCTGGAGGGGCGGGCCATGCCCGCTAACTTCGTCGATCTCGGGCCGGAACTGAGCGATTTCAGCCAGACCGCCGCCGCTATGGCGGGGCTGGATCTGATCATCTCGTCGTGTACGTCGCCCGCCCATTTGGCCGGTGCCTTGGGGCGTCCCGTCTGGGTGGTCCTGGCGGCATTTCCCGACTGGCGCTGGTTGCTGGACCGCGACGACAGCCCCTGGTATCCCACCGCCCGTCTGTTCCGGGCGCGGCAGGGGGAGGGGTGGGCACCGGTCCTGGGAACGGTGCGCACGGAGTTGCAGGCGCTTGCGGGCTGATCAGCCCGTGGTGGCGCCGCCCGCGTTCTTCTGGCCTTCCAGAAGCCCTTCGGCCAATTGCATATTGATGTTGATCAGGGTGTTCAGCGACGAATCCCCAATGGTGGCGCCATTGGTGAAGGTGGTGTGCGCCACGAATTCGCTGAGCCGGATCAGATTGGCCTTGAGATCGGGCGGCAGGGGGCTGCCCGGCGACCGGGCCAGGGAGCGGATGGCCACCCAGACCTCGAGATTGTGATTGAGCGCAGCCACCAGTTCGGCGGCCCGATCCTTGCTGCTGCGGGCCCGGTCCAGGGCGATGGCAGCCTCCGCCAGGCTGAGGGCCTCCTGCTCGGGGAGGGGAAGGGAGGAGAGGTCACCGATTTCTTCGGTCATGGGAGACTCCGGGATTTGCGGTACATTGGCGGATATCATTGATTCAGCCTGATATTCTGCGCGTCGCAGGGTTAGAAAAGCGTTAACCTCCGCGGTCCTTCCGCGACGTACCGCCCTGCCTATGGGGCCGATTTATGGATTTCTTAACGGAAGGGTGCTAGGCTCCAATACGGGTGAAGAACTCGCCCAAATGCGTCGGAGGTTATTTTGACCGATACCGTGCTCAGCGCCTATGCGGGCGATCTTACCCAGATGCTCAGCACTCTGTCCGGCATGTCCGCGCGGCCAGCCTTCAATCTTGCCTTCGCCAATATCCAGAATTCCTACGCCAATCAGTACAATGACAAGATGCAGGTGCTGCAGCGCAAGGCGATGGACACCTATGATACCTCGCTTGACACTGAGCTTAGCAAGCTGAAGGAACAACTGCCGAAGCTTCAGGATTACCAGAATCTGGTGTCCAATGCCGTCGCCCAGGTGGCCGAGACTCTCGATAAGATCGGCGATCTGGATTTGCAGAACGCCTCCTTGCAGCTCCACGCCGCGGCTGGCGATACGCCCGATGCCACAGAATACAATGCCAGCGTCGACAGTCTGAATGAATCCTTGAGCCGCCTGCCCAATGTCGACGGGACGGAATTCTCATTCTACGGCGATGAGGGTGTGGGCGACATCCGCCTGAACGGTATCGGTATCAAGCATTTTTCGGCGGACGACGATCAGGCCAAGCCCCCGACCGGCTCCAGCGTCGAGTTGGCGGCGGGTCTTACCCGTGCGAACCAACTGGTGTCGCAGCTCTACAATCGCCTGGATATGGCGGCTGGTGAGGTAACCCGGGTGCAGGACCGCATCTCGGAGATTGAGGACCACCAGCAGACCCAGGCGGCCGACATCAAGAAGGATGTGGCCAAACAGGCCAAGCAGATGAAGCTGGAAATCGCCTCGCAACTGCAGGCCCTGTCAGTCAGCTTCGAGTCGCAGCAGCAGCAGAATGAAAAAATCGTCAAGGCCCAGACCAACGACACCTATCAGCCGGGGTCCGTGGTCAATCTGTTTTCCTGAGTCGATGGGCTCACCTTCCTGAGAAGTGATGGGAGAGGTTATGAATCCTTACAGCAACGCAGCCCACGCCGCGAACATTCCGCAGGAAGGCAATCCGCGCGAAACGGAGGCCTGGGCACTGACCGAGGCGGCGCGGCGCATGGCGTCGGCATCTCGGGGCGAGCCCGAGGGCATGCGCGATGCATTGCGGCTTAACTGGAAGCTCTGGACCATTTTCCAGGCCGACCTGATCGGCAAGGTCGAGGCGGGTGAAACCACGGAGACCGTGGTCAATATGCTCAGCCTTTGCCAGTTCGTCGATTTCCATACGGTCGCCGCTTTGACCGAGCCCGACGCCCCCAAGCTCGAAGTGCTGGTCAATATCAACCGCAATATCGCCAGCGGTTTGCGTGATTCCCTGGCCCGTGAGGCCCGCGAGGCCGCCGAGGCGACCGGAGCCATCGACCCCGCCGCCGCCGCACCGGCCGCGAACCCCTATGCACCGGCGCCAGGCGCCGCTCATACGCCCATCAGCGCCACGGCCTGATCTTTGCCAGGGTGAACCCTTTCCTCCCCGGACAAGGTCCAAAAGCGCCTTGTCCGGGGATTTTTGATTCCGTCTCGCCACAGTGCATTCCGGCATGACCCTTTCGGCCCCTCCCTCCGTCCTGTTCGCCGCCGTCGATCCCGGCGGGGCCGCCGCGATATTGCCCGTGGCCCAGATGCTGGCGGGGCGGGGCGGGCGGGCCGCTATCCTCGATCACGGTTTTCTCGGTCGCAATGCCACGGACGAACTGATCCGGCTGGCGCCTCCCGACGGGGATCCGGGGGCATGGCTCGAAGCTTGCGGAATCTCCTGTGTCTGTTTCGGCACGTCCCTGGCAGATCATCTGCCTCTGGCCCTGGCCAGAAGCGCCCAGAGCCTTGGTCTGCCGGTGGTCTGCATCCTCGATAACTGGATGAATTACCGGGTGCGCCTGGAGATGGACGGCGGGCCGCTTTTTGTTCCCGATGTCTACGCCGTCATGGATGACAAGGCCCGCGACGAAGCCCTGGCCGAGGGTGTGCCCGCGTCCTGTCTTCAGGTCACGGGCCATCCCGGACTGGCCGGACTGGCTCGGGAAATTTCCGAGGCGACGGCGCCAAGGCGGCGCGATCTGAGGATGCGGCTGGGCCTGGGGGTGCCGCCTCGTCAACTGATCGCCTTCATCGGCGAGCCCGTCGCCCGCGATCAGGGCACGGATTCCCGCACCCCCGGATGGCGCGGCTATACCGAGCGCGATGTGCTGGCGCTGCTGTGCGGACAATTGCAGCCCATGGCCGGGACGGTCGATCTGGCCATCCTTCCCCATCCACGGGATGATCTGGTGGAACTGGAGGCGCTGTGGCAGTCCTTGCGGGGAAATCTGGGGGGCGGAATCGTCAGGGATTTTGGTGGCAGGCAGGTTGTGTTGGCCGCCGACCGGGTGGCGGGAATGGCCTCCATCCTGCTATACGAGGCATGGCTGCAGGCAAAGCCGGTGATCAGCCTGCAGCCCGGACTGGTGCGCGATGATCTGGCCGCGGCGGTTCGACGGCCGGGCATTGGACTGGTGACACGCCGGGATCTTGCACCCGAGGCCATTGCCGGTTGGCTGGCAGCCGGACAGTGGGAAAAGCCAGCGGATTGTCTGCGCCACGGCGCGGCACCGGCACTGCTGGCGGAATTGATACAACACCTAGCGGAAAGAGCCCATGGCGAAGCTTGATCGAATGGAAGAGGCGCTGGCCAAGGCGCGGAATGGCGATTTCACCAAGGCGCGGACCGTATCGCGCGATCTGGGCAAGGTGGCGCCCGCCCATCCGGGTCTGATGGAATTGGCCGTCGCCGCCCATCAGGCGGGGGATCTGCCTCTGGCCCTGAGATTCATCGACCGGGCGGCCGTCTCGGGTTCCGCCGATGCCCTTTACGGCCGGGGGGTGGTTCTGGCCGCTCTCGGGCGCATGGATGAGGCGCGCTCGGCCCTGGTCAAATGCCTGGAACGTCATCCCCGTCACGAACTGGCCCTGACCAATCTGGGCGGATTGGAGCATCTGGCCGGTAACCTGGCGCAAGCTGAAAGCTGCTATCGCTCCGTCCTCGACTTTGCCCCCCAATCCGGGCTGGCCCTGCATAATCTTGCCGGATTGTTCCTGGCCCAGGGACGTAGCGCCGAGGCCGAGGACTTTGCCCGGCGCGCCGTGGCGGTTGCGTCCGGTCCCGACACCGTGCTTCGCCTTGCCGATATTCTGGTGGAGACCGGGCGTCACGCCGAAGCGGCCGAGATGCTTCGCCCCACCATCGATTCCTATCCCGAAGACGGGCGCCTGTGGCGGGCGGCGGGGCGTGCTGCCCATGCCCTGGGCCGCAAGATGGAAGCCCTGTCAGCCTATCGCACGGCGCTCGGCCTCGATTCCGAGGATGTGGAGGCCAGCCAGATGATCAGCCTTCTTGGCGGTGCCTGAACCGCGCGGACAATCTCGCGGCGTGGCGGTCGGAAATGCGGAATCGAATGGGAGGGGAATGGGGCGAGTGATCGGAATCGAACCGACGACATCCAGTACCACAAACTGGCGCTCTAACCAACTGAGCTACACCCGCCACCGGGGGAGGCCGCATGTTTAGCCAAATCCGGGGGCGCCCGTCAAGGGCCTATCCTCTGAAATAACGCCTCAACCGCGTGATGGCTTCGTCGATGGCGCTTTCCGTCTTGGCGAAGCAGAACCGGGCGAAGTGGCCGACATCGCCGCCTTGATAGAAGGCGCTGACCGGAATGGCGGTCACCCCGGCCTTTTCGGTAATGTGGCGGCAGAACGCGGCATCGTCGCCGTCAAAGCCCAGGGGACGGAAATCGGCGGTCAGGAAATAGCTGCCGCCTGCCTCCATCACCTCGAAACCCACCCCTCGCAGTCCTGTGGCCAGCCGGTCGCGCCGCTCGGCCAGCATGGCGGCCAGCCCGTCATAATAGGAATCCTCCTTGCCCAGCCCCCAGGCCACCGCCGCCTGCAGATTGGGCGGCGTGGTGAAGGTCAGGTACTGATGAGCCTTGGCCACCGGCACCAGAACCTCGGGCGCGGCGATCACCCAGCCCACCTTCCATCCGGTCAGCGAGAAGATCTTGCCCGCCGAGCCCACCTTCAGGCAGCGGGGCCGCAGTCCGGGCAGGGTCATCAGCGGCACATGGCGCCGCCCGTCATAGACAAGATGTTCGTAAACCTCGTCGCAGACACAATAGGCGTCGAAGCGTTCCAGCAATCCGGCCAGGAAGGCCAGTTCATCGGCGGTCCACACCTTGCCCGACGGGTTCATGGGGGTGTTCAGGATCATCAGCTTGGTCTTGGGCGAGAAGGCTTCCGCCAGGGCCTGCCTGGGCAATTCCCAATGGGGAGGCTCGACACGGACCAGCTTCGCGATGCCGCCCGCGCGGCGGATGATGGGCAGATAGCTGTCGTAGAGCGGTTCGATCAGCACCACCTCGTCGCCCGGCTCGATCAGCCCGAACAGGCAGGCGGCCAGGGCCTCGGTGGCGCCGGAGGTCACCATCACCTCGGCCATGGGGTCCAACTCCACGCCGTAAAAGCGGGCCTCGTGGCGGGCGATGGCCTGGCGCAGATCGGGGGTGCCCATCATGGAGGGATATTGGTTGGGGCCGCTGACAAGCGCCTCGGACGCCTTGGCCACGACGTCGGCGGGTTCCAGTCCCTCGGGGAAACCCTGGCCCAGATTGACCGCGCCATGGGCCTGGGCCAGACGCGACATGGTCTCGAAGATGGTGGTGCCGAAGGACGACAAGATGGTGTTGGCGGGCTTCAAGGGGGCACTCCGGAGGCGGAATCGGGAGTCCATAGGGTATCGCGGAAGCAGCCCGGCGGTGAAGAGAATGTAGGCTGCCCATGAATTAGGCGTAAATGCCCGAAAATGAAGCATCATTTCCCCGAGATTCCTTGGGTTTTTGCGCTTTTCCCGGTGGCCGAACTGGCACAATGCGTGCTAAATGAGTCGCGCGTTTTGACGCGGGTTCTCAACGCCAATGCGAAAGACGGCGGGTTCATGAAGAAGATCGAAGCCATCATCAAGCCCTTCAAGCTGGACGAGGTGAAGGAAGCCCTTCACGAAGTTGGTCTGCAGGGCCTTACCGTTACCGAAGCGAAGGGTTTCGGCCGGCAGAAGGGGCATACCGAGCTCTATCGCGGCGCCGAGTATGTGGTGGACTTCCTGCCCAAGGTGAAAATCGAACTGGTCATCGAGGATAATCTGGTGGAGCGTGCCGTCGAGGCCATCCAGCAGGCCGCCCATACGGGGCGCATCGGCGACGGCAAGATTTTCATCTCCACGGTGGAAGAAGCCATCCGCATCCGTACCGGCGAGCGCGGCAGCGACGCCATCTGATTTTCGCCCGGTTCGAGGCCCTTGAACAGGCCGCGGGGCGGGTTTGCGTGTTCAACTCTCAACTCTCAGGAATGTGACCATGTCCGACGACGTCAAGAAGGTCCTCGAACTGATCAAGGAAAACGACGTGAAGTACGTCGATTTCCGCTTCACCGATCCGCGCGGCAAGTGGCAGCACACCGCTCAGCATGTGTCCACCGTGGACGCCGACATGCTGAACGAAGGCATCATGTTCGACGGTTCGTCGATCGCCGGCTGGAAGAGCATCAACGAGTCCGACATGATCCTGAAGCCCGACGCTTCGTCGGCCGTCATGGACCCCTTCGCGGCTCAGTCCCAGCTGATCATCAACTGCGACATCGTCGAGCCCGCCACCGGCCAGCTCTATGACCGCGATCCGCGCTCCATCGCCAAGCGCGCCGAGGCTTATGTGAAGTCCTCGGGCGTGGGCGACGCCACCTATTTCGGCCCCGAGGCCGAATTCTTCGTGTTCGATGACGTCAAGTACGAACTCGGCATGAACAAGGGCTATTACGAGCTGCGCTCGGAAGACGGCGTCGAGGCCCAGGGCCGCGACTTCGCCGAGGGCAATCTGGGCCACCGCCCGGGTGTCAAGGGCGGCTACTTCCCGGTTCCGCCGGTTGACGGTCACGTCGACATGCGCGCCGAGATGCTGACCGTGATGGGTGAGATGGGCCTGCCCATCGAGAAGCACCACCACGAAGTGGCCTCGTCGCAGCACGAACTGGGCATCAAGTTCGGCAGCCTGGTTCAGGCCGCCGACTGGATCCAGATCTACAAGTATGTGGTCCACAACGTCGCCGCCTCCTATGGCAAGACCGCGACCTTCATGCCCAAGCCCATCTATGGCGACAACGGCTCGGGCATGCATGTCCACCAGTCCATCTGGAAGGCTGGCAAGCCTCTGTTCGCCGGTTCGGGCTATGCCGATCTCTCGGACACCGCTCTGTACTACATCGGCGGCATCATCAAGCATGCCAAGGCCATCAACGCCTTCACCAACCCGCTGACCAACAGCTACAAGCGCCTGATCCCCGGCTTCGAAGCCCCGGTTCTGCTGGCCTACTCGGCCCGCAACCGTTCGGCCTCCTGCCGTATCCCCTACTCGGCCTCGCCGAAGGGCAAGCGCGTGGAAGTTCGTTTCCCCGACCCCGGCGCGAACCCCTACCTGGCCTTCTCGGCCATGCTGATGGCCGGTCTCGACGGTATCGCCAACAAGATCCACCCCGGCGATCCCATGGACAAGAACCTGTACGACCTGCCCCCCGAGGAACTGAAGCTGGTTCCGACCGTGTGTGGCAGCTTGCGCGAGGCTCTCGAGTCCCTGCGGGCCAACAGCGACTTCCTGTGCAAGGGCGACGTGTTCTCGAAGGAATTCATCGAGAGCTACATCGATCTCAAGTACGAAGAAGTCTACCGCTTCGAGCACACCCCGCATCCGGTCGAGTTCCAGATGTACTACTCGGTCTAATCCGAGCCGCATCAGGTCCGAATGCGAAACCCCCGCCGGGAAACCGGCGGGGGTTTTTCTGTGTCGGGGAGGGGGGCGGGTCGAACGCCGCCCGACCGACCCTACTTCATGTAGTTCAGCAGCGACAGGTTCTTGAGCTGGGCCAGAATCTGGTAGCTGCCCTCAAGGGCCGTCTGGTCGGACAGCATCTTGGTGGCGATCTCGGTCTTGTCCACCTGGGCGATATCGGCCACCCGCTTGCTGAGGAAGCCGATGAACTGGGTGTGCTTCTCGTTCTTGAGCGAGATGGTCTTGCGGGTGCCGTCGAGAAGGCTGGCCACCGATTTTACGTCGCCGGTCTTTTCCTTGCCAAAGGGCGGTGTTCCGGCGGCGGGCGATTCCAGCGCGTCATTGACCAGATACAGGGCCTGGCTGATGCGCTCCTGGTGGGAGTCAAGCCCGCCCGCCGTGCCGAACTGGCCCTGGGCGATCAGGGACAGCGCGCGGATGCCCTTCTCGAAGGCCGGGTCTGAGGCATAGATGCCCACATCCACGGTCCGGTCGATATCCACACGATGCTGCAACTGCAAGGTATCGCCCTTGTACCAGGTGCTGGAATCGATCTTGGTCTTGGTCGACAGGCTCTCGTTGGTGAGGCCGACGCTGGCGATCTCGATGTAATTGCCGTTATTGGCCACCACCTTGTAGACGCCGTCATTGACGCCGGTCGTGCTGCTTGTGGTGATGATGGTGTCGATGGGCGGATAGGGATTGCCACCCTGGTCCTTGAAGCCGTTGGGATCGGTCGAGGTGATGCGCTCGCCCGCGGTGCCGGTGGGGCTGAAGCTCAGCGAGGTGAAGTTGGTGCTGTCGCGGGTGACCGTCGCACCGAGATTGGCGTCGAGGAAGGACATCTTGACGTCGGTGCGTCCGGTCTGCGGCAGAAGCTGGGAGACCCGCGCCCCTTCGGGGTTGATCTCGAAGGATACCGAGGTGGCGGTGGCCGCGGTCACCGTGAATGTGCCGTTATGGCCCGACGTGCCGCCCAGGGTCAGCTGGTCGCCCACATTGATGGCGGCGAAATCGATGGTGGCGCCGGTGGCGGCATTCAGGGTCACGGTGGTCTTGCCGGTGACGGCGGAACTGGTGGAGGTGAAGTTCAGCGTGCCCGCCGTGGCCGGATTGGCCTGGGCGGCGCCGTTCACGCCGAAGGTCAGGGCGGTCGAGGCCACGGATTCATCCTTGGCGACGTCGTAACTGGTCTTGAAATTGACCACGCCGTTCTTGTTGCTGACGACCTCGTAGGCCCCCTCATAGCCCGTGGTGGCCGAGCCGCCCGCCAGTTGCGGCGAGATGGTGAACTTGGACCCGACCGTCATGGCGGACAGGGACCCCGCCGTGTTGGCGGACATGTTCATGGTGCCGTCGGGGGCGAAGGTGAAGTTCAACTGGCCCGTGGCGGTATCGAGGATATTGGTGGGAGTGGTGCCGAAGCTGATGACGTTGGTGGTGCTGTTGCCTTCGGCCAGCGGGGTCCCGGCGATGTTGCACATGGCCTTGGACTTGACGGTGAAGTCGCCGTTATTGGGGGGCTGGGCCGTGCTTTCCGACACCGTGATACGCGATCCGGCATAGACGTTCTTGAACGCATCGGCCTTGGCCGGGGTGATCACGCCGTTGGTGCCGTTGAAGCTCATGGCCGTGGCTTCCAGCTTGGAGATGGAAACCTCTTGGAGATTGGCGTTGCGGGTGGTCGATACCGTGTTGATGGAGCCGTCGTACAGGCTCTGGAACTCGGTGAGGCTACCGGCAGGCAACTGAATCGGCACGTCCGAGACGCGGCCGCCCGAGAACAGGTACTGGCCATTGACATTGGTGCCCAGGTCGGCGGCGATGCTTTGCAGGGTCTGGAAGGCGGTGTTCTGGATGGATTTGATGTTCTGTTCGTTCTTGGGATTGTTCTGGCGGAAGGATTGCAGCGAGTCGCGGAAGATGGTCAGAGTCTTCTTGACCCCGGCGATGGCGGTGGTCGCCGCTTCCAGCTTGGTGTTCCACACATTGTTGTTGTCGATGAAGCGCTGGGCGATGGCCTGTTCGTTCTGGAAGTTGATGACCGTGTTGGTGCCCGACGCGATGCCGTCGTAGGACTGCGCTTTCAGGCCGCTGGTCACCTGGACCTGCTCGGTCTGGACCCGGGTCTGGATGTCCAAGATGCGGTTGACGAAGGCGGTATTGGCGCCGAGCGTGCCGATGCGTGTCATGACCGGCCTCCCTTACTTCACGATATTGACGAGGACATCCAGCATTTCCTGCAGCGTCGAGATGACCTTGGCCGACGCGGAATAGGCCTGCTGGAAGTTGATCATATTGGCGACTTCTTCGTCCAGGTTCACGCCGCTGGTCGAAGCGTATTGCTTGTCGAGCGCCTGGCCCAGTGTGGTCTGGTAATCCTGGCGGTCCTTGGAATGGGCCGCGTCGGTGGAGACCTGGGCGATGGAGGCGGCGGCATGTTCGGCGAAGTTGTAGCTGCCGGCATAAAGGCTGCCCGCCGTGGCCATGTTCGTCTTGGTCGACATGGCGGCGCCCAGCGCCAGGGCGGTGGTGTTGTCGCCCTCGGACAGGTAGTACTTGCCCAGATCGCTGTTGTACTGCATGGCGCCGCGGCTGACCTTGGCGGGCGAACCCTGAATATCCTCACGGACCTGGGTGGTGCCCGCCTTGCGGCTCGATGCGGTGTGCATCTTGAGTTCGGTGATGAAGCTGCCAGCCGGGGTCAGGGTGTCGGGGGTGGCCCCCAGATACAGTTCCCGGTCCGAAGTCTGACGGATGCGCAGGCGATAGCCGGACCCTTCGGGAATGACCGAGGCCTCGACCATCTGCGAGGGCTGCATGCCCAGATAGGATTTGAGGTTCGAGACGCCGATGGCGCCGCCATTGACTTCGATATTCAGCGGCACGCCGCGATTGTCCCAGATACGCAGCCCATAGGCGTTCGGACCGATCTGCACGGCCTTCGCCTGGGCCGAGGAACCCTTGGCGTTGATGGCGTCGGCGATATCCTTCAGCGTCATGGTCGCCGCACCGAAGGTGACCTGGGCGATGGTGCCGTTGGCATCGGTGATGCTGATGGAGGAGGTGCTGGTCGTGGTCAGCGAAGACGAGGACAGGATGGCGGATTCGTTGGTCTGGGTCTGGGTGTTGATCTTGGCGGCGATGTCGTACAAGGACGAGCCCGCCGCCATGCTGATGGTGTTGCCGATCGTGCCGGTGGGGTCGGACAGGGTGAAGCTGCGGGCCGCGCCCAAGGTGAAGTCCTTGGCGACCACATCCGAGTCCTGGATGGAATCGGGAACCTTGGCGGTGAAGAAGTCGTTGAGACCGAAGAAGTTGGAAAAACCCGCCACCTGCTTGTCGGCCTTGTTGTCGCCGTCCACGTCGAAATTGATGCGGGCGTCGGTGGTGCTTGAGCCGTTGGCGGTGGCCGTCTGGTCGCGGAAGGCCAGGGTCACGCTCGGATCGCCGCTATCGATGACCATGGTGCCGGTATCCACCGAGGCGCTGGCCGCGGTCATGATGTTGCCCTGATAGCTTTGCTGCCGCATCCAGCTTTGGATCTTGGCGGCGACGTCGGTCATCTTGACGCCCAACGTGGTGGCGCTGTCTGACATGTCCAGCGCCGTGGCCGCGCCCGCGGCGTCGGTATAGCTGGTGCTGCTCATGATGGTGCGCAGTGTGGTCGAGGCGATCTGGTTGCCGCTGGAGTCGAACATGGCGATGGTGGTGTCGTCATTGCCCGTATACCAGATGTGCTGCGGGTTCGAACCGTTCAGAGCCGTGTTGTTGGGGTTCTGCAGCTGGCGGGTGCCCACCATCTTGGAGTTCTGGGTGGGGAAGATGGTTCCGCGGTTGTGGACCTGATTGACGGCATCCTTCAGCTTGGACGCCACTTCGTCGATCTGGGCCTGGAGATTGGGAACGATGGTGTCGCGGATATCAAGCAGGGCGCGGACCTCGCCGTCATTGATATCGGCATTGATGTCAGGCGCGTCGCTGGTGCTGAGCGTCAACTTGTTGAAATTGCCGCCAGCCGCGGTCATCCAGGAATCGGTGATGGTGGTGGCCACATGGCTCATGACGGCGGGGCCCTTGTCCACTAGGGTCTTGCCGCTCTTGGTGTAGACGCCCATGGCGCCGTCGCCGCGCTCGAAATACTGGATGTCCATGTATTTGGAAAGGGCGGTCAGGGCGGTGTCGCGCTTGTCCTGCAAATCGCCGATATCGCCGCCGATGGCGTTGTTGCGCACGATCTTCTGATTGAGATCGAAGATGTCGGAGAGCTGGTTGTTGATCAGCCCCGTCGTGTCGTGCAGCGCGCGGTCGGCTTCCAGACGCAGATTCTGCATCTGGGAGGTCATCTCGTTGAACTTGTCCGTCATGTCCTTGGCGGTCTGGACCGTGGCGGACTGGAAGGCGGGGGTATTGACCTGGGTGGCCAGGGTCTCGAAGGACGCCTGCAGGGTTTCGATCTGGTGCGAGATGGAGGTGGAGCTGCCCACCGTGCCGAACATGTCCTCCAGGCGGGGATAGTAGGTCTGGGTGACGTCCAGCGCGCCCTGGGTCGAGGTCTGGCGCCGGATGTCGCGCATCAAGCCTTCGTCCACATTGCGGGTCAGCGCGCCCTGCTGGACGCCTGCGCCCACACCCGCGACCACCCGCGACTCCGGGGTCATCTGCTTGCGGACATATCCCTTCGTGTTGACGTTGACCACGTTCTGGGAAATGACGTCCAGGCCCTTCTGATTGGTCAGAAGGCCGGAAACCGCCGTATTGAGTCCGAGGGTAAGGGACATGATTTCTCTTCCCCGCCTTATCCGGCGTTACAGAGCTTTGTTGAAAGACAGCGATCCGCCGGGCCCGGCATTGGCGTCGAAGATGCCAGCCTTGCCATAGGCGGTGGTGCTGATGACGTTCTTTTTGGCGGCGTCGACCATGATGTCCATCACCCGCTGATAGGCTTCCATCTCGGCCTTGAGGCGTCGGGCATTGGTCTCGACCAGTTCGTTCAGCCGGGTGCCCACGGCCACCAGCATCTCGCGGCGGTCTTCGTCCAGCAGGGCGGCCAGGTCGGGCTCGTCCATCAGGGGCTGAACCGACTGTTCGTAAAGCCGGGCCAGGGAGGCCTTGTTGTCGGCCAGCAGGCGCACCGTCTCCGGGTCGTGGGTCAGCAGGGCTTCGTTCTCGATGTCGAGCAGGTCGCACAGATTGGAGCAGGCGAACAGCAGGTCGTCATACCAGAACAGTTCGGCCTCGGCCTGAGCGCGGGCGAGTTCATCGTCGTCCAGAAGCTCGTGGTCGTGGAAATCGAGATCGTCGGTCATGTCACTGCACCTCCTGATGGCTCAGCAGCATTTTCTGGACGGCGGCGCCGATCCCGATGCCATTGCCTTTGTTGGCGACCATTTTGCCGTATTCATCGACCAGCAGGGACCGGAACATCTCCTCGCCGTTGCCGCCGCCGAAGATTCCGTCGGCTTTGATGCCCTCGAACATATGGGTGATCATCTGGCTCATGAACATGGCCTCGAACTGGCGGCCCGCTTTGGCGGCCTTGGCGGTGTCCTTGGTGCTGGCCATGGGCATCTTCATGCCGGGCATGCCGTTATCGGTGTAAGGCGTGGCGGCCATGGAGGGAAGAAGGCTCATCACAGCACCTCCAGCTCGGCCTGCAGCGCACCCGCCGCCTTGATGGCCTGAAGGATGACGATCAGATCGCGCGGGCCGATGCCAAGGCTGTTCAGGCCCTCGACCAGTTCCTGCAAGGTGACCTTGTGGGGAACCACGGCCAGCTTGTTGCCCGCGCCCTCGTCCACCTGGATGTCGGTGCGCTGCACGGTGGTGGTGGTGCCCGCGTCGGAGAAGGGCGAAGGCTGCGACACCTGCGGCGTCTCGGTGATGCGGATGGTGAGCTGGCCCTGGGCGATGGCGACGGTGCTGATGCGCACATTCTCGCCCATGACGATGGTGCCCGAGACCTCGTCGATGACAACACGGGCCATCTGGTCGGGCTCGACGCGCAGTTGCTCCACATCGGTCAGCAGGCCGACCACATTGCCACGATAGCCTGGGGGAACGGTGATCTGCACCGTGCCGGGGTCCACGGGCCGCGCCATGTCGCCGCCCAGGAAGGAATTGACCGCCTGGGCGATGCGGCGCGACGTGGTGAAGTCGGGATTGCGGAGCGATACCTTGACCGATTCAAGATGCGACATCTCGAAGGGCAATTCACGCTCGACGATGGCCCCGTTGGCGATGCGGCCCGCAGTGGGCACGCCCTTGGTGACGGAAGAGCCCGAGGCGCCCGAGGCGGTGAAGCCGCCGGTGGCCACCTGGCCCTGACCCACGGCATAGACCTCGCCATCGGCGCCGATCAGCGGGGTGACCAGAAGGGTACCGCCGCGCAGATCCTTGGCATCGCCCATGGCCGAGACATTGGTGTCGATGCGGGTGCCCTGGCGGGCGAAGGGCGGCAGGACGGCGGTGACCATGACGGCGGCCACGTTCTTGGGGCTGACCGAGGTGATGGCGCCGGTCTTGTCGCGGATATTGACGCCCAGACGCTCCAGCATGCCGGTCAGGCTTTCCTTGGTGAACGGCGCGTTGGTGAGCGAGTCGCCCGTGCCGTTGAGACCGACCACCAGGCCGTAGCCCACCAGCATATTGTCGCGGACCCCTTCGAAATCGGCGATGTCCTTGATGCGCGACGCTCCGAAGGCGTCGGCGGGCATCAGGCCCAGCGTCGCAGCCAGCAGAGAGGCGGCCAGCAGCAGAGCGCGGATCGGTTCGGCGGCGAAAAGGGCTCGGCGGGCAAAGGGCTTCATGGCGGTTTCTTCCCAAACGAACGGGTCATGGGTCTTGCAGGCCAGTCCTTGCGAAACCTGTGCCAAAGAAAAAGTTCAATAAAAACAGTGCGATGTCATGTTTTCCTGAGGCGGAAGGGCTGTTTTCGCCGGGTGCGAAGGGCGTTCTTGCCCGGCAAAACCTGCCCAGTTGACCGAAGGCGCAGGCTCTGGCGAAATACGCCTGTCGCGTTCCGGTCCAACCGGGTAGAGTCAAGGCATGAAAATTTCAGGCGTGGGCTCCAAGGGTGCCGTCTCCGGTACCAAGAAGTCCGAAAGTGCAGGCGCCAAGGGCGGGTTCAAAAAAGCTCTCATCGAATCCATGGATTCGATGGAGGAGGCGCATGCCGTCGAGGCCCCCATGGGCATGGCCGGCATCGATGCCCTTCTGGTGGTGCAGCAGGTGGATAATTCCGTCGAGCGCGAGGCCCGGCGCCGTCTGGTGCGCCGGGGCGAGGAATTGCTGGACGGTCTGGAAGAACTGCGCCACGGCCTGCTGATGGGCGAAATTCCCGCCAACCGCATGGTGAGTCTGGCCCAGAACGTGCGGACCCGGCGCGAGAACTGCGCCGATCCCCGTCTTGCCGCCATCCTTGACGAAATCGAACTTCGCGTCGAAGTCGAACTGGCCAAACTGTCGCCGCGCGGCTGAATTTCCTGTTCTCATGCAAATTTACTCTTCGGCGGGGCTGTCCGATGCAAGACGGCCCTTGCGAGGGTGCGCCCCTATCCATATATTGCGCTGCGACTTGAACCCCGATCAGGAATTCGAGGGATCGTATGACCGTCATGTTGCCGCCGGACTATATTCCGTCCGAGGACGAGCCCTTCATGAACGACACCATGAGGGAGTATTTCCGCCAGAAGCTGCTGCGGTGGCGGGCGGAGCTCCTGCGGGAATCCGACGAGACGTTGCAGCATCTCCAGGAAGGCGGGATGCAGGAGCCCGATATCGCCGACCGCGCCTCGGCCGAGGCCGACCGCGCCCTTGAATTGCGGACCCGTGATCGCGAGCGCAAGCTGATCTCCAAGATCGACGCCGCCATCGGTCGCGTCGCCGACGGTTCCTACGGCTATTGCGAGGAAACGGGCGAGCCCATCAGCATCCGCCGGTTGGAGGCGCGGCCCATCGCCACCCTGTCCATCGAGGCGCAGGAGCGCCATGAGCGTCTGGAGCGGACGCACCGCGAGGACTAGTTTATCTCGGACATAAGTATGGTTGCTGATGCCCCGCCCTTGGCGGGGCATTTTTTGTTGGTATTCCCTGCGGCAAGTGCCTAAAAAAGAAGCGCGATAGAGCAAGTGATAAAAATTTAGGCAATTGTGGAGGAATCATGGCCGAGCCCGAGCAGATCCTGGAACTGACCCAGGCGGTACACACGGTTGCCAATGACAAGATCAGCGAGATCAAGAAGGTGACGGGCACCACCCGCATCCTGTCGCTGAACGCCTTGATCGAGGCCGCGCGGGCGGGAGAGTTGGGGCGCGGCTTCGCCGTGGTCGCCAACGAGGTGAAGAACGTTTCGGACAATATCAACACCATCACCCAGTCGCTGGAAGGTGAGCTATCGTCTTCCATCAACGACCTGATGAATCTCGGCCAGGTGATGGTCAAGCAATTGCGCGGCTCGCGTCTGGCCGATCTGGCGCTCAACATGATCGAGATCATCGACCGCAACCTCTATGAGCGTTCCTGCGATGTGCGCTGGTGGGCCACCGATTCCGCCGTGGTGGACTGTCTGGCGGGGGACTCGGCCGAGGCGGCCAATTTCGCCTGCAAGCGCCTGGGCGTCATTCTCGATTCCTATACGGTCTATCTCGATCTGTGGATCGCCGATGCCGAGGGCCGGGTGGTGGCTTCGGGCCGTCCCAACCGCTATCCCCGCGCCATCGGGTCCAGTGTGGCGGGCGAGTCGTGGTTCAGGGACGCCATGGCCACCCGTGACGGTGGGGAATACGCGGTGGCCGATATTTCCACCAATTCCCAATTGGAGGGTGCCCAGGTGGCCACCTACAGCGCCGCCATCCGCGAAGGCGGCGACAATAACGGCCGGGTGATCGGCGCGCTGGGGATCTTCTTCGATTGGCAGGCCCAGGCCGAGACGGTGGTCAAGGGCGTGCGCCTGCGCGAGGAGGAGAAGGCAGGGACGCGATGTCTGCTGCTGGATCAGGACCATCGGGTGATCGCCTCCTCGGACGGGGTGGGCGTGCTGACCGAGACGCTGCCGCTGGACACCAGATCGGGGCCGGTTGGGTCCTATGTGGACGACCACGGCACGGTGACCGGGTATAGCCTGACTCCGGGCTACGAGACCTATGAGGGGCTGGGCTGGTATGGCGTGATCATTCAGCATCCCAAGGGGGCAGTGACGGTCAAGCCTCATTGAGCCGTGGGAGAGGCCGGGCCTTTCAGGCTATGATGGGGCTTTGACGGCAACCCCATGAGGTCGCGGATGGGCTCGGTATCGCCATGGCTTGGCTGGGCGCTGTTATCGGCGGTCTTTGCCGCCATGACGGCCATATTCGCCAAGGCCGGTCTGAGCGCTGGCATCGAGTCCGACATGGCGACCTTGCTGCGCACCGGGGTGATCCTGGTGGTGCTGGCCCTGTTCGTGGCTGCTACGGGCAAATGGAGCGATCCCACCCTGATCGCGCCCCAGGCCTGGAGCTTCATCACCCTGTCGGCCCTGGCGACGGGGGCGTCCTGGGTGTGCTATTTCCGCGCGCTGAAACTGGGCGAGGCCTCGAAGGTCGCGCCCATCGACAAGCTGAGCGTGGTGCTGGTGGCCCTCTTCGCCGTCCTGTTCCTGGGCGAGCGCCCCTCGCTTCGCGATTGGAGCGGCATCGCCCTGATCGCCAGCGGTGTTCTGCTCCTGGCGCTTAAGCGGTAGCGGGCAGCCCCAATCCGATGGCGTCCACCAGGGTGCGCAACTCCTGGCGCGCCGCTACATGGCTCATGTTGAAGTCGAAGCCGAGCGGCTTCTTCTTCAGATCGACCAGGGTCAGGCCTTCCAGGAACATGGAGCGGTAGATCACCCGCTCGCCCAGGCCGGGAATGACGCGGAAACCAACGCGCTTGGACAATTCGGCCAGCAGCTTTTCCATGTCGCGCTTGTTGCGCGCGTCCAGATTGGACAGGCGGTTTCTCAGCACGATCCAGTCCACCACCGCCTTCTCGCCCCGCATGGCGCGGGTCTTCTTGGTCTCCCAAACCATTTCGGCATAATGGCTGGGGCGGCGGATCTTCATGGTGCCGGGCTCCACCAGGGCCAGAACGTCCAGATCCACCAGGGAATCGTTCAGGGGCGTCACCAGAGTGTCGGCGAAGGAATGGCCCAGGCGTGACATGGGGTGGTCGGAACCGGGCGTGTCGATCACCACCACGTCGTGGCGGGCGGCAAAGTCCTTGAATACCTCGTCCAGCCGGGCGCAATCGGCCTGGGCGTCGCCGCTGGGCGGAATGGGGATGTGCTCAGGGATCGGCAGGTTCAACTCGGCCCTGTCCTGGCGGGCGGCACGGTTGCCGATATAGCGCGACAGGGTGGCCTGGCGGGCGTCGATATCGATGCTGCCCACCGACAATCCCTTGTCCAGCAGGCTGACGATCAGATGCATGGAGATGGTGGACTTGCCTGTGCCGCCCTTCTCATTGCCGACGACGATGACATGGGCCTTTTTCATGACGGTTCCACCTGTTTCAGCCAGACCTTGGTGTCGTGAAAGACGGCGCCGCCGCCGGGCAGGGCGGGTTCGGCGCTGGTGAGGTGATTGACGCCCTTGCCGCCCGCGAAGAATTCACTGGGCCAGATGCCTTCCACCGCCACCACGCCACGCGCGATGCCGCTGGTCGGCTTCACGTGCACGATGATCTCGGCCTTGGCATTGCCGATGGCCACCAGATCACCCTCGGCCAGCCCCAATGCGGCGCAGTCACCCGTATGGACCAGGGCGGTGGGCCGCCCGGCCTGGGTCCGCGAGGTGGGCATCTCGGTGAAGCTGGTATTGAGGAAATGCCGCGACGGCGGCGTGATCAGGCGGAAGGGATGGGCCTCGTCCGCCTCATCGGTGACGGCCAGATGATCGGGCAGTTCGGGCAGTCCCTCCATGCCCCATTCGGGGGCGAAGCGGAAGCGCCCATCCTCGTGGCCGAAGCCCGACAGGAAATGGGCATCCTCGAACACTTTGGCGCAGTCGAGACCGCCCAGAACATGCAACTCGTCGGCGCCCGGCAGGTCCGAGGCCACCAGTACCTGATCGATCATCTCCCACGCGTCCATCTCGAAACCGGGATGGATTGCGCCTAAGCGCAAGGCCAGATCGGCGATCATCCGGTGATTGGCGCGGCTCTCGCCCACCGGCGCAATCACCGGCTTGGCCACCTGCAGGAAGGTGTGGCCGTAGCTGGTGTAAAGATCGGCGTGTTCCATGCTGGTAGTGGCGGGCAGCACGATGTCGGCGAAGCGCGCCGTCTCGGTCATGAACTGCTCGTGCACGGCCAGGAACAGGTCGTCGCGGGCCAGCCCCTGGCGCACCAGAGTACTGTCGGGGGCCACATCCGCCGGATTGGAGTTCTGGACTAGCATGGCGGTCACAGGCGGGCCGCCCGCCAGATCCCTGGGGTCATGGGTCAGCACCGGGCCGATGCGGCTCATATCCAGAATGCGGACCTTGGGCGCGGGCACATCGAGGCCGTCGAGCAAGCTGCGTTTGAGGTCGAAGACGCCGCCCATGCTCTGGACCGCGCCGCCGCCTTTATACTGCCACGCACCGGAAACGGCGGGCAGGCAGCTGACGGCGTGCAGATTGACCGAACCATTGCGCGAGCGCGAATAGCCATAGCCCGACCGCAAATAGGAGCGCTTGGTCGATCCGTAAAGCCGCGCGAAGGCCTCGATCTCGTCTGCCGACAGGCCGGTGATGGCGGCGGCCCATTGGGGCGTGCGGCTTTCCAGGTGACGCTCCAGCCGCTCGGGGCAGTCGGTGTAGCGGGCCATATAGGCGCGGTCGGCCAATCCGTCTCTGAACATCACATGCATCATGGCGCAAGCCAGGGCGCCGTCGGTGCCGGGACGCAGGCTGAGATGCTGGTCGGCCTTCTCGGCGGTGGGGGTGCGGTAGGGATCGACCACCACCAGCTTTGCGCCCCGCGCTTTGCGCGCCTGACTGATCAGCCCCATGAGATGCACCTGGGTGGCGGCCGGATTGGCGCCCCAGATGACGATCAGGTCGCTTTCAGGAATTTCGCGCGGGTCGACGCCCCATTTGGCGCCGGTTCCCGCCATCCAGCCAGTGCCGGCCGCGGTCGAGCAGATGGTCTTGGCCTGTTCCGAATAGCCCATGATGCGGCGCAGGCGGTTGATGGCCGATTGCTGCACATGGCCCATGGTTCCGGCATAGAAATAGGGCCAGACCGTTTGCGGCCCTAGGCTGTTGGCGGCCTGTTTGAAGCGCGCCGCGATCTCGTCCAAGGCCTCGTCCCAGGAGATGGGGGCGAAGCGGCCCTCGCCCTTGGGCCCGACGCGTTTCAGGGGCGTGGTCAGGCGCTCGGGGTGATGGACCCGCTCGGCATAGCGCGCCACCTTGGCGCAGATCACGCCCTCGGTATAGGCCATGTCGCCGCCATGCACCCGGCCGATGCGGCCCGGCTCGGGGATTTCCACCACCAGCGGACAGGCGCTGGGGCAGTCATGGGGGCAGACGGAGAAGGCGGTATTGACGGTCACGGGGCGGGATCCGGTCATGGTGCGTTGCAACGGAGTCTAGCCGGGCCAGGGGGGCGGCGCAACGGCGATGCGCCTTTAACCCTTGACCCTCCGATGCTATTCTCCGCGACATCTAGATGTGTCCTTCACGAGGAAGAACAAGGTGTTGACACAAAGCCCCGCCGAGCGGGTCGATTGCGTGGTGATCGGAGCCGGGGTGGTCGGGCTGGCCGTGGCCCGTGCCTTGGGCCTTGCCGGGCGCGAAGTGATCGTGCTGGAAGCCGAAGGCGCTATCGGCTCAGGGGTCTCATCACGCAATTCCGAGGTGATCCATGCCGGGATGTATTATCCGGCGGGCAGCCTGCGGGCGCGGCTTTGCGCATCCGGCAACCGCATGCTGAGGGATTACGCCGCCAGCCGGGGCGTTTCCCACCAGATGACCGGCAAGCTGATCGTCGCCACCGACGCGGCCGAGGCGGCGCAACTGGACTCCATCTTGGAGAAGGGCCGGGTCAACGGGGTGGAGGGTCTGGTCCGCATCACGGCTGCCCAGGCCCGCGAGATGGAGCCTGATCTCCACTGCGTGGCGGCCCTGCTGTCGCCCGCCACCGGCATCATCGACACCCATGGGCTGATGCTGTCGCTGCTGGGCGAGGTGGAGGCGGCGGGCGGCGCCCTGGCGTTGAAGTCTCCGGTGATCGGCGGCAAGGTCACCGAAGAGGGCATGCGGCTGGATGTGGGCGGGCCAGAGCCCATGGCCCTGCTGGCCCGCAACGTGGTGCTGGCAGCCGGGCTGTCGTCTCCGCGCCTGGGCGCTGCCTTGGGGCTGGCCCATGTGCCGCCCGCTTATTTGTGCAAGGGCAATTACTTCACGCTTTCGGGGCGCACGCCGTTCAAGCGGCTGGTCTATCCCGTGCCGGTGGCTGCCGGATTGGGGGTGCACTTCACCCTGGATCTGGGCGGACGTGGACGCTTCGGCCCCGATGTGGAATGGGTGAATGCAGAGGATTACCGCGTCGATCCGAGGCGGGGAGACTCGTTTTACGCCGCCATCCGCCGCTATTGGCCGGGTCTGGCCGAGGGCGCGCTGGAGCCCGCCTATGCCGGAATCCGCCCCAAGATCACCGCCGAGGGTGAGGCGGCGGCCGATTTCCTGATTCACGGCCCGGCCCAGACGGGGGTGCCCGGTGTTGCTGCGCTCTATGGCATTGAGAGCCCGGGTCTGACATCCTGCCTAGCCATCGCCAGGTATGTGGGGGAGTTGCTGGCATGATGAAACGTCTGATCGCCGTGATGGTGCTGCTCTGCGCCGGGCCATCCGCCTTGGCCGTGGAGCCGCCCCGCGACTTCGTGCCGCCGCCGCCCAGCATGATCCCCAATTTCCGCGAGCAGAGCCGCGATGTGGTCATCGAACTGGGCACCTATGCCAAGAAGCGCAACCCCGCCTTCCAGGTCCTGATGCGTGGCGGCTCGGAACTGCTGGTCAAGGGCGAGCAGGAGATGGACTGGGACGACCTGCACGATCCCACCGGCACCAATTTCATGAAGCGCCTACCCTTGCGCTCGGTGTTCCGGCCGCTGGTCAAGGTGCTGGACGGCATCGTCATGGATGGCCTGTATTGCGGCCCCTATGCCTTCGACAACAAGCCGCTGGACGAGGTGCTGAAGGCGCGGCGCGATCTGGACCTGGAACTGGACGCGGAAAAGAAGCGCGGCATCCACCGTCCGCCGGTGGCGGTGGAGATGGGGCCCTTCAGCAACGATCCAGCCGAGGAACTGCGCAAGTACAATGATCTGAAGCAAAAGCAGGCCCGGGCCGAGATCCAGCGGCGCGAGACCTATGCGCTGGACGCCATCCGCAGCGAGGGCCGCAACGTCCTGGCCATCGAGATGTGCGACAAGCCCGCCGACCGCGACGCCGCCTATAAGGGCGCCATCAGAGACCGGGTCACGCCCTTCGCCAAGATCGGCACCGGCCCGCTGGACGAGACGCCGCGCGCCCATCCCGCCTTCGAGAACGCCAAGGAAATCCTGACCGTCGCCAATGCCCGCAACTGGCTGCCGGTGCTGCGCTCGGACCGCTTCGGCACCAAGGGCAAGTTCGTCGAGGCCATCGCCGAGACCAATTACGACATCGTCTTGGTGGATGTGGCGCACCGGTCGGCCGAATTGCTGGTCAAGGCCGATATCTCGCGCTTGAAATTCAAGAAGCTGGGGCCGCGCCGCCTGGTCATCGCGGTAATGCCTTTGGGCCGCGCCTATGACTGGCGCTGGTACTGGCAGAAGGGCTGGGAGGTGGGCAATCCCGCCTTCCTCTATGCCCTGGACGAAGGGCCAGGCACCTATATCACCGACATGGGCAGCGGCGAGTGGCGCGGCCTGTTGGGCAAGTATCTGGGGGGCATCATGGATCTGGGCTTCGACGGCGTCATGTTCGACGACGTGGGCACGTATCAATGGTTCGAGGAACTGATGCCGCTGGGCGGCTGAGGACGATCCATGCTGACCGCCTGCCGCACCTATGAAGAAGCCTGCCGGACCTTCCGATGGAAGATCCCGGAACGCTACAATCTGGCCTTCGACGTCTGCGACCGCCAGACCATGGGGGGCGCGGACGGGCATCGCACCGCCCTGATCGTCGAAGCCGCCGATGGCGGGATCGAACGCCATACCTTCCATATGTTACGCCTGCTTTCCAACCGGCTGGCCAATGCCCTGGCAGCCTTCGGCGTCGTGCCCGGCGACCGGGTGGCCATGGTGCTGCCCGCCGGATTGGAAGCGGCGGTGACCCTGCTGGCGGTCACCAAGATGGGGGCCGTGCTGGTGCCCGTGCCCTTGTCCCTGGGGGCTGGGCCCCTGGGCTGGCGGCTGGCCGACAGCGGCGCAAGGGTGGCGGTGGTCGATGCTCTGGCGCTTCCCGCCCTGGACCGGGCCCGCCATCGCCTGCCGGACTTGGAGCGGGTGCTGGTTTCGGGGGGCAGCGCGGCGGGGGCGCAGGATCTGTGGTCGGAATTGGAGCGGGCCTCCGATGCCTTCACGCCCCTGGTGACGCCTGCCGACCATCCGGCCTTCATCTTCTATCCCGAGGGTGCCTGCGGCACGCCCGCCGGGGTGATTCATGCCCATCGCGCCATGGCCGGTGGCTTGCCCGCCGTGGAGATGGCCCTCACTTTCTTTCCCCAGTTCGGCGACGTCGTCTGGACCTCGGGCGATTGGATGGGGGCCGAGGCGCTGTTCCGCGCCGTGCTGCCCGCCTGGCATCACGGCGTGCCCGTGGTGGCCCGGCCCGGTCCCTTCGATCCGTCGGAAGCCCTCGACCTGATGAGCCGCCACGGTGTGCGCGCCGCCTATGTGCCAGGCCACCATCTGGGAGCGCTGGCCGAGGCGGCTGCCACGCGGCCCCACGCCATGCCGAGGGCCATTTCCACCGGGCCGGAACCTCTGGACGAGGCCCTGCACGAGCGGGTGATCAAGGTGTTCGGCATTCATGCCAACGAGGCCTGGGGCGTGCTGGAAAGCGGCGCCGTGGCGGCCAATCTGGCTGGGCTGATGGAGTTACGTCCGCCGTCTCCGGGCCGGGCGGCGCCGGGGCTTTCCATCGATGCGGTGGACGAACGCGGGCGGCCCTTGCGGGCGGGGGACCGTGGCATCCTGGCGGTGTCGCCCAATGCGCCGGGCAGCTTTCTCGGTTATTGGGGCGATGGGGCGGGCCAAGCCAAGCGGAGCAATGGCTGGCTGCTGACCGGGCGCACAGGCTTTCGCGATCTCGATCACTATCTGTGGCCCGATCCGCCCTGTCTGCCCGAAGGCGCCATCCTGGTGAAGGGCGAGCCCGTGCGCCCCGAAGAGGTGGAACTGGCGCTGGCTTCCCATCCCGCCGTGGTCGCGGCCGCCGTGGTGGAATGGAGTGCCGGGGAGCTCAAGGCCTTCGTGGTGTCGGGCGGCCGGGCGGGTGAGGCCGCCTTCGCCCGCGAGCTTCAGGGCTGGGTCAGCCGGATGCGCGCCCCTGCCGAGGTGCCGACACGGGTGGAATTCGTCGATGAATTGCCGCGTGCGGTGGATGGGTCCTTGCGGCGTGGCGATTTGCTGGAAGGTCCGATCCGTCTGGACGCGCCCTCCCCCGATGACCGTTGGCCCGGAAAGATCCGCTGATCACTAGGATTTTGTTATCTTTTCGCTGCCATGATTCCCGAAAATGAGAGGGGGGTGCCATGGGGCGTGCCGCTGACGACATCGAACTGACGCAACAGGAGTGGCCACTCTTCGAGCAGATGTGCGCCCTGATCGACGCCCAGATCGACGGGCTGGTCCTGATGAATGCCGCCCAGGACATGGTGACCGAACTGCTGCGCCGTGAATGCGACGCCAAGCTTCGCGAACAGACGCTGGGCGAGATTTCCCGCTTCTTTCTCGGCATCATCAAGACGCCAGACCTGTCCGAGACTTACAAGATGGGCCGCCTCAAGATGTTCGCCCGTGCCACGGTCAAGATCTTGCTGCACCGCCGCCCCCATCATTCGGGAGAGACAAGGTCGCCACCGCCGCCTGGACTGGCGCGCCGGGCCACGGACTGATTCAGAAGGCAGCCCCGCTGTCAAGAATCAGATTGCTTCATCGGGGATGAATCTTGTAATCTGTGGCTTGTGCCAGAAGGCGCCGCCGGGCGGAGTCCCTTTGCGGAAACCGGTTCAGGTGGTTGTCGTAGTTCACTAAGATAGGAGGGCAGAATGTCCACCTCGATTGCATCAGATGCACCGCTCCGGTCTCCGGTTGTCGAGGCTCCCCACGCGGCTGCTCATGCTGTTCAGACCGCTAATACCGAGGTCAAGGAAGCGCCGCCCGTTTCCGAACCCCCGCGCTACACCTCTCCGGTGGTCAAGGTCGATAGCGGAACCGGTTTGGCTCTGCTGGTCGTCCGTGACGGCGATACGGGTAAGGAAGTCGAGCAGTATCCTTCGCGCCATGTGGTCGAAGAGTACAAGCGCAACATCCCGACGGCGATCGATCAGCCACAATCCTCCTCCAAGGCCTCCACTGCGCCTGCCGAGGATGTGAAGGCTCCGCCCGCCCCGGTGTCCGCCGCGCCCAGCGCTCCGCCCGCCGCGCCCGCAGCCCCCGTTCCGTCCGGTGGTTCGGTAGAGATCTGATCGGTGGCCGTCCCGGTCACCGGTTCGTTCAGGCAAATGGCTGGCTCTTAGCCGGAGCTGGCCCCGTTGTGCTGTTCGTTTCGAGGTTCGATCTTAGGATCGGGCCCGCTTTTGCTTGTCCGAAGCGATGGTTTTGCCGCGGCTCAGCCGCTTAAAGCGTGATGCCTTCAATATGCATCACGCTTTAGCTTCACTTGTTTTGCCCTCTGCCTTAGCGGGCGCCTCCGCGCCCTTGGCCGCTCGCTCAATGCTCACATCAGCACCGCGCCTCATATTTGAGGTTCAGCCGCTTAGCGCCGTGCTCAGCCGCTGTTCCTCCGTCCCACTGCCCGGCAGGCCGAAGCGCAGGATATCGGGACGATGGGCGAAGGCGCGGACCAAGATTCCGGCGCGGCCCAGGCGTTCATAGATCCCGGCGGCCTGATCGTGGCGGGCCAGACGGAACAGGGAGGTTCCGCCCAGGATGTCCAATCCCGCCGCACCAAGGATCTGATCCAGGCGCGAGGCGGCCTCGTGGAGGCGGATGATGGTGGTCTTCGTCCAGGCCTCGTCCGCCAGCGCCTGGGTGCCGATGACCAGCGCCGGGCCAGAGACCGGCCAGGGGCCGAGATGATCGCCAAGGCGGGCCGCCATGCCGGTCTCGGCCACGGCGAAGCCTAGGCGCAAGCCCGCCAGGCCGAAGAACTTGCCGAAGGACCGCAAGACCACCAGGCCGGGGCAAAGGCGCGATGTCAGGGACAATTCGGGGCGCTCGTCGCCGAAGGCCTCGTCCACCACCAGCAAGCCGCCGCGCGCCGCCAGATGGTGCGCCAGATTCACCAGCATGTCGGGCGCGACGATCCGTCCGTCGGGATTGTTGGGATTGACCACCACCACCACATCGGCCTGGGCGGCATCGTCCAGATCAAGGACCTCGCGCACCCGGTGGCCGGAGGCGGTCCAGGCGCGGGCGTGCTCGCCATAGGTGGGACCGAGAATGGCCACATCGCTGGGGGGCGTGATGCGGGGCAGGGCCTGAATCAGGGCCTGGCTGCCGCTTCCCGCCACCACCTGCGCCGTGACGGGGACGGCCCAGCGGCGGGTGCAGGCGTCCCGCAGGGCCTGGAGCGCCCCGGAATCGGGCAGACGCCGCCAGCACTCGGCGGGCAGGTCGGGCAGAGGATAGGGCCAGGGATTGATGCCGGTGGACAGATCCAGCCAGCCTTGGGCGGGACGGCCCCACCGGGCCTGGGCGGCGGCCAGATCGCCGCCGTGGAGAGGAAGAAGGCTCAGCTTCGGTTGGCGCTTTCCAGCAGCCCCTCGGAAATTTGCAGATTGACGTTGACCAGGGTGGTGATGGTGTTGTCGCTGATATCGACACCCTTCTTCAAGGTGGTGTCGGCGACGAAGTCGGACAGGCGGGTCAGGTTGGTTTTGACCGCGTCGGGCAAACCGCTATTGGTATCGGTGACCAGGGTGCGGATGGCGACCCAGAGCTGGAGATTATGGTCCAGCGCGGCGGCCAGGCGGGCCTTGTCGCCGCGCGATTGATCCAGGGTGATGGCCGCTTCGACCAAGCCGAAGGCATCCTGTTCGCCGATCTTGAGCGACTCGATCTGGATAGGTTGGGACATTAGGTTTCCCCCGACATTCATTGAGCGCGGCCCATCGCCAGCTCGAAGCTTTGCCGAATCATACGTCAGGCAGGGGAATCTTGCCAAACCGTATGTTTAGAAAAGCTTAAACGGGTGGCAACGCGTTGACGCATCCCGCCCCGCCCCCTATCCTCGACCTATGACCTATTGGGAATGGAGCGGCAGTTGAGCGGCGGCAAGCACATGACGGCGGACCAGCTCCTGCAAGACGCAGTGAAGCTCCATCTCTCCGGCGATCTGGACGGGGCGGCCCGGCAATACAAGAATCTGCTTAAACTGTCGCCGCTTCATCCCGACGGCTTGCACCTGTCGGGACTGGTGGCCATGCAGAAAGGCCAGCTGACGGAGGCCGAGCGCCTGATCCGCGGCGCCATTGCCGCCACCCCCAAGGCGCCGGCCTTTCACGGCAATCTCGGCACGGTGCTGCTGGGCCAAGGCCGGACCGCCGATGCCATGGCCTGCTATCGCCGTGCGGTGGAGCTCGATGACTCTTTCGTGGACGGCTGGCGCAATATCGCCAGTCTGGCGGCGCGCCTGGATGACCATGAAGGCTCGGCCCTGGCCTATAGCAATGTGGTGCGCCTGACCGGCGGCGCCGATGGCGGGGCCTTGGGTTATCTCGGTCTGGAACTGGCGGTCTTGTGCGACTGGGATAATCTCCCGGTGGTGAAGGAGGCCATTTCCGCCCTGCCCTCATGGCGCACAGGCAAAAGCCTGCCGGTTCCGCCCTTCACCCTGCTGGTCCATGATTTCAGCCCGGCCGAGCTGCGCCGTCATGCCGACGAGGCCGCCACCTTCATCGAAAGCCGGGTGGCCCCCATGGTCCATCAGCCCAAGGCGCGCCGCCCGCGCCTGCGGCTGGGCTATCTGTCCGAGGATTTTCACGATCACGCCACCGCCTATCTGCTGGCCGAGGCGTTGGAAAGCCACGACAGATCGCGATTCGAGATCTTCGCTTATTCCTATGGGCCCGAGGACAAGGGGGCGGTGCGCACACGCCTGCGTGACGCCTGCGACCATTGGGTGGAACTGGCGGCCCTGTCCGAGGCCGATTGCGCCAAGCGCATCGCCGCCGACGGCATCGATATCCTGGTCGATCTCAAGGGGCATACGGGCCGGGCCCGCACATCCATTCTGGCGGCCCGCCCAGCCCCCATCCAGGTGGCGTGGCTGGGCTTTCCCGGCACGTTCGGCGGCACCTGCATGGACTATATCATCGCCGATCCTTACGTGATCCCAGCGGGCGCCGAGAATGATTACGCCGAGCAGGTGGTGCGTCTGCCGCTGTGCTATCAGCCCAATGATTCGCGGCGTGCGCGCGCCGCCACCCGCGAGCCCAAGGCCAAGTGGGGCCTGCCCGAGGATGCCTTCGTCATCGCGGTGTTCAACAATAGCTTCAAGTTCAATGCCGAGACCCTGGCGGTGTGGGTCGCCGTGTTGCAGGCCCAACCCGATGCGGTGCTGTGGTTCGTGGAATTCCACCCGGCGGCCACGGCCAGCCTGCGCGCCATGATGGGCGCGGTGGGCATCGATGCGTCGCGGCTGATCTTCGCGCCGCGCCTGCCCCAGGCCGAGCATATGCTGCGCCTGTCGGCCGCGGATCTGTTCCTCGACACCTGGCCCTGCGCCGGTCACACCACGGCCAGCGACGCCTTGTGGGCCGGTGTGCCTCTGGTGGCCTGGGCGGGCCGGACCTTTGCCTCGCGGGTGGCGGGATCACTGCTCCATGCCCTGGGCCTTGATGAACTGATCGCGGAGTCGCAAGGGGGCTATCATGCCCTGGCCCAGCATCTGGCCAAGGACCGGGAGGCCTTGGAGCAGGTGCGCCAGCGCCTGTGGGCCGCCACCCAAGCCTCGCCCCTGTTCGATGGCAAGGCCTTCACCCCGCCGCTGGAACGGGCCTTGGACACCATGTGGGCCAAGTGGGAGAAGGGCGAGAAGCCAAAGGGCTTTGACGTTTAAACGCCCAGTACCCACTAAACGCCCAGTACCCACCGGATGCGGAAATTGCGTCCCGAGGTGAAGCCGCGCTTGAAGAAGGCGATGGAGATTTCCTTGTCATCGGCATGACCGCGGGCCGGGATTTCCCCTAAGTCGAAGCGTTCCAGCCCTGTTTCCTTGGCGCGCAGGATGGCGGTCCACAAGGGCCAGTGGCCGAGCGGCTTGTCGAACTGGTCGCGGTCGTAGACGCCCGAGGCGTAATAGGCGGTGACGCCCGCCCAGACCACGATGGACCCGGCCACCAATGTGCCGTCTTCCAAGAATCCCAGCGCCATTTCCGCCTGCCCGGCTTTGATCTCGTTCCAATAGATGGCCCAGTAATCCTCGCCTCGCCGCCTGCCGCCAGCGATGCGGGCATGGAAATCGGGGAAGAGGTCGAACTGGGCGCGGTCGGGGTTCTCGGCATTGATGAAGGCCAGGCGAAGATTGCGGCTGCCCCAATTGGTCAGCGAGCGGTAGCTGTCCCTGATATCGGCGCGCAGGGCCTCTTCCGGCCGGGTGAGGTCCAACTGGGCCGAAGCCTGAATGGCGCCTTCGGCTCCCCGGTCGGCCAGCAGGGCGGCCAAGGGATCGGGACGGGAATGAGCCTCGGTGCCGATGACCAGCCGTGTCAGGCCGCCCGCTTTGGCGGCCTCGGTCAGGTGATCCAGCGCCGCCGCGAGGCCGCCCTTGATATGCTTGGGCTCGGCGTCGGGCTTCGAGGCCAGCAGGGCGGGCAGGCCCCAGAACGATATCTCGCCCGGTCCCATGGTGGCGCGGATTCGCACCACCGGCCCGGTGGGGCCGATGACCTGGACCGAGCAATCCGTGTGGGCCGGGGCCACGGTGGGATAAAGCCGGGCGGCGAACCCGCCGCGCAACGGATGGGCATCCCACTCGGGAAAGCCTTCTTCCGCCGCGCCGGGGGGCATGGGTTCCACCCGGTATTTGGACATCACTTGCGCTCCAGATCGCGCAGCGCCGCCATGTTTTCCGCCACCTTGGCGAAGGCATTGGCCACGTCGTCCAGATCGGAGCGACAGGCCGGGGGGCGGATCAGTTCGTGGGTGATCACCCGGTTGAAATGGGCGTCCTCGGTATTGGGGCACGACCCCGGGGCGTAGTCGGGGGTTCCGGTGTAATGGGGGCATTTGAAGGGGCAGCCCACCTCGCCATAGCCGACTCGCTTCTGGTACAGGGGCTGGAGATAAAGCGGGCGGACATAGCCCTCGCCCATCAGTACGCCTTCGCCTTCCCGAAGCTCGGTGGCGGCAAGTTCGGCCTTCAGCGCACGCACGAAGGTGGCGCGCGACACGCCCGCCGCTTCCGCGTCATAGGACAGGCCGTGGACGTAATAGACGTGCTCGACACCGTCTTGGACCCGGGGCATGGACAGGTAGGGGATGCCTTTGATGCGGTCTTCCAGATAGCGGACATTGGCTTGACGGCGCCGCACCAGATCGGGGCCTTTGAGCAATTGTCTGCGCCCGATGGCGGCCTCGATTTCCCCTAAGCGGAAATTGAAGCCGATCATGTTGACCAGATCGGACACGCCCTTCTTCTCCACCACCGCCTCGGCATGGTTGCGGATCAGCTGAACCTTCTCGGCCAGCCGGGAATCGTTGGTGGTGACCACGCCGCCTTCGCCGGTATGGATGTGCTTGTGGTAATTGAGGCTGAACACGCCCATATGGCCCAGAGTGCCCACATTACGGCCCTTATAGGTGGCGAAGGGCGCCTGGGCGCAGTCCTCGATCACGGTCAGGCCATGTTTCTTGGCCAGATCCATGATGGGGTCCATATCGGCCACATTGCCGAAGATATGGACCACGATGATGGCCTTGGTGCGCGGCGTGATCTTGGCCGCGATGGTCTTGGCCGACAGGCAATAGCTGTCGGGATCGATATCGGCGAAGACGGGAACGGCATTGAACACCAGGGCGGCCACCGCCGAGGCGCTCATGGTGTAGGGCGAGACGATGACCTCGTCGCCGGGCCCGATTCCGGCCGCGCCCGCCGCGGCGTAAAGGCCGCTGGTGGCCGAGTTGACGCTGATGGCATGGGCGGCGGAAAAGGCGGTGGCCCATTCGTGTTCGAAGGCCTTGACCTCGGGCCCGCCGAAGAAATCATTGTGCCAGGTGCCAAGGAAGCGTGACAGGATACCGCTTTCCATCACCTTGGCCACGGCGGCGCGGTCATCGTCGCCGATGACCGAATAGGCGGGAAACAGCTTGGTGCGGATAGGGGTTCCGCCCAGAAGGGCCAGGGTGCTCATCATCAAGTCTCCGGCAGGCAGGCTAGGGCGGCGCACAGTTCTTGGGCCACGAGTGCGGTCCGCCCGGTGCTGTTCAACGGGGTTTGGTCGACAAGGTTGCGGGCGATATTGTCTGCGGCGTCCAGCATGGCCTGGCCCAGGCCGCTATCGGAGCCCCGCGCCGGACCCAGCACGCTATAGCCGGTGAAGCGGGAACTGCGCGTCACCGTGCGGCGCACCAGATGAAAGCCGGAATCGGTCAGGCTGATGCGGCCCTCGGCGAAAAGCAGGTCGGCCTCGAAGATGCTGTAGGCATTGGCATTGGCGCCCAACAGATAAAGCGGGGCGTCATGGCCGGTCTTGACCAGGACGTCCAGGGTGGGGTCGTCACTCCGCCCGTCATTGATGGCGCCCAGCCGCGCCACCGGACGCAGATCGCCCAGCAAAAAGGCGGCAAGGTCGAGGAAGTGGCTGCCATTGTTGAGCAGGCCCTTGGTGTACCAGGCGCTGCCCTTGATGAAACTGCCCCAGCGCCCCGCCTCGATCTCGGCCTTCAGCTTGATCAGGCCCGGCGCCCAGCGGCGCAGGTAATTGACGGCAAGCGGCTTGCCCGCCTCGCGATAAGCCCGGACGATGGCGCGCGAGCGCTCCAGGTCGTCGGTCAACGGCTTTTCCGCGAAGACCAGCCGGGCGGGGCCGGTCAGCAGCGCCTCCAGGGTCTCGGCGTGGTACTGGGTGGGAACGCAGACGCTGGCCACGTCGTAGGGTATGTCCACATCCGCCAGACTGGCGAAACCCTTGGGGATTTCCCAGGTCCACATGAATTTGGCGCGCTTTTCCCGGTCAGGCTCGACACAGCCGACCATCTGGAATTTGGGATGGCGCAGATAGGCCTTGGCATGGGTGAGGATCTGGCTGGAATCGGGCGCGGCTTCGTCATAGCCGCCGGCGATGGCGCCGCAGCCGATGATCAGCGCCCGGATGGGCTCAGACCCAGCGATGCGCGACATGGTCGTTGATCTTGCGCAATTGGGGCCGCGCCTTCAGCAGAGCCAGGATGTCGCCTAAGGAAAAGTCCGCTCCCTGGGGCAGCAGCGCCGCAAAGACCTGATCGATCAACTGGTAGTCCTGGGGCGTGTCCAGCGTCAGCCGCAGATCGGGATCGTGCAGTTCGGGCGGCGCCGCCACGTTCTTCAGGGAATACAGTTCCGGGTGGCGGTAGATGTAGAGGCTGACATGCTCGTGATCGGTGGGGTCATCGGTGCGGCGCGCCGCGTCGTCGAGGATCTTGGTGGCGAAGACCTGGGTATCCATGCCGATGGGAAAGCTCCGTTCCAAGACATTGGAGAGATAGTCCGCTTGCGCCTCGCGGTAAGTCCGGATGCAGTGCTCGACGATCTTGGGGTCGATCAGCGGGCAGTCGCCGGTGAGTTCGACGATGACATCGGCCTCGAAGGCATGGGCGGCGTCGAGAACGCGGGCCAGCACATCATCTTCGGAACCGCGCCAGCAGCCGATGCCAAGCTCCGCCGCCAGGGCTTCGATGGGGTCGTCGGTGGCGTTGACCGTGGTGGCCACCACGATGCCGTCCAGGGATGGGACCAGCTTGAGGCGTTCGACCATGCGGGCCAGCATGGGCTTGCCTTGGGCGGGAAGTAGGACCTTGCCCGGCAGGCGCGACGAGGTCATGCGCGCCTCGATGGTGGCGATGATCTTCATTTTGCGGGGCGTCACTCCTTTGGATGACAAAAGGGTAGGGGCGCGCCGTTAAGATCGGCTTAAGCCCAAGCCCTGTCCCGTGGTAGAAACCCGGCCATGACCCCCGACGAAATCCTCTCCCGCGTGCTCTACAAGGACCAGGACGTCATCGTTCTGGACAAGCCCGCCGGCCTCGCCGTGCATGCCGGACCCAATTCGCCCGATCACCTGGAACTCTATCTTGGGCCCCTGGCCTTCGGCTGGGCCGAGGCGCCCAAGCTCGCCCACCGTCTGGACCGCGATACATCGGGTTGTTTGATTCTGGGCCGCCACGCCAAATCCATCAAACGCCTGGGCCGCATGTTCGAGCATCACCGGGTGGAGAAACTATACTGGTCGGTCTGTCATGGATCGCCCGAGGGCGATAGCGGCACCGTGGATGCTCCGCTGCTCAAAGTCTCAGGCAGAGGCCAGGGCTGGCGCATCAAGGTCGATCCGGCGGGGCAGAGTTCTATTACCGACTGGTCGGTATTGGGGCGGGGCGGCGGTTTGTCCTGGATCGAGTGGCGACCGCGCACCGGGCGCACCCACCAGATCCGCATTCACGCCCAGCATCTGGGCTGTCCCCTGTTGGGTGATGCCTATTACGGTCCCGACCCGGAGACCATGACACGGCTGCATTTGCTGGCCCGCGAAGTGTCCTTCCCCGCGCTATCTCCGTCCAAGGACCCGGTGCGGGTCACGGCCCCGCCGCCGGGCCACATGGTCGAGGCCTTGCGGGTTTGCGGATGGCGGGAGGATACTAGGCCATCATGACCCGTCCTCTGCCCTTCGACTTTATGGAACGCCCGCCTCTGCCCGAAGGGGATGTGGAGTTCAAGATCGTCTCCGATTACCAGCCCGCGGGCGATCAGCCCCAGGCCATCGACGAATTGTCGGCGGGCGTGGTGGCCGAGGAGCGCGATCAGGTTCTGCTGGGCGTCACCGGCTCGGGCAAGACCTTCACCATGGCCCATGTCATCGCGCGCACCAAGCGCCCGGCCTTGGTTCTGGCCCCTAACAAGACACTGGCCGCCCAGCTTTATGCCGAGATGAAGGGCTTTTTCCCCGACAATGCGGTGGAGTATTTCGTCTCCTATTACGACTACTACCAGCCCGAAGCCTATATCCCGCGCACCGACACCTATATCGAGAAGGATTCGGCGGTCAACGAGCAGATCGACCGCATGCGCCATGCGGCGACGCGCGCACTTCTGGAACGGCGCGATGTGATCTTAGTGGCCTCGGTGTCGTGCATCTATGGCATTGGCTCGGTGGAATCCTATGCCCGCATGACGGTGGCGTTGAAGGTGGGGGAATGCATCGACCGCTCCGACCTGTTGAAGCGGCTGGTGGAGTTGCAATACACCCGAAACGACGCCGCCTTCGAGCGCGGCACTTTCCGGGTCAGAGGCGATGCGGTGGAAATCTTCCCCGTCCACTATGAGGATAGGGCCTGGCGCCTGTCCCTGTTCGGCGACGAGATCGAAGCCATCAACGAGTTCGACCCGCTGACGGGGGAAAAGACCTGCTCCCTGTCCGAGGTCACGGTCTACCCGTCCAGCCACTATGTGACGCCGCGGCCCACCATCACCCAGGCCATCAAGGGCATCAAGGCGGAGCTGAAGGAGACGCTGGAGCGCTTCCATGCCGAGGGCAAGCTGCTGGAAGCCCAAAGGCTGGAGCAGCGCACCAATTTCGATCTGGAGATGCTGGAGACCACCGGCCACTGCAAAAGCATCGAGAACTATTCCCGCTATCTCACCGGGCGCCGTCCCGGCGACCCGCCGCCCACATTGTTCGAATATCTGCCCGAAGACGCCCTGCTGATCGTCGATGAAAGCCATGTCACCGTGCCGCAGATCGGCGGCATGTACCGGGGCGACTTCAACCGCAAAAGCGTTCTGGCCGAGTTCGGCTTCCGCCTGCCGTCCTGCATCGACAACCGGCCCCTGAAGTTCGAGGAATGGGAGCTGATGCGGCCTCAGACCGTCTATGTCTCGGCCACGCCCGGCCCGTGGGAGATGGAACGCACCGGAGGCGTCTTCACCGAACAGGTGATCCGCCCCACCGGACTGATCGACCCGGTCTGCATCGTGCGTCCCGTCGAGCATCAGGTGGACGATCTGCTGGGCGAGGTGCGCCAGATGGCGCGGCTCGGCAACCGCACCCTGGTCACCACGTTGACCAAGCGCATGGCCGAGGATCTGACCGAGTACATGCACGATAACGGCGTCAGGGTGCGCTACCTGCATTCCGACATCGACACGCTCGAGCGTATCGAGATCATCCGCGATCTGCGCCTGGGCGCCTTTGACGTTTTGATCGGCATCAATCTGCTGCGCGAAGGTCTCGATATTCCCGAATGTTCACTGGTGGCCATTCTGGATGCGGACAAGGAAGGATTCTTGCGCTCCAAGACCTCGCTGATCCAGACCATCGGGCGCGCCGCGCGCAATATCGACGGCCGCGTGATCCTTTACGCCGACAAGATGACCGCCTCGCTGGAATACGCCTTGGCCGAGACCAACCGGAGGCGCGACAAGCAGCAGGCCTATAACGCCGCCCACGGCATCACTCCGGAAGGCATCAGGAAGGCGGTGTCCGACGTGATGGACAGCGTCTATGAGGCCGATTACGTCACCGTGGGCACCGGTGATAGCGGGATCAAACACGGGGTCGGGCACAATCTGGCCACGGTCAAGGCCGATATCGAAAAGCGCATGAAGGCCGCCGCCGCCGATCTGGAATTCGAGGAAGCGGCCCGTCTGCGCGACGAATTGCGCAGGCTCGAGGCGCTGGATTTGGGCATCGAGGTGGATCTGGGGTCCAAAAGCCGCCCCCGATCCACTGGCAAGCCCAAGGGGCGGGGACGAAAGCGCGGCTGAATTCCGTATCTACCCATCGGTCATGGGGACGAGCGCATTTTACTCTGTTAGAGTACGTATCTGAGGACGGGGCCGGTAGTGTGCCGGCAGGGATGGAGCACGGATAGGCTCATGGAGCGAATCGGTAAATACGTCATTCATACGGCGGTGGTCACCACCGGCTATGATCGGGTCTTCCTGTGTCACGATCCGGACCTGCAGGTCCCGGTGGCGGTCAAGCTGTTCGATCCCAAGCCGGGTGACGACAGTCTGCTGAGCCCGGCGCAGCAACTGGCCCGTTTCCTCACCGAGGCGCGGGTGCTGGCCTCCTTCGACCACCCCTATATCATCGGCGTCAAGACGCTGGAGCAACTGGCCGACGGGCGGCCCTATTTCGTCATGCCCTATATGGCGGCCCATCTGCCCTATGAGATCGGCAAGGATTTCGCCAGCGCCGCCGATGCCGAGGCCGCGCCCGAGCGCGACCGGCCGCGCCGCATGAACGGCAGCCGCGCCATGCTGGTGATGCGCCAGTTGTCGTCGGCGGTTCTGGCCATGCATAAGCGCGGCCTGGTGCACCGCTTTCTCAAGCCCTCCAACGTTCTGTTGTCGGCGCCTCAGAACGGCGCCGTCCGGTTATGCGATTTCTCGCTGATCAAACTGGCGGAGAAGAATCTTCCCCTGCCCGGATTCTGGATGGGCGACGCCGCCTATACCGCACCCGAGCAGATGGAGAACGCCACCGCCGTCGATTCCCGCGCCGATGTCTATTCCTTAGGGATTCTGGCCTATCGCCTGCTGATCGGCGGCTTGCCCGATCTGTCGGCTCCGGCGGTGCTGCCCGGCGGCTTCCCCGCCCCGTTGGTCGATCTGATCGCGGCTTGCACCGATCACGAGCCGTCGCGCCGCCCGCCCCATGCGGGCGATGTGCTGGGGGGGCTGGAGCGCGTGCCTGCGCCGTCGCGTCCCGCCGCCGTCAAGCCTACGGTCCAGGTGGTCGCCAACAAGTCCCGCCCCCAAGCCATGGCCGCCGAGTCCTGATGACCGAAAGCGGCCCTTCGCCTCTTTTGCCGCGATCGGCGCTGGTGACCGGGGCAGGGCGGCGGATCGGGCGGGAAGTGGCGCTGGATCTGGCCCGCCAGGGCTTTGCCGTGGCCGTGCATTACCACCATTCCGCCGAAGAGGCTCTGGCCGTGGTTGCCGAGATCACTCAGGCAGGCGGGCGTGCCGTGGCCGTGGCCGCCGATCTGGCCTGCGAGGAACAGGTGGCCGCCCTGGTCGCCGCCTCCGAGGCCGCCGTGGGGCCGCTGGGCCTGCTGGTCAACAATGCTTCGGTCTTTGAAAGGGATGACGCCCTGGGGGCGACGCGGGCCAGTTGGGACCTTCATATGGAGGTCAATCTCCGCGCCCCCTTCGTGCTGACCCAAGAATTCGCCAAAGGGCTGCCCGACGGTGCCGAGGGACTGGTGGTCAATCTGCTGGATCAGCGGGTCTGGAGCCTTACCCCCCATTTCACCAGCTACACCCTGTCCAAGGCCGCCCTGTGGGCCGCCACCCAGACTCTGGCCCTGGCCCTGGCGCCCCGCATCCGGGTGGTGGGGATCGGTCCCGGCCCGGCCCTGCCCAGTGTCCGCCAGACCGAGGCCCAGTTCGCCGCCCAGGTGGCGCAACTGCCCCTGGCGCGCGGCACCTCGCCCGGCGAAGTGTGCCGGACCCTTCGCTTCCTGCTGGCCACACCATCCATCACGGGGCAAATGATCGCATTGGATGGTGGTCAGCATCTGGGCTGGGCCTGGGACGCGAATGTGCCCGACGAGTGAGCGGCGCCATTTATTGCGTTGCGGCGGCTGATACTTTTGAACCGCTTGCGCAACGGTCCAGGCTCCGCCTGGGACTCTGCCCCAAGGGGTAGAAGTGTTAAGTTGTTCACAGGCTTTTTTGCGGCGCAGCAACTGGCAGGAACCCGCCATTCTGTCCAGGGGAAAAAGCCAATATTTGCCAATTGTTTACACTTGACATAGCTAAGTGTCTGAAAAATAACGATATGGCAGCTACGCCTAAAAAATAGGCAATGTGCTAGGAGCCAAGGAGACTCAAGGGGTGAACCCCCGCCATAGGAGTTTGCCAACAGACTTATCCACAGTTTCCGTGGATATCGTGCGATGCAAGAGAAATTCTGCTGCCCCTGCGAATAGATTAAGGTAAACCGCAGGCCTTCAGTATGCGGAAGGGGACGTCGTGACCGAGATGGACAGTTCCGCCACGCCCCTGGCCGCCGGGGTGGGTGTTATCGCTCAGGTGGTGGCGACTCTGACCGGGGCTCCGGGTGTTTACCGCATGCTCAACGGCAAGGGCGACGTCCTCTATGTGGGCAAGGCCAAGAGCCTGAAGAAGCGGGTGGTGGCCTATACCAAGCCCGAGCGCATGCCGTTGCGCATCCAGCGCATGATTGCCGAGACCGCTTCCATGGAGGTGGTGACCACCCGGACCGAGGTGGAAGCGCTGCTTTTGGAAAGCAACCTGATCAAGAGCCTGGGGCCGCGCTACAACATCCTGCTCAAGGATGACAAAAGCTTTCCCCATATTCTGATCACCGATGATCACGACTGGCCGCAGGTTTTGAAGCATCGCGGCGCGCGCAATCGCAAGGGCGAGTATTTCGGTCCCTTCGCTTCCGCTGGCGCGGTCAATCAGACTCTGGCGGCGCTGCAGCGCGCCTTCCTGCTGCGCTCGTGCTCGGATTCGGTCTTCGCGTCGCGCACCCGTCCGTGCCTGCTGTTCCAGATCAAGCGGTGCAGCGCGCCTTGCGTCGAGCGCATCGGCCGCGACGCGTATCTGGGGCTGGTGGAGGAGGCGAGGGCGTTCCTCTCGGGCCAAAGCCGCCGCATTCAGCACGATCTCACCGCGCGCATGGAAAGCGCGGCCGAGGATATGGAATACGAGGCGGCGGCGGTGTTCCGCGACCGTATCCGCGCCCTGACCCGCATTCAGGCCCATCAGGACATCAACCCCGCCGAGGTGGAGGAGGCCGACGTGGTCGCCCTGCATCAGGCGGGCGACGGGGTGTGCATTCAGGTCTTCTTCTTCCGCTCGGGCTGCAATTACGGCAGCCGCGCCTATTTCCCCATTCATGCCCAGGGCGAGGAGGCCCCCGAGATCATGGCCGCCTTCCTGGGGCAGTTCTATGCCGACAAAATGCCGCCCAGGGAGATCCTGCTGTCCCTGGAGCCCGCCGAGGCGGACATCGTCGCCCAGGCTCTGTCGGAGAAGGCCGGGCGCAAGGTGACTTTGTCGGTCCCGAAGCGCGGAGACCGGACGCGGTTGGTGGAGCACGCCCAGGACAATGCCCGCGATGCCCTGGGGCGGCGCATGGCGGAAAGCGGGGCGCAACGTAAATTGCTCGACGGCGTGGCCGAACTGTTCGGGATGGAAACCCCGCCCGAGCGGATCGAAGTCTACGACAATTCCCACATCCAGGGCTCGGACGCGGTGGGCGCCATGATCGTCGCCGGGCCCGACGGTCTGATGAAATCGGCCTATCGCAAGTTCAACATCCGCTCCACCGATCTTACTCCCGGCGACGATTTCGCCATGATGCGCGAAGTGCTGACCCGGCGCTTTGCCCGTGCCCAGAAGGAAGATCCCGACCGCGACCGGGGGCTGTGGCCCGATCTGGCGCTGATCGACGGCGGCAAGGGCCAGCTGAATGCCGCCCTGGGCGTGCTGGAGGAATTGGGAATCGACGACGTCTTGCTGGTGGGCATCGCCAAGGGCCCTGACCGCAATGCCGGCAAAGAGCGCTTCTTCCTGGCGGGCAAGGAGCCCATCAGCCTGGAGATGCGTCATCCGGTACTCTACTTCCTTCAAAGGCTCAGGGACGAGGCCCATCGCTTCGCCATCGGCACCCACCGAGCCCGGCGTTCCAAGGGGCTGGTGCAGTCTACCCTGGACGCGCTGCCCGGCATTGGGCCCAAGCGCAAGAAGGCCTTGCTGCATCACTTCGGCTCGGCTAAGGCCGTGGCCGAGGCGGGGCTGCCCGATCTGGAAAGTGTCGAGGGAATCAGCCATGCCATGGCCAAAAAGATTCATGACTACTTCCATCCCGAGGGTTAGTATTCGCCCGCCATGCTGACCAGCCTGCCCAACCTGCTGACTCTTTCGCGGATCGTCGTGATTCCGCTGGTGGTCGGGCTGTTCTATGTGGACGGCGCCGCCGCCCGCTGGGCCGCCTGCACCCTGTTCGTGGCCGCCGCCATCACCGACTGGTTCGACGGCTATCTGGCCCGGTCGTGGAATCAGGTGTCCAAGTTCGGGCGTTTCCTCGACCCCATCGCCGATAAGCTGCTGGTGGCTTCGGTGCTGTTCATGCTGGCGGCCTTCGACCGCCTCAGCACGGTGTCCTTCCTGCCCGCCCTGGTCATCGTGCTGCGCGAGATCCTGGTCTCGGGCCTGCGCGAATTCCTGGCCGAGGTGCGTGTCGGCATGCCGGTGTCCAAACTGGCCAAGTGGAAGACCGCCATCCAGATGACCGCAATCCCCGTCCTGCTGGTGGGCGACGCCGCCACCTTCATGCCCACCCGGCTGGTGGGCGAGGTGGGGCTGTGGTTGGCCGCCATTCTGACCATCATCACCGGCTGGGACTATCTGCGGTCGGGCATGCGCCACATGGGGGAAACGCCGGAATGAAGGTGTTTGGCATCTCCGGGCGCTCCGGGATGGGCAAGACCTCGCTGATCATCCGGCTGGTTCCCTGGTTTCGGGCCAAAGGAATCACCATCTCCACGGTCAAGCAGGCGCACGAGGCCTTCGACGTGGACAAAAAGGGCAAGGATTCCTATGAGCATCGGGAAGCCGGAGCCACCGAGGTGATGATCGCCTCGGCCCGGCGCTGGGCGCTGATGCACGAATATCGCGACGAGACCGAATACACCATGGAACAGTTGCTGGCCCGGATGAGCCCGGTGGATCTGGTCCTGGTGGAGGGTTTTCGCCAATGGCCCCATCCGCGCCTGGAAGTCTGGCGGGCCGAGGGGGGCAAGCCGCCCTTCTGGCCCGAGGATGATCGCATGTTGGCCCTGGTGAGCGACCATGATGTGGCGGATTGCCCGCTGCCCCAACTGAACTTGGACGACACCGATGCCATCGGCGGGCTGATCACCGGGACGGTCGGGCTGTGACCGGCCGCTTCGCCGCCGGTTCCGATCTGATGAGCGTTGCCCAGGCGCTGTCCCTGCTGGAAGCGCGGCTGTCGCCCGCCGTGGGAACCGAGGAGACCGGCCTCCACCATGCCCTGGGCCGCATCCTGGCCGAGGATCTGGTTTCGGGCGTCAATGTGCCGCCTCATGATAATTCGGCGGTGGATGGCTGGGCCTTTCGTCGCGCCGATCTGCCCGCCGACGGCATTCTTCCCGTGGTGGGCCGTGTAGCCGCCGGTCATCCGCTGGAAGGCCCGCTGCCCCAGGGCGGAGCGGTGCGGATCTTCACCGGCGCGCCCATGCCCACGGGCGCCGATACGGTGGCCATGCAGGAAGACTGCAAGGATCTCGGCGGTTCCGTGGCTCTGCCCGCCAAACTGGCCGAGGGCGACAATGCGCGCGCGGCGGGCGAGGATATCTCGAAAGGTTCGGTGGTACTGCATGCGGGCACCCGCCTGCGCCCGCAGGAATTGGGCGTGGCCGCGGCCACCGGGCGTTCCTCGCTCAAGGTCTTCCGGCCGCTTCGGGCCGCCGTGTTTTCCACCGGCGACGAGATCAGAAATCCCGGAACCGAACTCCCCCCCGGCTGTATCTTTGATACCAACCGCTTCACCGCGACGGGCCTGTTGCGCGCGCTCGGCGCCGAGGTCACCGATCTGGGCATTCTTCCCGACCGCTTCGAGGTCATCAGGGACGCCCTGGCCGAAGCGGCCGCTTCGCATCAGCTGATCCTCACCTCGGGCGGCGTGTCGGTGGGCGACGAGGACCATGTGAAGCCCGCCGTTCTGGCCCAGGGCTCGCTGGATTTCTGGCGTCTGGCCATCAAGCCCGGCCGCCCGGTGGCGCTTGGCGAGGTCAAGGGCACGCCCTTCGTCGGCCTACCCGGCAATCCGGTGGCGGTGATGGTGACTTTCATGGCCATCGCCCGTCCCATGGTTTTGCGACTGATGGGCGCCGCCCAGACCGACTTGCCCCGTTATCCGGTCGAGGCCGGTTTCGCCTTCAGGCACAAGCCGGGGCGCCGCGAATATCTGCGCGCCCGTCTCGCCCATATGGACGGACGGCTGGTGGCGGCCAAGTTCCCCTCGGACGGGTCGGGGGTACTGACCTCCATGACCTGGTCGGACGGGCTGGTGGACATTCCCGAGGACCGGGGCGATATCGCGCCGGGCGAGATGGTGGAATTCCTCTCTTACGCGGACATGATGCGATGAAGGTGCTGTACTTCGCCTGGCTGAAGGCCAAGACCGGACTCGGGGAAGAAGACGTCACTCCGCCCGACGGCGTCGCCACCGTGGGTCAATTGGTGGACTTCCTGAAAACCCGCTCGCCCGGCCATGCGGCGGCGTTCGAGGTCATGAGCACGGTGCGTGTCGCGGTGAACCAGGATTACGGCGGCCTTGATACGCCGGTGAAGACCGGCGACGAGGTGGCGTTCTTTCCCCCCGTGACCGGAGGCTGACATGGCCGTCCGGGTCCAGCGCGAGGAATTCGACCCCGGCGCCGAACTGGCGCGCTTCTCCGCGGGCAAGACCAGCGTGGGCGGCATTTGCCTGTTCATCGGACTGGTCCGCGACTATATGGGGGCCGATCAGGCTTCGGGCTCTGTGGTCAATGCCATGACCCTCGAACATTATCCCGGCATGACCGAGCGCCAGTTGGAAGCCATCGAGGCCGAGGCCCACGCGCGCTGGCCCCTGGACGACACGCTGGTCATTCACCGGTATGGCCGGTTGGAACCGGGCGAGCGCATCGTGCTGGTGGCGGCGTCCTCGGCCCATCGCGACGCGGCCTTCGAGGCCTGCCGCTTTCTCATGGATTGGCTGAAGACCAAGGCGCCGTTCTGGAAGGTGGAACATACCCCGGACGGCGACGCCTGGGTGGATGCCAAGGAGTCCGACGAGGCCGCGGCCTCGCGGTGGAATCAGGGAACCCCCTGATTTCATAGGGTGAATGGAGTTGGAAATGCGGGTGGATCGGCCCCTTTCAGACTCTTTTACCTTTTGTTAACCTCTTGCCCTGTGCTAAACTGACGCTCAGTTATCCACAGGTTTCGCCATGTCCGATTTGATCCGTCAATCCGTATCCTGGCCCTCCATCTATGGGGCACGCAGCTATTCCCGCGTCACGCAATTGGCGCAGCCTTCGGCTGCCGACAGTTCCGAAAAGACGGAAGAGGCCGATCGTCCCAGGACCACCAAGGCGCAAAATGTCAGCACCGAGCCCACCACACGGCGCGGGTCGCTGCTGGATCTGACCGCCTGAGATCGAGCGGTTCGGGGGGTGAAAAAGTCCCGATGGGCTGGGCCCGTCGGGACTTTTCGTTGTTCAGGCCGCGATCCGCTTTTCACGCAGATGGTTGCCCAGGGCTTTGTCGTCCTTGCTGATATGCTCACGCAGCCATGTGGAGACGTAGTCGAACATCTGTGAGGCGGCCTCCGGGTGGTTGGCGTCCAGAGAGGTTTCGAGGCTTGCCAAGCGTTCGAGGAAGGCCCGATGGTTCCGGCGATGCTCGTCGGCTCCCGGGTAATTGGCCTTGGACATCAAGGCTTCTTCCTCGTTGAAGTGGTCCCGGATGCTCCGGTTGAGTTCGTCCAGCATGGCGATTGCTGCGGCGAAACCGTCGCCCGACATCATTCGCCGATAGAACTCATTGACCTGATCGTACATCTTCTGGTGATGGCGGTCGACCGAGGCCACGCCGGTATTCAGGGCGCCCTCCCAGACCAGAATCTTCATGTCCTTCTTGTCGGCGCGCACCTGGATGAGGAACTGCCCGACCTCGTGCCGGAGGAACTCTGCCTGTTTCGACAGATCCGAGGCGGAATCCTTGATCTGCTCGGCGGCGGCCCCGGTTTCGCGGGCGGCCTGTTCCACCGAGGTAATGTTGCTGGACACCTCCTCGGTTCCGGTGGCGGCCTGTTCCACATTGCGGGCGATTTCGGAGGTGGCGCCGCTCTGCTGCTCGACGGCCGCCGCGACGGCGGAACTGATCTCGCCCATCTCGCCGATGACCGAGGAAATGGCGTCGATGGCATGGACGGCGGCATTGGTCCCGTCCTGGACCGCCTGAATCTGGCTGGCGATTTCGCTGGTGGCGCGCGCGGTCTGGTTTGCCAGATTCTTCACCTCATTGGCGACCACGGCAAAGCCCTTTCCGGCATCACCGGCGCGGGCCGCCTCGATGGTGGCGTTCAAGGCCAGGAGATTAGTCTGGGCTGCGATATCGTTGATCAGATTGACGATCTCGCCGATCTTGCTGACATTCTCGGACAGGGCGCGAACCTGGGTGGTGGTGGTGCTGACCTCCTGGCCCGCATGGGCGGACACCGTCTGGGAGCGTTCCACCTGATGGGCGATTTCCTTGATGGAGGCGGCCAGTTCCTCGGTCGCCGAGGCCACGGTCTGCACATTGGCCGAGGCCTGGTGGGCCGAGGAGGCGACCGTGGTGGCCTGGGCGCTGGTCTCGGTGGCGGTCCCCGACATCTGGCTTGACGCGGCCTGAAGCTCGGTGGCGGCCGAGGTCACGGTCTCGATCACCTTGCCCACGCTTTCCTCGAAGGTATCGGCCATCTTGCGCATGGCGGCCAGCCGGTCGGCCTCGGCCCGCTTTTTCTGTTCTTCCTGGTCAAGTTCCAACTGGCGCACCCGCAACAACTGGTTCTTGAAGTGCGCCACCGATTTGGCCATGGCGCCGATTTCGTCGCCACGATCGCCATGGGGCACGTCGACGGTCAGATTATTGGCGGAAAGCTCGCCCATCACGCCGGTCATGGCCCGGATGGGGTGGGTGATGCTGCGGGTGATGAGCCACGCGGTCAGGGCGCCGAGGATGAGGGCGGCGCCAAGGCCCGACCGGGAAATCAGGTCGGCCCGGTCATTCTCCGCCTGGGCATTGGCTATGAAGGCTTCAGCCTTGCCCATGGCCCAGGTGATGACTTTTTCCAGGGTTTCGCTGATCTTGGCCACCTGCACCGCGCCCTTGGTCTTGGTGATGGCGGCGGCGTCGTCGCGGCGTCCCTCGCGGAAGGCGGTGATCACTTCGTCGCGGATGGGCTTCCAGTCGGCAAAGGCCTTGGCGGCAGCCTCCATGTCGGCCTTGTCGCCTAAGAAGCGCTCGCGGGCCAGGGCGAATTTTTCGAAAACGATCTTTTCCCGCGCATCGACGTCGGCAACGGCACGGTCCAGTTCCTCCGCCGATTTCGCCAGGGCGACATCCTTCATGGAGCGGTGCATGGCGATGATATTGGTGTTGGCCGCCTGCAAGGCGTTGGTGACCGTAAAGGGGTGACGGTACAACTTGGTGGTCAGAGCCGATATCCGGTCGGTGGAAATGTCGGCGTTGATCCCAAGAAGGGTGGTCAGCAGCAGGACCAGGGCAAATCCGGCAGAGAGCCGCGTACCGATCTTTAGATTGGCGAACATCATGCGTCTCCTTGGCGGTCTTTGAATGGTCAGGGAAGTGCCAGGCGAACCTTTATGTGCCTATTCCAAAGCGCTTATGCAATAGGTCCTACAGAGTATACGGTAACGTCACTGCGGGCGTCTGTTTAAAAGGTGTAGGCAGTACCACCTATTGGAGTTTGACGCAGTGCTTCGTCACGCGGCCTCGGCCTGTCAATAAAACCAAACCCCCGCCCGGCGGCAGCGGGGCGGGGGGTGGTAGGCGCATGCAGGATGAGAAGGGGCTATTTACCCTTCTTTGCCTTGCCCTTTGGCGGGCTGGCAGCCTTGGCGGGCGTTGCCGCCGCCCACAGCCGGGTGTCCGGCGCGATGGGGCAATGGCGGTCGTAATCGCGCAACTGGGCGCGGTAGAGGTCCAGATAGTCGGTGCGGCCCAGCAATTCCAGGTCGTCGGTATCCAGATCGGTGCCGATCTCGTCATAGACGGACAGATTGGTCAGATCGGGAACCGGAACCCGGTCGGCCACGAAATCTTCCCACATGGATTCCAGCAGACCGTCGAGATGGCGGACCAGCTTGTCGGTATCGAACAGATCGCAGGTATCGCGGTTGGCGGCCAGACGGTCGCGAACCGCCTGACGGCGGCGCTTGTCGTTGCCCAGTTCGACGGCCTTTTCCACATATTCCTCGAATGTGGTGCAGACCAGATCGGAGAGGCCAGCGGCCACCGCCAGACTGCCGCAGACACGCGAGGCAAAGCCGCGTCCCGCCACGGTCAGGACCGGCACGCCCATCCACAGGGAATCCGACGCGGTGGTATGGGCGCCGCAAGGCGAGGTGTCGAGGAACAGATCGGCCAGGGGATAGCGCGACAGGTGTTCGGCATTGATCAGCTTGGGCGCGAAGATGATGCGGTCGGGGGTGACGCCGTGCTTGATGGCTTCCTGGCGCAGGCGCTCGTTGATGCGCTCGCCGCCGTCCAGCAGCCACAGAACGCCGTTGGGCACCCGGCTGAGGATATCCATGAACCGCGCCCACATGGGGGCCGTGATCTTCTGCAAGCCGTTGAAGCCGCAGAACACCGTGGCATTGGCGGGCAGACCCGCGGCTTCGCGCGTCCAATTGATATTGGCCACCACCCGCTGGCGGTCATTGGGCTGATAACAGGGCAGCCGAACCACCTTCTCCGAGTAGTAGATCTCGAAATCCTTGGGGATGGTGAAGTCGTCGGCGATGACGTAGTCGTGATAGGGGGTGCCCATGGAACCGGGATAGCCCAGCCAGTTGACGGCGATGGGCGCCGGGCGCATGGCCATGATGGCGGGGCGCGCCTCGCCGGTATAGCCGTTGAAGTCGATGAGAATGTCGATGCCGTCGGCTTGGATGCGCTTGGCCACATCCTCATCATTCATGTCCAGAATATCGACGAAGTGGTCCACGTCCTTCATCAACTGGGTCTGAATGCGGTCGCCGGTGCGGCGCGAGCAGGAATAGGCGTAGACCTCGAAACGCTGGCGATCGTGCAGCTTGTACATCTCGGCGGTCAGATAGCCGTGGGCATGCTCACGGAAATAGGACGAGAGATAGCCGATGCGGATGCGCCGCTTGGGCCGGGTGGCCAGGGCCGCGCGATGGAAGGCTCGGTCGAAGAACACCTTGGGACGGCCGATCTTGGCCTTGTAGTATTTGTAGCCCCGCGCCAGATGGAGCAGCGGGTCGTCCGAATGGAAGACCAGGCAGTGGGGCGACATGGCGGCGAAAAGCTGACGCCGCGTGGTGTTGGCCACACCGGCCAGGACCGGCCACTTGCACAGCTTCTGGCGGATGGCGATCCAATGCTGCATGGCGTCGGCGGGCTGGACCAGTTCGATGCACTGGCGCAACGCATCCTCGCCCGATTCTTCCAGCGAGGTGTGTTCCAGCACGCGGCCGATCTGCTTCAAGGCCGAGACCTTGTAGTTCACCGTCTCGCCGGTAATGGCGGGAAGCTGGTTGACCATGCCCAGCCACTGGGTCACGGCATCGGAGGTCCGCCCCAGCCGCTCATAGGTGCTGCCCAGATTGATATGGGCCGGATAGAAATCGGGCCTTTGGGCGAGGGCGGCCTTGAAAGCCTCGACCGCGCCTTCCTGGTCGCCGAATTTGCCGAGCAGAACGCCCAGATTGTACTGGATGGCATAGGCCAGGGGGTTGGCGCTGTTGTATTGCAGCCACGTCCGGTACAGGCCCAGCGCATCGGTATCGGCGCCTTGAAGGGCGAGATTATCGGCGGCGGCAATGACGCGGGTCGCCTCGATTTTACCGGACGCGATTTGATTCATGACCTCCGCGAGGGCATCGCTCATCAACCATTCTCCGTGTCAGGGGTGACCCACAGACGGCTGTCCGCCGAAAGGGGATAAAGGTGGTCGCGCGCCGCCAGGCCTTGGCGCCAGCGGGCGAAATAGTCGTCTTCCGAGGCAAAGTCCGACGTCTCGGCCGGATGCTCTATCCCGAGGTCGAGATAGACGTCCAGATTGGTCAGATCGGGGCGTGGCAGGCGTCCCGCCATGAAATCAGCCCACATTCCGGCATAGAGATCCTCCAGCCGGCTGACCAGAAGATTGGTGTCGAACATCACGGCATTGGGCTTGGCGGCGCGTAACTGGTCGCGATAAGCCTGCAGACGCGTCCGGTCGTTGCCCAGGGCGATGGCCATCTCCACGTATTCCTCGGGCGTCGAACAGACCAGTTCGGGCAGTCCCGCAGAGCGGGAGAGCGAGCCGCCGACCCTGGATGCGAAACTGCGCCCGGAAAGGGTGAGGATGGGCACGCTCATCCACAGCGCATCCGAGGCGGTGGTATGGGCGCCATAAGGGAAGGTGTCGAGGAACAGGTCGGCCTGCGTCATGCGGGCCAGATGATCGGGGCTGGCGAGGCGTTTGCCGAAGATCAAGCGGTCGCGGGCGATGCCGCAGCGTTCCGCATGGTCCCAAAGACGCCCCTGAATCTCCTCGCCGGATTCCAATAGCCAGAGAACGCTGCCGGGCACGGAATTCAGGATGTGCATCCAGCGTTCGAACATCATCTTTGAAATCTTCTGCTGGCTGTTGAAGCAGCAGAACACCATTGCATCCTCGGGCAGGCCGAGATCGGTCCGCGATGGCGGCTCGCTCGCCACGGCGCGCTTGCGGTCATTGGCCTGATAGCAGGGCAGCCGCACCACTTTTTCCGAACAATACATCTCGCGGCCCGGCGGAATGATCCACTCATCGGCGATGATATAGTGGTGATAGGCCGTGCCCATGGTGCCGGGATAGCCCAGCCAGTTGACGTTCACGGGCGCCGGGCGCATGGCGAAGACGCGGGTGCGGGCCGATTTGGTATGGCCGTTGAGATCCACCAGGATGTCGATGCCGTCTTCGCGGATGCGGTTGGCGGCGGCCTCGTCACTCATGCCGGTAATGTCGATCCAGTGATCGAAATCGGCGCGGATGCGCTGCTTTAAGGGGTCTTCTCCCGCCGGGCCGCAGTAATAAGCGAAGATCTCGACCTTGGCGCGATCATGCAGGCCGAAGACCTCGGCGATCAGATAGCCCACGGCATGGGCTTTCAAGTCCGACGACACATAGCCGATTTTCAGCCGCGTGCGCTCAGTGCGCTCGGCAGGCTGGACCGGGGGAAGACGGGGAATGCGCCGCCCGAACATCTTGTTGCAATGCTCCCAGCTGGACGCCAGATGCAGCAGCGGATCGTCGGTATAGGCGGCCAGGGAGAGCGGGCTGAAGCTGCGCATCTGCAAGGAGGCATCCATGCCGTCGAAGGGCTCGATCACGGGCCAGCGGCACTGGACCATGCGCGATGCCAGCAGATGCTCGGCATTTTCGCGCTGGGTGTTGTCCAGCTCCAGGCTTTGGCGCAAGACGTTTTCCGCAGCGACGATCTGTTGGCGTTCTTCCAGCACACGGGCGATCTGTTTGAGGGCCGTGCATTTCATGCGGATGCCGTGGCCGGTGATGGCGCCCAGGCGGGTGACAAGGCCGTTCCAGGTATCGACGGCCGCATCCGGCGTTCCCAGGGCTTCCAGCGCTCCGCCGAGATTGATATAGGCGGGGTAGAAATCGGGGTTCAGTTCGATGGCCTTTTCCAGCGAGGCCTTGGCCTGTTCGGGCCGTCCCGCCGCCGATAGGGTCACGGCGTAGTTGAAATGGGCGGCGTAGAGCAGGTGGTGATCCCGGTTGAGGCCGATCCACAGCTGATAAAGCTGCAGGGCCAGATCGGTGCCGCCGCCCCGGTGGAGCGATTCAGCCGTACCGAACACATCCTGAAGGGTGAGGCGGCCCTCGGTCAGGGCCTTTACCGCGGATAAAAAGACATCCTGGGTCATCGAGCGTCCCGTTTCCGGTTGGGCCATAACCCGCTCGAACGGTCACTTCGAGCGGTACGCCGCCCATAATGACCGGACAATGGTTAACGGATTGATGCTTGTCCCGACTTGGCCTGCGGAGGCGGACCAAAGGCCGAGACGCTGCACGCCGCCGCCGGTTGAGGCGTGGAAATGACCGGGGCTGGGAACGAGCCGTCCCGTGGGGGACGGCTCGTCGCAGGGATTAGAGCCTGGCGGCCCAAGCGTTGTTTTGGGTCGTGGTCATGTTGCCAGCCAGCGGACCGAGGGCGGCGGCCTGGGTCGTGTTCAGGACACCGATATCCGTGGTTTCCAAACCGGTCAGCTGGGTAGTGCTCAGAGCCCCCAACTGGGTTTCGGTCAGACCCGTAACCTGGGTGGTGACCAGTGCCGCGATGGAGGTCGAGGTCAGGGCCCCGAACTGGGTGGTGGTGAGGATGCCGATATCGGTGCTCTCGATGGCGGCCAGGGCGGTGGTGGTCAGGCCACCGATCTGGGTCGTCACCAATCCGCCGATCTGGGTGGTGGTCAGAGCCGCGATATTGGCGGTGGTCAGCGCGTTCACCGCCGTGGTGGTCAGGCCGCCGATCTCGGTGGCGGTCAGCGCCCCCAGGGTCGTGGTGGTCAGGGCCGTTGCCTGGGCGTTGCTGATGCCGCTCACCTGGGTGGAGGTCAGCGCGCCGATATCCGTGGTGTTCAGCGTGTTGATCTGGGTCGTGCTCAGACCGCTGATCTGGGTGGTGGTCAGACCGGACACCTGGGTGGTGCTGATGACCGCCACCTGGGTGGTGGTCAGGGCGTTGAGGTTGGACGTGGACAGCGCGCCCACCTCGGTCGAGGTCAGGAAGGCCAGATTGGTGGTGGTGATCGCCGCCGTCTGGGTCGTGGTCAGGCCATCGATCTGCGTGGCGGTGAGCGACGCCAGGTCGGTGGTGTTGAGGGCGTTGATCTGAGAGGTGGTGATGCCGCTGATCTGGGTGGAGGTCAGGCTCTGCACCTGGGTGACCGAGAGGGTCGCCAGATCGGTGGTCTCCAGCGCGTTCAGCTTGGTGGTGCTGAGGCCGGACAGCTGGGTGGTGGTCAGGCTGCTCACCTGGGTGGTGGACAGCGCGGCCGTGTTGGTGGTGGTCAGGGCGTTCAACTGCGTGGCCGAGAGCGCATCCAGATCGGTGGTCTCGATGGCGCCCAGGGCCGTGGTGTTGAGGCCAGCCACCTGTGTGGTGGAGAAGCTCTGGACCTGGGTGGTGGTCAGACCCGCGATGTCCGTGGTGGACAGGGCGTTCACCGTGGTGGTGTTGAGGCCGACCACCTGGGTGGTGGTCAGGCTGGTCACCTGGGTGGTGGTCAGCGAGCCCAAGCCAGTGGTGGACAGGGCGTTCAGCGTCGTGGTGTTGAGGCTGACGAGCTGGGTGGTGGTCAGGCTGCTGGCCTGAGTGGTGGTCAGTGCCGCCACATTGGTGGTCGTCAGAGCGTTGAGGGACGTGGCGGAGATGGCCGCCAGATCGGTGCTCTCGATGACCGCCTGCTGGGTGGTGGTGAGACCCGCCGTCTGGGTGGTGGTCAGCGCCGAAGCCTGGGTGGTCGACAGCGCGGCCACATTGGTGGTCGACAGGGCGTTCACAGTGGTGGTGGCCAGACCGGCGACCTGGGTGGTGCTGAGAGCGGACAGCTGAGTGGTCGACAGCGCCGCCGCGTTGGTGGTGGTCAGGGCGTTGATCTGAGTCGCGGTCAGGCCGCCCACCTCGGTGGTGGTCAGGGCGCCCAGAGCCGTGGTGTTGAGGCCAGCCGCCTGGGTGGTGGTCAGGCCGGTGATCTGGGTGGTGGACAGGGCCGCGATGTCGGTGGTCGACAGCGCATTGACCTGGACGCTGGTCAGACCGCCCACCTGAGTGGTGGTCAGCGAGCGCACCTGGGTGGTCGACAGGATCGCCACGTCGGTGGTCTCGAGGGCGTTCAGCGTGGTCGTGTTGAGACCGCTCACCTGGGTGGTGCTCAGGGCGCCGACCTGGGTGGTGGACAGTGCCGCCAGATTGGTGGTCGACAGCGCGTTCACCTGGGTGGCGCTGAGGGCTTCCAGATCCGTGGTTTCAACCGCACCGAGCTGAGTGGTGGTCAGAGCCGCGATCTGGGTGGTCAGCAGGGCGCCGATCTGGGTCGAGCTGAGGCTTGCCACGCCGGTGGTGGACAGAGCGTTCAGGTTGGTGGTGCTGAGAGCGGACACCTGAGTGACGGTGAGGCCCGACAGCTGAGTGGTGGACAGGGCCGCCGCGTTGGTGGTGGACAGCGCGTTGACCTGGGTGGTGGTCAGCGCGTTCACCTCGGTCGAGGTGATGCCCGACAGCGCGGTGGTGTTCAGGGCGCCGACCTGGGTGGTGGTGATGCCGCCGACCTGAGTGTTGGTCAGAGAGCCGATACCGGTGGTCGACAGGTTGTTGACCTGGACGCTGGTCAGTCCGCCGATCTGGGTGGTGGTCAGCGAGCGGGCCTGGGTGGTCGACAGCGCCGCCACATCGGTGGTTTCCAGGGCGTTCAGCGTGGCGGTCGCCAGGGTGCTGATCTGAGTCGTGGTCAGGCTGGACACCTGGGTGGTGGACAGGGCCGCGATATTGGTGGTCGACAGCGCATCCACCTGGGTGGCGGCCAGTGCGTCCAGATCGGTGGTTTCGACCGCCCCCAGCTGGGTGGTGGTCAGCGCCGCGATCTGGGTGGTGAGCAGAGCGCCCAACTGGGTCGAGTTGAGGCCAGCCACACTGGTGGTGGACAGGGCGTTCAGGTTGGTGGTGCTGAGAGCGGCCACCTGGGCGGTGGTCAGACCCGACACCTGGGTGGTCGACAGCGCGGCCGCATTGGTGGTGGTCAGCGCGTTGACCTGGGTGGTGGTCAGCGCGTTCACCTCGGTGGACGTGATGCCCGACAGCGCCGTGGTGGTGAGGGCGCCGACCTGGGTGGTGGTGACGCCGGACACCTGGGTGGTGGTCAGTGCGCCGATGTCGGTGGTCGACAGGGCGTTGACCTTGACGCTGGTCAGTCCGGCGATCTGGGTGGTGGTCAGCGAGCGCACCTGGGTGGTCGACAGGACCGCCACATCGGTGGTTTCCAGGGCGTTCAGGGTGGTGGTGGCCAGGGTGCCGACCTGAGCGGTGGTCAGGGCGCCCACCTGGGTGGTGGACAGGGCCGCGATATTGGTGGTCGACAGCGAGTCCACCTGGGTGGCGGACAGGGCCGCCAGATCGGTGGTCTCGACCGCACCCAGCTGGGTGCTGGTCAGGGCCGCGATCTGGGTGGTGAGCAGGGCCGCGACCTGGGTCGAGTTCAGGCTTGCCACGCCGGTGGTGGACAGGGCGTTCAGATTGGTGGTGCTGAGACCGGCCACATGGGCGGTGGTCAGGCCATCGATCTGAGTGGCCGACAGGGCCGCCGCGTTGGTGGTGGTCAGCGCGTTAACCTGGGTGGTGGTCAGCGCGTTGATCTCGGTCGAGGTGATGCCCGACAGAGCGGTGGTGTTCAGTGCGCCGACCTGGGTCGTGGTCACGCCCGTCACCTGGGTGGTGGTCAGGGCCGCGATATCGGTGGTCGACAGGTTGTTGACCTGGACGCTGGTCAGACCGGCGATCTGAGTGGTGGTCAGGGCGCGGGCCTGGGTGGTGGACAGGGTCGCCAGGTCGGTGGTTTCAAGCGCGTTCAGCGTGGTGGTGCTGAGGCCGCTGATCTGGGTGGTGGTCAGGGCGCCAACCTGGGTGGTGGTCAGAGCCGCCACATTGGTGGTGGTCAGGCCGTTGACCGCGGTCGCGGACAGGGCCGCCACCTCGGTGGTGTTGAGGGCGCCCAGCTTGACGGAGGTGATACCGGCCGTCTGGGTCGAGGTCAAAGCCGCGATCTGAGTGGCGTTCAGGCTGTCCACGCCCGTGGTCGACAGGGCGTTGAGAACGGTGGTGGTCAGATCAGACACGTTGGTGGAGGTCAGGCCATCCAACTGGGTGGTGGTCAACGTGGCCACGTTGGTGGTGGTCAGCGCGTTGATCTGGGTCGTCGAGAGCGCGCTCACCTCGGTGGAGGTGATGGCCGAGACCGAGGTGGTGGTCAGGGCGGCGACGTTGGTGCTGGTGACGGCGGTGACCTGGGTGGTGGTCAGAGCCGCGATGTCGGTGGTCGACAGGGCGTTGATCTTGACACTGGTCAGCCCGTCCACCTGGGTGGTGGTCAGCGAGCGCACCTGGGTGGTCGACAGGACCGCCACATCGGTGGTTTCCAGAGCGTTCAGGGTGGTGGTGGCCAGGGTGCCGACCTGAGCGGTGGTCAGGGCGCCCACCTGGGTGGTGGACAGGGCCGCGATATTGGTGGTCGACAGCGCATCCACCTGGGTGGCGGCCAGGGCCGTCAGATCGGTGGTCTCGACCGCACCCAGCTGGGTGGTGGACAGGGCCGCGATCTGAGTGGTGAGCAGGGCCGCGACCTGGGTCGAGTTCAGGCTTGCCACGCCGGTGGTGGACAGGGCGTTCAGATTGGTGGTGCTGAGACCGGCCACATGGGCGGTGGTCAGGCCATCGATCTGGGTGGCCGACAGGGCCGCCGCGTTGGTGGTGGTCAGCGCGTTGACCTGGGTGGTGGTCAGCGCGTTCACCTCGGTGGAGGTGATGCCCGACAGCGCGGTGGTGTTCAGGGCGCCGACCTGGGTGGTGGTCACGCCGGACACCTGGGTGGTGGTCAGCGCCGCGATATCGGTGGTCGACAGGTTGTTGACCTGGACGCTGGTCAGCCCGGCGATCTGGGTGGTGGTCAGCGAGCGCACCTGGGTGGTGGAGATGGCCGCCACATCGGTGGTGGTCAGGGCGTTCAGCGTGGTGGTGCTGAGGTTGCTCACCTGGGTGGTGGTCAGCGCGCTCAACTGGGTGGTGGAGATGGCCGCCACATCGGTGGTGGACAGCGAGTTGATGGCGGTTGCCGTCAGCCCGCTGACCTCGGTGGTGGTCAGGTTGGTCAGCTGAGTGGTGCTCAGAGCCGCCGTCTGGGTCGAGGTGATGGCCCCCGCCTGGGTGGCGCTCAGGCTTGCCACGCCCGTGGTGGACAGGGCGTTCAGGTTGGTGGTGCTGAGGTTGCCCACCTGAGTGGTGGTCAGGCCGTCAAGCTGCGTCGCGGTCAGGGCCGCCGCATTGGTGGTCGACAGCGCGTTCACCTGGGTGGTGGACAGCGCGTTGATCTCGGTCGAGGTGATGCCCGACAGCGCGGTGGTGTTCAGGGCGCCGACCTGGGTGGTGGTCACGCCCGTCACCTGGGTGGTGGTCAGAGCCGCGATATCGGTGGTCGACAGGTTGTTGACCTGGACGCTGGTCAGTCCGCCGATCTGGGTGGTGGTCAGGCTGCGGACCTGGGTGGTGGACAGCACCGCCACATCGGTCGTTTCGAGGGCGTTCAGGGTGGTGGTGGCGACCGAGCCGACCTGACCGGTGGTCAGGGCGCCGATCTGGGTGGTGGACAGGGCCGCGATATTGGTGGTCGACAGCGCATCCACCTGGGTGGCCGCCAGCGACGCCACCTGGGTGGTGGTCAGAGCGCCGAGCTGGGTCGAGGTCAGCTTGGACACCTGGGTGGTGGTCACGCCGGTGAGCTGAGTGGTGGTCAGAGACGCCACATCGGTGGTCGACAGGTTGTTGACCTGGGTCGAGGTCAGTCCGCCGATCTGGGTAGTGGTCAGCGAGCGCGCCTGAGTGGTGGTCAGAGACGCCACATCCGTGGTTTCCAGGGCGTTCAGCTGGGTGGTGTCGAGGCCCGACACCTGGCCGACCGCCAGGCTGCTCACCTGGGTGGTGGACAGCGCCGCCACATTGGTGGTGCTGAGGGTGTTCAGAGCCGTGGTGCTGACGGCCGCCAGATCGGTGGTCTCGAGGGCGCCGAGCTGGGTGGTGGTCAGGGCTGCCGACTGGGTGCTGGTGATGGCGGCCGCCTGGGTCGAGGACAGACTTGCCACGCCCGTGGTGGACAGCGCGTTCAAGGTGGTGGTGTTGAGGCCCGCGACCACAGTGGTGGTCAGGCCGCTGATCTGGGTGGCCGTCAGTGCCGCCGCGTTGGTGGTGCTCAGCGCGTTGATCTGGCTGGTCGACAGCGCGTTCACCTCGGTCGAGGTGATGCCCGACAGAGCGGTGGTGTTCAGGCCGCCGGTCTGGGTGGTCGTGATGCTGCCGACCTGCGTGGTGGTCAGAGCGCTGACATCGGTGGTGGTCAGGGCGTTGACCTGGGTGGTGTTCAGCGCCGAGACCTGGGTCGTGGTCAGACTCCGGACCTGGGTCGTGCTGAGCACGGCCACATCGGTGGTCTCCAAGGCATTCAGCTGCGTGGTGGAGAGGCCCGACACCTGGGTGGTGGTCAGGGAGTCAACCTGGGTAGTGGTCAGCGCCGCCACATTGGTGGTGGTCAGAGCGTTCAGCACGGTGGCGGTCAGAGCGCGCAGATCCGTGGTTTCGATGGCGGTGACCTGGGTGGTGGTCAGGGCCGCGGCCTGAGTGGTGCTGATGCCAGCCACCTGGGTCGAGGACAGGCTGGCCACGCCGGTGGTGGACAGGGCGTTCAGCGTGGTGGTGGACAGGCCGCCGAACTGGGTGGCGGTCAGGCCGGTCAGCTGCGTGGTGCTCAAAGCCGCCGAGTCGGTGGTCGACAGCGCATTCAGCTGGGTAGTGGACAGGGCGCCCACCTGGGTCGAGGTGATGCCCGACAGCGCGGTGGTGGTCAGAGCCCCGGTCTGCGTGGTGGTGAGGTTGCTGACCTGGGTATTGGTCAGGGCGCCCACATCCGTGGTCGACAGGTTGTTGACCTGGGTGGTGTTCAGGGCCGCGACCTGGGCCGTGGTCAGTGCACGCGCCTGGGTGGTGGTCAGCGACGCCACGTCGGTGGTCTCGAGGGCGTTCAACTGCGTGGTGTCGAGGCCGGACACCTGGGTGGTGGTCAGGCTGCTGACCTGGGTGGTGGACAGCGCCGCCACATTGGTGGTGGTCAGGCTGTTCAGCACCGTGGCCGAGATGGCCCGCAGATCGGTCGTCCCGATGGCGCCCAGCGCGGTGGTGGTCAGAAGCGCGGACTGCGTCGAGGTGATGCCAGCCGCCTGGGTCGAGGACAGGCTGTCCAGACCCGTGGTGGACAGGGCATTCAAGGTCGTCGAGGTCAGGCCGCCCAACTGGTTGGCGCTCAGGCCATCCAACTGGGTGGTGGACAGCGCCGCCGCATTGGTGGTGGTCAGCGCGTTCAACTGGGTGGTCGACAGCTGGTTGATGCCGGTCGAGGTGATGCCAGACAGCGCCGTGGTGTTCAGGGCCCCGGTCTGGGTGGTGGTCAGGCTGGTGACCTGGGCGTTGGTCAGGGCGCCGAGATCGGTGGTGCTGAGGTTGTTCACCTGGGTGGTGGTCAACCCGGCCACCTGGTCCGTGGTCAGACTCCGGGCCTGGGTGGTGGACAGCGACGCGACGTCGGTGGTGGTCAGGGCGTTCAGCGCGGTGGTGGCGAGACCGGAGACCTGGGTCGCGGTCAACTGGCCGACCTGGGTGGTCGACAGATTGGCCACGCCGGTGGTGGTCAGCGCGTTCAGCACTGTGGCGTTGATGCCAGACAGCTCGGTGGTGGTCAGCTGGGTGACCGAGGTGGTGGTCAGACCCGCCGCCTGGGTGGTGGTCAGGCCCGCCGCCTGGCTCGAGCTCAGGCTGCCCAGGGTGGTGGTGGCCAGAGCGTTGATCAAGGTGGTGGTCAGACCGCCGATCTGATTGGCGGACAAGCCGTCTGCCTGGGCGGTGGACAGGGCCGCGGCATTGGTGGTCGACAGTGCGTTGACCTGGGTGGTCGACAGCGCGTTGACCTGGGTCGAGGTGATGCCCGACAGCGCGGTGGTGTTCAACGCCCCCGTCTGCGTGGAGGTCAGGTTGGTGACCTGCGTCGCCGTCAGCGCACCGATATCCGTGGTCTCGAAGGCATTGACCTGGGTGGTGGTCAAGCCGGAGATCTGACCCGCCGTCAGGTTGCGCACCTGGGTGGTATTCAGCGCCGCGACGTCGGTGGTTTCCAGGGCGTTCAGCGTGGTGGTGTTCAGCGAGGACACCTGAGTGGTGGTCAGGCTGTCCACCTGGGTGGTCGACAGCGCCGCCACATTGGTGGTGGTCAGGGCGTTCAACGCGGTCGCGGTGATGGCGCGCAGATCGGTGGTCTCGATGGCGCCCAGCGCGGTGGTGTTGAGGCCGGCGGACTGGGTCGAGGTCACGCCCGACACCTGGGTGGACGACAGGCCAGCGATGGCCGTGGTTGCCAGGGCGTTGAGAGCGGTGGTGCTGAGGCCGCCCACGGTCGCGGAGGCGACGGCGGACAACTGGGTGGTGGTCAGCGTCGCCACATTGGTGGTGGTCAGCGCGTTGATCTGGGACGTGGAGAGCGACGCCACTTCGGTGGAGGTCAGGGCGCCCACGCCGGTGGTGGTCAGCGCATTGGCCTGCGTGGTGGTGAAGGCCGCCACCTGGGCCGAGGTCAGCGCGGCCACGTCGGTGGTCACAAAGGCGTTCAGATTGGTGGTGCTGAGGCCAGCGATCTGGGCGGTGGTCAGACTCCGGACCTGGGTCGTGGTGAGCGACGCAACATCCGTGGTTTCCAGGGCGTTCAGCGTGGTGGTGTTCAGGCCGCTGACCTGGGTGGTGCTGAAGCTGGCCACCTGGGTGCTGGTCAGGCCCGCCAGGCTGGTGGTCGACAGCGCATTGAGCTGGGTCGCGGTCAGGATGGTGATGACCGCGGAATTCAGGGCCGCCGCCGCCGTGGTGGTCAGCGCGCCGGTCTGGGTGGTGGTCAGGCCACGCAACTGGGTGGCGGTGAGGCCCGCCAGGGTGGTGGTGGACAGGCTGTTCAGATTGGTGGTCGACAGACCGCCGACAGTCACCGAACTCAGCGCGCCAGCCTGGGTGGTCGACAGCAAGGCCGTATTGGTGGTGGTCAGGGCGTTCAGGTTGCTGGTCGACAGGGCGCCCACCTCCGCCGAGGTCAACTCCGTCACCGCGGTGGTGGCCAGGGCCGCCGACTGGGTGGTGGTGAAGCCGCCGACCTGGACCGAGGTCAGGGCCGCCAGATCGGTGGTTTCCAGGGCGTTGATCTTGGTGGTGGTCAGGCCGCCGATCTGGGTCGCGGTCAGACTCCGCACCTGGGTGGTGGTCAGGGCCGCCACATCGGTGGTGGTCAGGGCGTTCAGAACCGTGGTGCTCAGGCCAGAGACCTGGGCGGTGGACAGGCTGGACGCCTGGGTGGTGGTCAGGGCCGCCACATTGGTGGTGGTCAGCGCGTTCAACGAGGTCGCGGTGACCGCCGCCAGATCGGTGGTCTGCAGGGCCCCCAACTGGGTGGTGGTCAGAGCCGCGGTCTGGGTGGTGGTCAGGCTCTGGGCCTGAGTGGAGCTCAGTTCGCCGATGGCCGAAGTGGTCAGGGCGTTCAGGTTGGTGGTCGACAGCCCGGCAACCTGAGCGGTGGTCAGCGACGACACCTGGGTGGTGGTCAGCGACCCGGCATCGGTGGTCGACAGCGCGTTCAACTGTGTGGCGGTCAGGGTGCGCAGAGCCGTCGTGGTCAGCGCCGCGGCGTTGGTCGAGTTCAGCGCGGCCAACTGGGTCGTGGTGACCGCCGCGGCCTGACTGGTGGTCAGCACCGAGATATCGGTGGTTTCGAGAGCGTTGACCTGGGTGGTGGTCAGGCCGCCCACCTGGGCCGTGGTCAGGTTCTTGACCTGGGTCGTGGTCAGGGTCGCCACGTTGGTGGTGGTCAGCGCATTGAGGTTGGACGTCGACAGGCCCGAAACCTGGGTGACGGTCAGCGACGAAACCTGAGTGCTGGACAGGGCGTTGGCATTGGTGGTGGTCAGCGCGTTCAGCAAGGTGGCGCTGACGCCCGCGATGCTGGTGCTGGACAGGGCGTTGGTGGCCGTGGTGGTCAGGGCCGCCGCCTGAGTGGTGGTCAGACTCTGGGCCTGGGTGCGGTTCAGGACCGCGATGCCGGTGCTGGCCAGGGCATTCAGATTGGTGGTCGACAGGGCGCCCAGCTGGGCGGAGGTCAGGCTGCCCACCTGGGTGCTGGTCAGCGCCGCCGAGTCGGTGGTGGTCAGCGCGTTCAGCTGGGTCGAGGTCAGCGCGCTGATCTCGGCGGTGGAGAGCGCCGCCGCGTTGGTGGTGGTGAGTGCGGCGATCTGGGTGGTGGTGAAGCCCGTGACCTGGGTCGCGGTCAGCGCCGCGATATCGGTGGTCTCAAGCGCATTGACCGTGGTGGTGGTCAGGCCCGCGATCTGGGTGGCGGTCAGGTTACGCACCTGGGAGGTGGTCAGTGCCGCGATGCCAGTGGTGTCGAGCGCGTTCAGCGTGGTGGTGCCGAGGCCGCTGACCACGGTGGCCGACAGGCCGCTCTGCTGGGTGGTCGACAGCGCCGCCACATTGGTGGTGGACAGGGCGTTGAACACGGTGGCGTTCAGCGCGCCCAATTCCGCCGTGGACAGCGACGTCGCCTGGGTGGTGGTCAACGCCCCCACCTGGGTGGTGGTCAGAGTCTTGGCCTGGGTAACGCTGAAGCCCGCCACGGCGGTGGTCGACAGCGCATTCAGGTTGGTGGTGGACAGCGAACTCACCTGGGTGGTGGGTCAGCGAGCTGAGCTGCGTGGTGGTCAGTTCTGCCGCGCTGGTGGTCGACAGGGCGTTGAACTGGGTCACCGACAGGGCCTTGATCTGGGCGGTGCCCAGATTGTCCACCGAAGTGGTGGTCAATGCGCCCACCTGCGTGGTGGTCAGATTGGTCGCCTGGGTCGCGGTCAGGGCCGCGATATCGGTGGTCTCGAAAGCATTCAGCTGGGTCGTGGACAGGCCCGCCACCTGGGTGGCGTTCAGATTGCGCACCTGGGCGGTGGACAGCGCCGCCACGTCGGTGGTCTCGAGAGCGTTCAGCTGGGTGGTGGACAGACCCGCCACCTGAGTGTTGCTCAGCCCGGCCACCTGGGTGGTGGACAATGCCGCCACATTGGTGGTGGTCAGCGCGTTCAGCGTCGTGGCCGACAGCTTGGACAGGTCGGTGGTTTCCAGGGCGCCCAGCGCGGTGGTGGTCAGGGCGGCGGCCTGGGTGGTGGTCAGACTCGTGGCCTGGGTGGCGTTAAGCCCGGCCAGGGCGGTGGTCGACAGGGCATTGAGGTTGGTGGTGCTGAGATTGGCGACCTGATTGGTGGTCAGGCCACTGACCTGGGTGGTGGTCAGCGTCGCCACATTGGTGGTGGTCAGCGCGTTCAGCTGGGTAGAGGTAAGGACCTTGGCCTCGGCCGTGGTCAGCGCGCTCACCTGGGTGGTGGTCAGCGCAGCGATCTGGGTGGTGGTCAGGCCCGCGACCTGATCGGCGGTCAGGGCCGCCAGATCGGTGGTCTCGAAGGCGTTGATCTTGGTGGTGGTCAGGCCGCCGATCTGGGTGGCGGTCAGCGAGCGCACCTGGGCGGTGGACAGCTCGGCGATATTGGTGGTGGTCAGCGCATTCAGGGTGGTGGTCGCCAGTCCGGTGACCTGAGTCTTGGTCAGGGCGTCGATCTGGGCGGTGGTCAGCAGCGCCGTATTGGTGGTGGTCAGCGAATTGACGGTCGTGGCGGTCAGCGCCGCCAGCTCGGTGGTGGACAGAGCCACCGCCTGAGTGGTGGTGAGCGCGGCCACCTGGGTGGTGGTCAGGCTCTTGGCCTGGGTCGCGGTGAGCGAGGCCAAGGTGGTGGTGTTCAGCGTGTTCAATGCCGTGGTGGACAGACCGGTGACCTGGGTGGTGGTCAGCGCGGTGGCCTGGGTCGTGGTCAACTGAGCCAGGGTGGTGGTGGTCAGGGCATTGAACTGGGTGGCGGTCAGGGCGCGCACCACGGAACTGGACAGGCTGCTCACCTGGGTGGTGGTCAGGCTGGAGACCTGGGTCGTGGTCAGACCGGAAACCTGAGTGCCGAGCAGGGCGGCGACGTCGGTGGTCTCCAGGGCATTGAGCTGGGTGGTGGACAGGCCCGAAACCTGGGCGCTGGTCAGCGAACGCACCTGAGTGACCGAGAGTTCGGCCAGATCGGTGGTGTCCAGGGCGTTCAACACCGTAGTGGACAGGCCCGCCACCTGGGTCTTGGTCAGGGCGTCGATCTGGGTGGTCGACAGTTCGGCCACATTGGTGGTCGACAGCGCGTTGAGCTGTGTCGCCGTCAGGTTCGCCAGGTCCCCAGATTCCAGCGCGTCAACCTGCGTGGTGGAAAGCCCGCCGATCTGGGTGGTGGACAGCGACTTGACCTGGGTGGCCGACAGGCCCGCCAGCGAGGTCGTGGACAAGGAATTGAGATTGGTGGTGCTGAGGCCGGACACCTGGGCCGTGGACAGGGCCCCCACCTGGGTGGTGGACAGCTCGGCGGCATTGGTGGTGGTCAGGGCGTTCAGCTGGGTGGTGGAAAGCGCCTTGGCCTCGGTGATGGTCAGGGTATCCACCAGGGCGGTGGTCAGTCCGGCCACCTGGGTGGTGGTCAAGGAACTGACCTGGGCGGCGCTCAGAGTGGCGAAATCCGTGGTCTCGAACGCGTTGAGCTGGGTGGTGGAAAGCCCCGACACCTGCGCCGTGGTCAGCGCCTTGATCTGGGTGACGAGCAACTCGGCCACATTGGTGGTGGTCAGCGCGTTGAGCTTGGTGGTGGTGAGGCCCGAGACCTGGCTGGCCTTGAGGCCCGCCAGCTGGGTGCTGGTCAGCTGCGCCACATTGGTGGTGGTCAGGGAATTCAGCGCGGTGGTGGTGACGGCGGCCAGATCGGTGGATTCGATGGCGCCCAGGGTGGTGGTGGTCAGCCCGGCCAGCAGGGTCGAAGACAGACTCTGGGCCTGGGTCGCGGAAATGCCCGCCACGGCGGTGGTGGACAGAGCGTTGAATGTGGTGGTGGACAGACCCTGAAGCTGAACGCTGGTGAAGGCACCCACCTGGGTGGTGGACAGTTCGGCCGCCGCCGTGGTGGCCAGGGCGGACAACTGCTGGGCGGACAGGGACTTGATTTCGGTGACGGTCAGGGCGCTGGCATTGGTGGAGTTCAACGCCGCCAGTTGGGTGGTGGTCAGCGTGGCCGTCTGAGTGGTGGACAGCGCCGCGATATCGGTGGTTTCGAAGGCGTTGATCTGGGTGGTGGTCAGGCCGCCGATCTGGGTCTCGGTCAGGCCGCGCACCTGGCCGGTGGTCAGGCCGGCGATGCTGGTGGTCCGCAGCGCGTTGAGCGTGGTGGTGTTGAGGCTGCTCAGGGTGCTGGTGGTGATGCTGCTGAGCTGAGTGGTGGACAGGGTGTTCAGCGACGTGGTGGTCAGCGAGTTGATGGCCGAAGCGGCCAAAGCCCCCACCTGGGTGGAGGTCAGATTGGTCACCTGGGTGGAACTCAGAGCTCCCGCCTGGGTTGTGGTCAGGCCGCGCAGCTGCAAGGTGGTGATCGAGGCCAGCGTGGTGGTGGCCAGCGATGCCAGATTGGAAGTGGTCAGACCGGCCAAAAGCGCGGAATTCAGCCCGGTGATCTGAGTCGAGGTCAGCGTCGCCACATTGGTGGTGGTCAACGAGTTCAGCAGGGTCACCGTCAGGGCGCCGACCTCGGTGGTGGTCAGGGCCGAGACCGAGGTGGTGGTCAAAGCTCCCGTCTGAGTTGTGGTCAGGCCGGTGAGGGCGGTCGACGACAGCGCGGCCAGATCGGTGGTTTCCAGCGCGTTCAGATTGGTGGTGGTCAGGCCGCCGACCTGGGTGGAGGTCAGGCTGTTGGTCTGGGTGCTGGTCAGGCCCGCCAGTCCGGTGGTCGACAGGGCGTTCAGCGTCGAGGTGGACAGGGCGGATACCTGGGCCGCGGAAATGCCGGACAGCTGGGTGGTGGTCAGGGCCGCCAGATTGGTGGTGGTCAGGCTGTTGAGCTGGGTGGTGGACAGGCCGTTCAGTTCGGTGGTGGCCAGGGCGGCCGTCTGGGTGGTGGTCAGTCCGGCCACCTGGGTGGTGGTCAATCCGGCCACCTGGGCCGCGCTCAATCCAGCGAGAGAGGTGGTGGAGAGCGCGTTGATGTTGGTGGTCGAGAGAGCGGCGAGCTGCGAGGTCTTGAGAACGGAAAGCTGAGTGGTGCTGAGCAGAGCGACGTCGGTGGTGTCGATGGAATTCAGCAGGGTGTTGGCCAGGCTGCCGATCTGAGTGGTGGTCAGGCCGCTGATGGCCGTGCTGGTGATGGCGGCAATGTCCGAGGTCGAGAAGGCGCCAAGCTGCGAGGCGTTGAGAACGCCGAGCTGGGCTGCGCTGAACACGATCTGGGTATTGTCGAAGGCCGCGACCTGAGTCGAACTCAGCACACTGAGCTGGGTGGTGCTCAGTGCCGCAATGTCGGTGGTTTCCAGGGCCTGGATCTGGGTGACGGTCAGCGCTTGCAGCTGGGTGGAGACCAGCGCTGCGATGTCCGTGGTGTCCCACGCCGCGATGTTCGTCGTCGTCAGTGCTGCGATCGCAGCGGCCGACTGGAATGTGACTGAAGAAACCACGGCTACCCCCTTTCTGGAGATTTACGCGCCGCTTCGGACGCTCGCTCGCTTAAAACATATTGCCACTCAGGTTAATTAACTACCAAAATGCAGGCCCGGACGCAACGAATTTGTGGCTAATGGATTCAGCCGATCTCGTTGAAATCTGCGGGATTCCGCCAGCTGCGAAACAGGCGCATATACTTTTTGCCTGCCGCAGCCGGGGCCTGGATGGGAGTATGTCGGGTCAAGCCTGTATGGATCTCATCTTCTCGTATTTCATCTGGCCGTCGGTTTCGCGGCTGTAGTTTTCGTCCATTTTTGCGCCCGGATAGGACTTGAGATTGGAGACGCGGCCCAGGGTGTGAAGGGGCGCGCCCTCGATCTCGGCGCAGCCGGATTTCTGGCAGGAGTCCAGCGGCAGGGTGGCCATGTAGTTTTCGGTGTCTTGCATCTGCTCGGGCGTCTCGCCGGGCAGGCCGAAGGTGAAGGTGCCGTGCAGCGTCATGCCGACGCGCTTGATTTCGAAGGCGACCTTGCGGGCCTCTTCCAGATCAAGGCGTTTGTTGACGATGTTGTCGACCACCTCCTGGTTGCCGCTTTCAAAGCCGATCTTGACCCCGAAGCAGCCGCTGTCCTTCATTTCCTGCCACAGATGGAAGCTGGAGGTGTCGGCCCGGCACATGGCCGACCACGGCACGCCCACCTTGCGCATCACCGCGCACATTTTCTCGACGTGGCGATCGCCCAGGTTGAACGTGTCGTCGTCGAAATAGATGGAGCGGAAGCCGTATTTCTGCACCAGCTCGGTCAGGAAGGCCTCCATATAGTCGGCTCCGTACTGGCGCACGATGCGCTTGCCGCCGCCGTCCGGATCGTTGGAGGTCATGGTCGCCGGCCACACGCAGAAGATGCATTTGTAGGGGCAGCCGCGGCTGGACAGCACCTGGGCGTGGGGGAATTGCTGACCACGCGGATTGGTGTCGCAATAGCGGTGCGCGATGACGCTGTCGAAATAGGGGAAGGGGGCCGAATTCATCTCGGCCACGGTCAGCAGATCGAAATCCACCACGCCGTTGGCCCCGTTCAGCGCCTTGATGACGCCTTTTTCGTATTCGCCGCGCACGGTGGCCTGGATGTTCGGGGCTTCGTCCAGCAGCGCCTCGCCGTGCGAGGTGATGGGGCCGGTGATGATGAAGCGCGTATGGGGCAGGCGCCGCGCGATCTCGCCGATCACCCCCTTGTCATGTTCCCAACTGGGCGAGGCGGATTCGATGACGATATGGGAGAAGCGCTCGGCATCCAGGAATTCGTAGTACTTGTCGTAGGATTCCCGGAGCGCGATGGAATCGCGGAATTGGACGTTGCCGCCCAATTCGCGGTTGGCCCAGGTGGCGGCATGGCCCAGGAAATAGGGATAGGGCAGGTAGGAGCCGAACTGATAGTCGTCGGGGCCGTTGCCCATGAAGAAGGTGAACGGCCATCGCGACCCGGCGCGCACGCCAGCGCGGTGCACCAGCTTCTGGCTGCCGTCGGGCATGGGGTAGAGGGCTTTTTCGCCCCACCACGGGGGATTGCTGAACAGAACCTTCATGGGCCTAGTCCTTCTTCAAGAGGCCGTCTGCCAGGACAGCAAGGTGTCCACGAGGCACTTTGCGCCGCGCGTTTCCCCCCACCGAATGGATGCCTGGCGGGCCAATCCGGCCAGGCGGTCGAAGTCGTCGAGAGCCGCGTTGGTCGCGGCAAGGATGGAGTCTACGCTCTCTTCCTTAAATATTGTGCCGGGTTCTCCGAATTCACGGATCACCGCATGCATGGTGGTCCCTTCGGGGACGACCACGGGAATGGAATTGGCCATGGCCTCGCTGGCCACGGCGGAATAGGACGAGATGAAGCGGTTGCGGTTATAGGGGCAGACGATCAGGTCCGACTGCTCCAGCAACGCCGCCCACAACACGCCGTCGGCGGTGCGCTCGTCCAGCATCAGGCGGGACTCGGCGGCGGCCATGGCGCGCAGTTCCTGCTGCTGGGCGACCATGCCCTCGGGCCAGCCGTTATGGACCAGGACCCGGATATCGTTTCGCTCGGCCAGCAGACGGGCGACCAGGGCGGGGACCTTGTCAAAGCCTTTTTCGCCGCGCTGATGGCCCAGGATGCCGATGGTGATGGGACGCTGTCCCGTGCGGTCCCGGCACGAGGTCACCGCCTGTTGCGGCAGGGGCAGGGTTCCCACCGGAAAGTCCAGCAGCATCTGGAAGATGGCCGAGGACTGGGCGTCGAAGGTGGCCAGGCGCAGCCATTTGCGGTCGGCCTCGGTCAGGTGGCGGGCGGTATAGCGCAGCAGGACGGCGCGCGAATCCACCCTGGTATCCTGGGGCGCGAAGCGCAGCCCTTCCGGCGTGTCATAGGCCTGCAGGCCGGGATCGGTGCCGAATTCCATGATCACCGTGGGGCGGTTCTCCTCGGGCAATCCTTGAGCCCAGCGCACCATGCCCATGAACTGGGGAGGCTGGATGGAATTGACATAGATGGTGTCGCTGGCCGAGATGCCGCCAATGCGGTTCATGTCCTCGGCCAGGGTGCGCGAGACGATCTCGTAATTGCTCAGCCAGCCGCAGATGGGGTCGCGATCATAGGTGCCATAGGTGTTGCAGCGGAACCAGGAGGTGGCCGACAACTCGTCCTTCAGCGCCTGTTCCATGTCCACATAACCCAGCACGGCGCAGGGAATGCCGCGCGAGCGCAACTCGGTCGAAATGTGCCGCGCCGAATTGGCGTGGTGCCCGAGATTGTTCATCAAGGCGGTGTCCACATAGGCGAACATCAGGCTGTCCTTTGCGTCCGCTGGACCCGTTCCGCCATGGCCTGGTGGATTTCGCCCAGGATGCGGCGGATGTCGTAAGTGAAGTCCCAGCCGGGATAATCGGCGCGGAACCGTTCCACGCTGCTGATCCACCAGATGTGGTCGCCGATGCGGTTGGTTTCCGAATAGGACCAGTTCATGGGGCGCCCGGTCAGTTCCTCGCACATGGATATGGCTTCGAGCATGGAGCAATTCGAGTGGCGCGCTCCGCCCATATTGTAGACGGCGCCCGATTTCGGCGCCTGGACCACATGCCAGAAGGCGTTGACCAGATCGGCGGAATGAATGTTGTCCCTGACCTGCTTGCCCTTGTAGCCGAACACCGTATAGGCGTCGCCGGTCACCGCGCATTTGACCAGATAGCTGAGGAAGCCGTGCAACTGGGCGCCGGAATGGCCCGGCCCGGTGAGGCATCCGCCCCGGAAACAGGCGGTCTTCATGCCGAAATAGCGGCCGTATTCCTGGACCAACAGATCGCCCGCCACCTTGGAGACGCCGAACAGCGAATGGGTGCTGGCATCGATGCTCATGCTTTCGTCGATGCCGTGTCGAGCCCAGGCGTGGGCCGGGTCCAACTCCCAGCGCGTCTCCAACTCCACCAGGGGCAGATGATTGGGCGTGTCGCCATAGACCTTGTTGGTGCTGCAATGGATGAAGCAGGCGTCGGGGCAATGCTTGCGGGTGGCTTCCAACATCACCAGGGTGCCGTTGGCATTGACGGTGAAGTCCACCTGCGGCTCTTTCGCCGCCCAATCGTGGGAGGGTTGGGCCGCGGTGTGGATCACCGCCGTGATGGCCTTGCCATAGCGGGCGAAGATGGCGTCGATGGCGTCTGCGTCGCGGATATCGGCGCTGGCATGGGTGTAGTCGCTTAAGGTCCGCTCCAGTTCGGTCCGCGCCCAGGCGGTGCTGGCGGTCTCGCCGAAGAAGTAGCTGCGCATGTCATTGTCGATGCCGACAACGCTCATGCCCTGGCGACCGAAGAAGCGGGCCGCTTCGGCGCCGATGAGCCCGCCGGACCCCGTAATGATGACGACACTCATGACCTCTCCCTCGTGCTGGCGGTCCCCCCCGGCGCAGTCGGAGTCGAGGTCTTGGTTCCGTCAAGGAGTCGGTCTCGGCCGAACCCTGCTCCACCCGTTACGACGATTCTTGTCCGGTTCATGCTGGAGGGCTTCAGAAAATCAGGGCCGACGATTCTGCCAGCCGTCATTGGAAGGTCCATTTATGGCTCCGGATTCCATAAAACTTCATTAAATGGCCAGATTGGAATAATGCCAAAATAACTAGGGTTATTTGGTAAATCGGTACCGTTATGCGTATTATGCATCGACCCATGCGAATTGGTCGATTCTCGCAGAGGATGGGCTGGCATAGGGTCGGGGCAAGCAAAGAAACACCCAAGGCCGAGGTTGCCGCCATGACCCTTCATCAGCTCACCCACACCGCTTCTCTGGACTTCGGCTTTCCGTTTGCCGAGACCTTGCGCCGCGCCGTGATCCGGGTTCAGGATTTTCTGGCAGCCCGCCGTCTGGAAAGCGAGCTGGCCCGCCTCGATCACCGCGAAATCGCCGATCTGGCTTGGCGCCGCTGAGAATTCTTCCTCCCCCCAGGAAGACTTTGGGCCGGTCCCCTGTGGGGAGCCGGCCCTTTTCTTAGGCGGAAGCCTTTTCCAGCACGGCGGCGAAGAAGCCGTCGGTGCCGTGGGCCTGGGGCGACAGGCGCAGCCAGGGGCCGGGCACGGGGCAGGGCGTGCCCGCCAGATCCGCCCAGATCTCGGGGACGGGAACCGGGCGGTAATCGGGATGGGCGGCCAGGAAGGCCTCGATGCGGTCCTCGTTCTCTTCGCGCATGATGGAGCAGGTGGCATAAACCAGCCGTCCGCCCGGCTTGGTCAGCCGTGCCGCGCTTTCCAAGATGGCGCCCTGGCGCACCACCAGTTCCTCCAGATCGGTCTCGCCGAACTGCCATTTCGCGTCGGGATTGCGGCGCCAGGTGCCGGTGCCGGTGCAGGGCGCATCCACCAGGACCCGGTCGAAGGATGCGGCCGAGCGCTTGATCCATTTGTCGGATTCGCCCTCGATCACCCGGCGGGTGACGTTGTGGACGCCGGCGCGGCGCAGGCGGTCCTGGGCGCGGTCGACCCGCCATTCCGCCACGTCGCAGGCCACCAGGCGCCCTTTGTTCTGCATGGCGGCGGCCAGGGCCAGGGTCTTGCCCCCGGCTCCGGCGCAGTAATCCACCACTGCCTGACCGGGCTTGGGGTCGGTGAGCAGGGCCACCAGTTGCGAGCCTTCGTCCTGAACCTCGATCAGCCCGTTGCGCCAGGCCTGGACCTGGACTAGGGGAACGCGGGTGCCCAGGCGCAGCCCGATGGGCGACAGCGCCGTCGGTTGCGACTTGATGCCTTCCTTGGCCAAGGCGCGGATGGCCTCTTCGCGGGTCGCCTTCAAGGTGTTGACCCGCAGGTCCAGCGGCGCCTCGTCGCGCATGGCGCCCATTTCGGCATCCAGATTGTCGCCGAACAAGGCGGTGAGGCGCGGCGTCAGCCATTGGGGATATTCGCCGCGCACATGGGGCGGCATGTCGCGATGGAACAGGCTTTTCTGGCCCGCCAGCATGTCCAGCACCCGGCGCTCGGGCGGTTCGGGCGGATAGGCCGAATGAGGACCCTTGAACAGGTCGGGCTCGGGCTTGATGCCTTCGAAGATCATGTCGGCCAGCACGCGGGCCCGCGCGCCGCCCTTGCCCTCGGCATTGGGGCGTTCCGGGTGGTCCAGATGCTCCAGCCACCAGTCGAGGCGCGCACGGCGGCGCAGCACGCGCCAAACCGTTTCGGCCACGGCGCGGCGGTCCTTGGCGCCGATATAGCGGCGCTGCTTGAAATAGAACGATGCCACCGAATCGGCCGGCTTGGCCGACTTTTCGATTTCGGAAAGCACCTCGATGGCGGCCTGAAGGCGTGCGGCGGGTGTCATGAGCGCATAGATGCTGGAAATCATCGCCCGCCGCAAGTCCCGCATACCCCCTGTACCCTCGGCTACGTTGACAGTGAGGCGAGGCCGGTATCTAGTTTTCGCGAAATAATCTTACGGGTCCGCGTCAATGACCTCTTTTGCCCCGCGATTGCTTCTTGCCCTGGCCGTGCTTTGTGCCGCTCCCGCCGCGGCCGAACCGACCCTGGACAAGGTCAAGCGCACCGGCTCCATCGTGTTGGGAGTGCGCGAGACCTCCTACCCGCTGTCCTATCTCGATCAGACCGGGCAGCCCATCGGCTATCATGTGGACATCTGCCGCCGCATCGCCGAGGCCGTGAAGACGCAACTGGGGCTTTCGTCCCTGGAGGTGCGGACCGAAGTGGTGACCTCCAAGACCCGCATTCCCAAGATGGTGGACGGCGCCATCGATCTGGAATGCGGCTCGACCACCAATAATGCGGCGCGCCAGACCCAGGTGGCCTTCGCGCCCACCACCTATGTGGCCTCGGTGCGCATCGCGGTAAAGAAGGCCAGCCGCATCACCAAACTGGCCCAGTTGGACGGCAAGGCGGTGGTCACCACCGCGGGCAGCACCAGCGTGCAACTGCTCAAGGCCCGCGTCCAGGGGCGCGACATCAATGTGATCGAGGTTTTCGGAAACGACCACGCCGAATCGTTCAAGATGCTGGAAAGCGACCAGGCCGCCGCCTTCGTCATGGATGACAATCTGCTGGCCGGGCTGATCGCCAGTTCGTCCGCGCCCAAGGACTACGAGATTCTGGCCCAGACCCTGAACACCGAGCCCATCGCCATCATGCTGCGCAAGAACGATCCCGCCTTCAAGGCGCTGGTGGATCAGACGGTCAAGGCGATGATGACCTCGGGCGAGGTGGGACGGCTTTACGCCAAATGGTTCCTGTCGCCCATTCCGCCCATGAATGCCGCCCTGGCCTTTCCCATGAGCCCCGTTCTGGCCGGTCTGCTGAAATATCCCGGCGACGAACCGGCCGAGGCCTTCAGGCCGGAGGAGTAAGCGGCGCGGGCGTTGCGCCCGCATCCCTTCAATCGGTTTTGTAGTTCGGCGCTTCCTTGGTGATGGACACGTCGTGGACGTGGCTTTCGCGCAGGCCCGCCGAGGTGATGCGGCGGAAGGTGCAGCGGGTCTGCATATCCTTGATGGTGGCGTTGCCGGTATAGCCCATGCCAGCGCGCAAGCCCCCGATCATCTGGTGGATGACGGTACTGACCGGGCCCTTATAGGGAACGCGGCCCTCCACGCCCTCGGGCACCAGTTTCAGCTTGTCACTGACTTCCGCCTGGAAATAGCGGTCGGCCGAGCCGCGCGCCATGGCGCCCAACGAGCCCATGCCGCGATAGGACTTGTACGAGCGGCCCTGGAACAGGAACACTTCGCCGGGGCTTTCCTCGGTACCGGCGAACAAGGAGCCGATCATCACGCAATCGGCGCCCGCCGCGATGGCCTTGGCGATGTCGCCGGAATATTTGATGCCGCCGTCGGCGATCACCGAGACCCCGTGCTTATGGGCCACCTCGGCCACTTCCATGATGGCGGAAAGCTGGGGCACGCCCACGCCCGCCACCATGCGGGTGGTGCAGATGGTGCCCGGCCCGATGCCCACCTTGACCGCGTCGGCCCCAGCCTTGATCAGGGCAAGGGCCGCTTCGGGGGTGGCGATGTTGCCGCCCACCAGCTGGATATGGGGCGAGGCCTTGCGGATCTCGGCGATGGTGTCGATGACGCCCCTGGAATGGCCGTGGGCGGTATCGACCACCACCACGTCCACCTCGGCCTCGATCAGCTTCATGGCGCGCGCGAAACCGTCGGCTCCCACGCTGGTGGCGGCGGCGACGCGCAGGCGTCCCTTCTCATCCTTGGCGGCGGTGGGGTGGGCCTGGGCCTTTTCCATGTCCTTGACGGTGACCAGCCCGATGCAGCGGTAGTCGGAATCCACCACCAGCAGCTTCTCGATGCGGTGCTGGTGCAAAAGGCGCTTGGCCTCTTCCTTATCGACGCCTTCGCGCACGGTGACCAGCTTGTCCTTGGTCATCAGCTCGTAGACCGGCTGGGCGGCGTCGTTGGCGAAGCGCACATCGCGGTTGGTGAGAATGCCCACCAGCTTGCCCGAGCCGCGCTCGACCACCGGAATGCCGGAAATCTTGTAGTCCGACATCAGGCGCAGCGCGTCGGCCAGGGTCTGGTCGGGATGGATGGTCAGGGGATTGACCACCATGCCGGATTCGAATTTCTTGACCTTGCGGACCTCGGCGGCTTGGGCGTCCATGTCCAGATTCTTATGGATGACGCCGATGCCGCCGTCCTGGGCCAGCGCGATGGCCAGACGGCTTTCGGTCACCGTGTCCATGGCGGCCGAAAGCAGGGGAATCCCCAATTCGATGGAGCGGGTCAGGCGTGTGCGCGTGTCGGCCTGGGCGGGCAACACGTTCGACTCCGCCGGGACCAGCAGAACGTCGTCGAATGTAAGGGCTTCCTTGATAATCATGCCGCCTCCGGTGGTGGGGTCCGGTTAGTGGCGCGCCATCATACACATTCGCAAGCTGGCCTCAAGGGTCGCTTACTTATGGGGAATTCATACCTTCCCCGCGAAAGCCGGTGGCGACCACATAGGTCTCTGCGGAACCCTGGCGCGAGGCCGGGGGCTTGGCGTGGCGCACCGTGGTGAAGTTCCGTTTCAGCTGGTCGAGAAGGGTCTTCTCGGTACCGCCCTGGAAGACCTTGGCCACGAAGGTTCCGCCGGGGGTGAGGACCTCCAGCGCGAAGTGCAGCGCCACCTCCACCAGGCCGATGATGCGCAGGTGATCGGTGGAGGGGTGCCCGGTGGTGGGCGCCGCCATGTCGGACAGCACCACGTCGGCGGGGCCGCCCAGGGCCTCCTTCAGGCGATCAGGGGCGTCGTCGGCCAGAAAGTCGCCTTGCAGCGTGATGGCGCCGGGCAGCGGATCCCATTCCAGAATGTCCATGCCCACCACCTTGCCGCCGCCTTTGGGGCGAAGCGCGCCGACCTTGTCCACCGCCACCTGGGTCCAGCCGCCGGGCGCGGCGCCCAGATCGACCACCCGCAGGCCGGGTTTCAGGATGTGAAAGCGCTCGTCCAGCTGGATCAGCTTGAAGGCGGCGCGGGAACGAAAGCCCAGGCGCTTGGCCTCGTGCACATAGGGGTCGTTCAACTGGCGCTGCAGCCACAGGGTGGACGACAGCTTGCGCCGCTTGGCGGTCTTGACCTTGACGGTCAGGTTGCGCGAACCGCCGCCAGGGCCCGACCCGGTGGTGCGCCCCGAACTCTTCTTGCCACCAGTCGCCATCAGTTGCGCGCCCCCAAGGTTCCGTCTTCGCGCATCATGGACAGCAGCACGCCTTCGCGCACGCCGCGATCGGCGACGCGCAGCTTGCCCAGCGGCCATAAGCGGCACACCGCTTCCAGGATGGCGCAACCCGCCACCACCAGATCGGCGCGCTCTTCTCCGATACAGGGATGGGCGGCCCGCTGCTCGTGGGTCATGGCAGCCAGCCTGCGGGTGACGGCGGCGATGTCGGCGAAGCCCAGCTCCAGCCCGTCCACCCGCGATCGGTCGTAACGCTCCAGCCCCAGATGCAGGGCGCCCAGCGTGGTGACGGTCCCCGAGGTGCCCAGCATCTGCACCATGTTGCCAGCCATCATGGCGCCGATGGTATGCATGGCCTCGAAGGGGCGGAAGGCCGCGCCGATGCGTTCGACCACGCGGGCATAGCCGCTGTTGGAGGCCAGTTCTTGGGCCCATTGCTCGGCCAGGGTGACCACACCGGTGGGAATGGATTGCACGCCCATCACCTGCTGGCCCAGAAGAGAATTCTGGACCCAGACCAGTTCGGTGGAGCCGCCGCCGATATCGAAAACCAGCGCCCAGGGTACATGGGGGTCCAGCAGCGAGGCGCAGCCGCCCAAGGCCAGGCTGGCCTCCTCGCGCGGGCTGATGATGTCGGGTTTGAGGCCGGTGCGCTCGGTGATCCGGGTGGTGAACTCGGTGCCGTTGGCGGCACGGCGGCAGGCCTCGGTGGCGACCATGCGGGCGCGGCCCACCTGATTGCGCTCCAGCTTCTCGACGCAGGCTTCCAGCGCGTCCAGGGTCCGGGCCATGGCCGCCTCGGACAACACGCCGCTGGCGCTCAAACCCTCGCCCAGCCGGGTGACTCGGGAAAAGGCATCGACCACCTTGAAACCCCGGCCCTGAGGACGCGCCACCAGCATCCGGCAGTTATTGGTGCCAAGATCAAGGGCGGCGTAAAGCGGGGCATTGCGGGACGAGGACGAGGAGGCGTAAGCCAAAACCGGAAACTCAGCAATTTTAGGGCGGCGGATGTTACCCCCAAACCGGCATTGGTGGGAAGCGCCCTCTCCCCGGGGCGGAAAACGCCCGCTTTTCCGCCGGTTCCCACGAGTTCCCGCGCCTTGATCTTTCACGTTGATCCCGCCGGGAGCCTGTGTTAGAAGGTGCGCCTCTCGTGGTCACCCCCCGCTTTAGGGGGCCTCGAACGACCACCAGCCAGACTGGTGGGGGATCGTCTAACGGTAGGACAGCGGACTCTGACTCCGCCAGTCTAGGTTCGAATCCTAGTCCCCCAGCCATTTCCCGCCCTTCAAGGCGGGAAAATACCATTTGAAACCAACGAGTTCTTCTCTCGTCGCGAGACCGGCGCCAGGGGCTTTTCGGCGAGTGTAACACCTAGGTGTAGCACCTTGACGAAGCCACGGCGCCCAGAGAAGGGCCTGCCCAATGGTGAACACCAACCATCTGTTCCGTCGTGAGGCGACGTATTATTGGCGTTGCCGATTGCCCGTTGCCCTCGGCCAGATCCTTGGGCGGTCGCATTTCGCCCGATCTCTCCGCACTCGCGAACCTGAGCACGCACGCCGCCTTGCCCGCCGCCTCTCGGCGGTGGTAGAGGAAGTGGCGCAGCACCTGAAAGCGAGTGCCATGAGCGGATTGTCGCTTCCGACCCAGCAGGACCTCGACCGAATCCTCCTCGACCTTTTCACCGAGGTGCTGGAGACCGGCGAGGTCATCCGCGCCGCCCGTCCATCGGGCGATTCGCCCTGGACCATCGATGGTGATGCATCCGAAGAAGAGCAGGAGCTACAGGAGGCTGCAAACGATCCCGATATCGGTTGGAACTGGCGGGTCCACCTCCGGCACAACATCCTCGATCCTGTCATTCCCGCCGTGGAGCGAATGCTGAAGGAGCGGAAGATGCGCCCGCTCCATGACAAGGCGGAATGGCGCTTGTTCCTGCGAAAGGCCATGGCCACCGTGGGCGCTGCCTTGGACATCGAATCCGAGCGGGAACAAGGCATCTACCGCGCCCCGATCCATCCCTTCGTCTCGAATAACGGTGCCCCTGCCATCGGCGCGGGCGGCACCGGAGCCGAAGCCGCCCGCGAGAAGGTCTCGGAGATGTTCGAAAAGAACATCGCCACCAAGGAGGCCGAAGGGAAGTGGAAGGAGACCAGCGGCACCGCCAAGCAGGCCCGCGTGGCGCTCCGCCTGTTCCTCGCCTACAAGAGCGATTTGCCCTTCGCCCAGGTTCAGAAGGCCGATGCCTTCGGTTTTCGGGAGTGGCTGTGCAGCCTGCCGGCCCTGAATGGCAAGTCCATCTATGCAGAGGTCGACTTGCCGAAGGCCATCGGACTACGCAAGGCCATCGCAGCGGATTTCAAAAAGCTGGGCAATGGTAGCGATCCGAAAGAGGTGGTTACCGTTGGCGGAATGAAAATGACACGGGCCGAGGCGGAGGAACGGGCCAAGCCCATGTCCAAGAAGACAGTGAACAAGCACCTGACCTTTTTCAGCGATGCCTTTGGCCAGCGCATTCTACGTAGCGGCTACCCCATGACCAATCCGTTCACTGGGGTCCTGTTCGCGAAGCAGGACGTGGCAGTGGAAGCGAATACCCGCGAGATCTGGGAGACGATGGAGCTCAACAGAATGGTTAGGCTTCCCGTATGGACCGGCAGCGTCAGCGCCCATAATAGGTCTGCCACAAGGGAGAACGGCTATCTGGCCGATGACGGCAAGTTCTGGATCCCCCTCATCGGCCTGTTCACCGGCATGCGCGAGACCGAGATCGCCATGCTGGACGTAGACCACATCGTTTGGGACGAGGGGAACAAGTCCTGGCTCTTCCTTGTTGCCCAGGAGCGTGGGGCAGGCAAGACCAAGGCCGCCCAGCGCAAGATCCCCGTCCACCCGATGCTCGAAAGAATCGGTCTGATCGAATTCCGTGACGCTATGAAGGTCAAGGGTCACGTTCATCTGTTCCCCGATCTGCGGGCGAAGGCAAAGCCGGGCCAGGCTTTCGGCAAGTGGTTCCGCGAATACCTGACCAAGCACGGCATGTACCAGCGCTGGCGGGATTTCCACTCCCTGCGCCACACCTTCAAGACCAGGCTAATCCGCCAGTTGAAGGCGCATCCCCTCATGGTCGGCGAGGTGATGGGGCACCGGAAGACCGACGAGATGGACGTGGTGTATTTCCACGGGTTCGAACCTGCCGAGACGGTTCCGACCATCAAGGCATTGTCATACGAGGGTCTTGATCTCAGCCACCTCTATCGCCAAGCCCAGCCAACCCGGACGATTCCGACGGAGATCGAATGGATCGATCAGGAGGAAGCGGCTTCAGCCGAGACAACTTCACAGCGCGAAAAACCAGAAAGGGCACGCCCTCCTCGCGCCGAGACACTTGGCGGAGAGCGTGCCAGAAAGCGTAAGCTGGTGCCCGGTAAACTGAGGTAACGGTGATAATATCAAATGAACTAAACCGCCGGTACGAATCGAGGGTGTACACCAAGCGTTTTCGACAGCAGAGGACCACACCCCATGACACCTTATGCTCCCGGGCCTGAAGAAGTCGGTCGGCTGAAGAAGGCGGCGACGACTGCGGCCCTAGCTGTCGGCACCGTCATGCTCGGCATGAAGATCGGAGCGTGGGCCATGACCGATTCAATGAGCGTCCTGACCTCGTTGATGGATTCGATCCTCGATTGCAGCGTTGGGGTGACCAATTTCATGGCGGTTCGCAAGGCACTTAGCCCAGCCAGTCGATCCCATCGGTTTGGTTTCGGTAAAATAGAACCGTTGGCGGCTCTGGCCGAAGCAGTTTTCCTGTTCGGCGTCGCCATTATGATCCTCATCGAAGCCGTGGATCGGCTCCGCTACCCTCACCCTGTTGCCAATACGGAATGGGGCGCTTGGGCCATGGCGGGTGTGATCGTTCTGACGGGTGGGTTGCTTGCTTATCAGCGGCATGTGATCCGCCTGACCGGATCACTTGTAGTGCGGGCAGAGGCGATCCATTACACAACGGACGTAGTAATCCATGTCGGCATCATCATATCGCTATTGCTAACCGGTCTCGCGGGAATGACATGGGTGGATTCTGCGTTCGCCCTTGGTGTCGCGGTTTATCTGGCCTTGAACGCCAAGACGATCCTTGGCGAATCCGTCGGCATCCTTCTGGACCGTGAACTCTCCGATGCAGAGAGGCACAAGATCCGGGATCTGGCGCTGTCCCATCCAGAAGTGAAAGGGGTTCATGATCTGCGCACGCGCTCGGCGGGGCCGCAGATTTTCATACAACTCCATGTCGAGATGAACCCCGACCTGTCGCTACATGACGCCCATCGCTATACCGAGGAAACCATCGACATTATCCTCGCCGCCTATCCAAGCGCAGAGGTTCAGGTTCACGAGGAGCCGGTGGGCATGTCGCGACACCGTTCGTGGTGTGGCATGACCGGACCTGTTATCCCCGGCCAATACGCCGACGCGACCGATTAGTCGGATGATGAGATCGTGGGTGAGGCTAGGTAATTGATCAGGGACTGGCCGACAATCAGATAGTTGCCGTTGCCACCCTTGGTGGCTTGGATCGCGCCACTCTTGATGAGCTTGAGCACGTCCAGACGATCCATCTCCAAAAATTCAGCGGCATCGCCGCTGGAATAAATACGCGCCGGCTTTATCGTATTGGAGCCGTAGTGCTGGCTAAGTCCGAATAGCCCAAGAACGATACTAATAGCAGAGGCTAAAATTTCTAAAATCTTATCAATAGAAATTAGCGACTTTGATGACTTCGCCATGGGTTTCTCCTTCTCAGCTGGCCTCATTGAACCCGGTGTAGCGATATTCAAACATTGTCAGCATGAAAATGAGATCTTGGCTATCACGCTTCAACTCATCGAGAGCAACTTCGGCCTCGACAAAATTTCGGTCACCGAACAATTTCACCAGAATATCCGCTGTTTCATGAAAATGCCGGTGACGTTTCTCGAGAAACGAAATCTCTGGGTATGCACTATATTTTTCGAGTGCCTCTGAATATATCCATTTCCCGAGCTCACACGTCCGACAGGATTCAAGTGTCGGCGCCGATTCGTGCCGGATCCTCTTTTCAAGCTGGAGAAGCCATCGAAGGTGAACCAGCCGCGCTTTTGATATGTCAATCATGGTGCCTCATCGTGGGCTATGGCGAAAATTATTCCGAAGGCAGGCCCACCGCCGACGGCTCTTGTTCCGCGATGTTTATCGCGTCCGCGAATAAATGATCCGCCCAGTAATCCGGGACATCACCTTTTCGGCTCTTGTCTGGCACCGTGATGATCCAAGCATGCTGAACGTCTGGAAAACTACCAAGGATATTTTCCCTCAGGCTGCTAACGATGGCGTTGCTTTCGGCAACCGTCAGCGTTTCATCAACCGAAACATGCATATATATTTCCCAGAACTCTCCGAGGCTGCGGCCACGAATTAGCTTGATCTCTCTAACGCCCTTTATCGCCCGTGACTTGCGGGCAATTTCATCAAGGGCTTCGCGCGGAACAGAGACGTCCAAAAGGCCCTTGATGGCATCCCAAGCGATGATTCTGCCCATATTCATGACGATGACGGAGACGAGGAGCGCGGCGATGTGATCAGCAGCATCAATCCCAGCATCGGAAAGAACAATTCCGGTGAATACGACGATGGAGGTGATCGCATCGATGCGATTGTCACGGCTCGCAGAACGGAGTGCAATGTTGTCATTTTCCTTGGCGACGCATGAAAGATAGCGCGACATCAGTTCGCTGAAAGCTGCGGAGATTATGACGCCGACGATGGCAAACAGGGAGCTTGTTGCCTCCACAGTCTTCGGCTCATTGAAGCTCGTGCTGGCCAGAAAGACGCCTGTCCCGATGAGGGATATTCCGATGATAAGCGAGGTGACAAACAGAATCTTTCCGGCCCCAAATGGAAAAGTCTTACTCGGTGGAATCTTGGAAATTCGGATGCTGGCGAGAGTAAGGCTCTTGGTGATGGCGTCACCGATGGAATACAAACCCTGTGCGGCCATGCCCATACTGCCTGACATGACACCGAGCAGGCTCCGAAATACCGCTTGGGCCAGCGTGCCTCCCAGATCCAACCGCGCGGCTTTTTCTACGCAGCTTTTACAGCCCGGATTTCCCATATGAACTGCCAGTCCTTTCAGGTTCCGGGCAAGAATAGCCTCCATCATGAGCCCGGAGAAGCGCCAAATCATATTCCGAATGTTGAAAGCCGCACCTTGCGGAGCATGACCTTGCGCCAGGTGCAAAAATATTTCAGGTCGATGACATAGCTGGGTCTTGCACGACCCAGTCATATGAGAGGTACTATCCAACGTCACCGCTCCCGCCCTCTGTTCCGCTGCGGCTCCTCGATGGCGACATCGACCACGGAGGCCCAGAACTCCCGCATCCAGCCGACAACGGTGCGGTGACGCTGGACAAGATCATTCCCGCCGACGAGCCGCAGCCAGGCGGCAATGCCATCGGTGACGAGGCGGGCGGGATTGCGGAAGATCGAGGAATGCCCCAGGGCCATAGCACCAACCTCCAGCAGGAACCGCAGATGCCGATCGGCCCGGCGGACGATGATATCGCGCAGGGTGCCGTATTGATTGAGGTCGGTGGCATAAGCCGCCAATGACTTTTCATACTGGCCCCATTCCGCTCCCTTGTTTTGTCGCAGAGCGGCGACGGCCTTGGTATCGGCCCGCCATTGGTCGAACTCCCTCTCGATGCCATGGGCTTTGACAAAAATGCCAAGGGCGCGTTTGTCATCTTCCACGGTGTCCCGCTCGCCTTTGACATTGGCGAGCAGGGCGATCTGTTCCTGTTCGGCCTCGACCGCTCGGCGCCGCGATTCTTCAGCCTCCGTCCTGGCGGCGATGATGGCCTTGCGAGATGCCTCGGCGGCCTGCTGCGCCTGTCGGGCCAGCATGGTGGCGTGCTCGGCACCCTGGCGCAGGATATCGGCGCGGATGGCGTCCTGTTCGGCTTGCAGGCGGGTTTCGCGCGCGGCCTGGCGCTCGGCTTCGGCGGCAGCGCCCCGGTCCTCCAGCTCGGCGTAGAACTTGCGGATCGGCTTGTGGTGGGCCTTGCTCTGGCGCTGGCCGCGCTTCAGGCCCAGGGGCTCCATGGCGTCGGCGTAGCGGTCCTGGCGGGCGGCGAACGCCTCCTTGCCGCTTCCCATCACCTTGTCGTGGTTGAGGGTCCAGCCCATGACCGGCGCCGCCTTGGTGCCATCCTTGCGGGGTCGGCCTCGCCCGTTCTTCTGCACATTGACCGCCGTCGTGACCCAAACGTGGGCGTGCGGAACGGATTCGTCGAGATGGAGGGTGACGGTGACGAGATTGGCGCCGAACTCGCCATGGAGGAACTGGACGGTCGCCGACCTCCAGGCCGTAAGGCGATCCTGGTCCCAGTCGCCGTCTCGGCCGGTATGGCCATCGCCGCCGAAATAGGCGTGGGAGGCGGTGACCAGCAACTCGCGGGCGACGACCTGGCCGGCCTTCGGCTCCAGGCCGACGGCGGCCAAGCGCGTCCGCACGTCCTCGACCACGTCGCCAGTGCCCACCAGGACCAAATTGGTGGCGCTCCGTTCGGGGTCGATATTGTCTCCCAACCAGCTTACGGCCGGATCCCGGACGGTGTGCTGCGTAGCCTGTCGAAGCTCCCCCCACGTATGTGACTTCCGCCCATGGCGAAGGATACACATCGGCCCGCCGCCACCGCCATTGTTGTCGTTGTCCGCCATGACGCCCTCCTTGCGAAATCGCCCCGCCGTCGACATCGAGCGAAAAAAGGGAAGGTCAACGGGGAAAAGGCAAAAAAGAGCCAGCTCGCCTAAAAGGCGGCACCTACGCCGTCGGGATTCTCTTCGCGAATGCCGACCGTATGCCAGGGAGAGCCCTGGACCCCAGAAAACAGGAACAACCAGCGGCGCCGATCGCCCCCCCAATCGACGATGGAGGATTGCGGCGAGACCGGACATCGCGCCCACCGCACCCAAGTGCCGATGGGCTGTAGACGCACTGCAGACGGCCCCAAATCGCCCTGAGAGGCGCGGTGTGCCTAGGGTTTCGCCCAATCTGCTGGCGCTGACGGTAGGGGGGGCACGGCGGCAGCAAAAAAACTTCCCTCCCGACTTGATACCCGCCGACGGGGGCATAGGTCGACACCAGCGGGCAAGACCGTCCGCCCCAGGGAGGGAGAGAACCATGCCGAAGGTAATTCGAGCGAGGAAGCGGACGCTGTCTACCGTCAAGCCGGTGCAATTGAGCCTGCTGGACCTGATCGCCGAGAGGCGGTTGGGGGCCGAGCAGACCGAAGCCCTTCGCGGCCTACTGGCCGCCAAGACGCCCTCGACCACCTGGCGGGGTCTTACCATCATGCCGCCAGGGAGCCTGCTGGACCGGGCGGTCAGCCTGTTCGAACGGACCACGGACTTCCCCCTGGAACTGCCCGCCTTCATGGTGCTGCACATCATGGCTGCCTACCTGCTGGATCGGGGAGTGGAGATCGAGGTGGCGGGCACCAGGCTGAAGCCGGATCTGTGGTCGACCCTGCTGGCCCCCAGCGGGGCGGGCAAGACCAAGACCGCCTCGGTGCTGGCTCGCGTCATGCCGGTTCGGCTGTTCCCCGAGACCACCACCTCCGCCCGCTTCATTGAGGAGCTGGCTGCGCACAATCGCGGCCTGTGGCTGCAGGATGAATGGGGCCAGTTCCTGCGGCGCATCGAGACCCAGTCCTATGCCGAGGAGATGAGGGAATACCTGCTGCGCGCCCATGACGGGAAGCCGCTGGCCCGGCGCACCGCCAAGGGCTCCATCGAGGTGGAGGAACCGGCCTTGGTGATCCTGGGCACCACGGTGTTCGAGACCTTCACCACCATCGTCTCGGCCGAGAGCATGCTGGACGGCTTCATGCAGAGGTTCGGCATTGTCATCGGCGAAGCGGATCCGGCCCGTCCGCCCCATCGCTTCCCGATCTACCGCGTCGAGGAGGCGGGCAACCTAGCCCCGCTGCAGGCGGCATGGGAGACCATCGCCGCCCTGCCGCTGCATTCCCTCTACACGGTGACGCCCGAGGCCGAAGCGGAATTCGAGGCCGGCTTCCGCCACCACTTCGAACAGCACCATGCCATCCCCGCCAGCTTCTTCCGGCGCGTCATGTGGCGCGTCTTCAAATATGCCGCCATCTACCACGTCCTGCTGGGCAAGGACGACGCTCGGATCGACGCCGAGGACGTGGGCTGGGCCATGCGGGTGGCGGTGCTGCACCTGACCGACGCGCGGCGCCTGCTGGACGGCTACAACCTGAGCAAGCTGGAGGCGGTCATCGTCAAGGCCGAGGTCTTCCAGGCCAAGATCGGCCACCGCCCGAGCAAGCGGGAGCTGATCTCCGGCGTCCGCGACATCCAGAACAACGTCATGGCGGAGTTCGTGTTGGAGGTCATGACACCGCTGCCGGGAGCCAATGACAACACCGGCCTGGCCGATGACAAGGCTGCAGCATGAGTGCCCACGAACGGCTGGAGCGGGAGATGGCCGTCGCCGAGGGCCGGGCTTGGTTGGTAGCCCGGCCCGACGCCGCCATGGCGGCGGATCGGGTGGCTGGTGCCTTCTACTATCCCGGCGCCCACATGGACGGGGCTGGCTTTGGCGACATCCTGATGGCGATCCGCGAGCCGGACAATCTCCACGACGAGAACGCCATTGCCCTATGGTCGGCACAGGCCCAGGTCGGCCACGTCCCAGCCTGCGCCGCCGCCATGCTGGCGCCGGTGATGGATGCCGGCCATGCCCTGTGGGCGCGGATCATCCGGGAGGCGACGGCGGACCATCCCAGCACGGTGCTGGTGGAGTATTACGGCCCGGCCATCAGCGTCAGACCGGCGGTAGGGCGCCGACGTGGTAGCGATCCCTCTGTCCCATCCGCAAAGGCGCCCACGAGCGGCTGGATATTCGCCAAGCATGAACTGCTGGACTGAAGCCCGAAGATGACGCACACTCCCTATCGAGCGAAGAAAAATCTCTTCTTTTCCAAATGGTTAGGCTGTTCGCTTTGAGCGAAATCGGGGTCCTAGTCCCCCAGCCAACTTTTGCCAATAAATACAATGCGTTAGCAGATCGCCTTGGCGGTCGCATTGCCCAAAAAAAGCATTAGCAGTACATTAGCAGTGGTCCAACGCTGCTCATTGGTCATTTTGGCCGTGCTGCACCGCAATAAATTGGGCCTTTGCGAGGCGGAAATGGGCAATGTTGTTCATATTCTCGATGGCGCTATAGCGCTGTACCAGCGTCTCTATATGGGGACGTTGACTTGGACGGCTCGCTACAAGATCAAGGGCCACAAAGGCTATGTGACCAAAACGACGGGCAAGCGCGACTTGGACGAGGCCAAGGAAGTCGCCCTCGAAAAGTTCTACGAACTGACCGCTGATCACCGTCGCGGCATTGCCATTCACAGCCGCACCTTCCAGCGGTCGGTCGATGCGTACCTTGAAGACCTCGCTGCTGCTGTAGCGTCAGGGAAAAAGACGGCTCGGACACAACGCGATAACAAGGCCGTCATCGACCGCTATCTGCTACCGTATTTCAAGAGCAAGGCCATCGACGCGATCATGCAGGAGCACATCGAAGCGTATAAGATTTGGCGCTTGAACTACTGGATTAGCGGCCCTGGTTCCAAGGAGGAAACGCGGGAATATATGCGCGGCGGCAGGCTTATCAAGGCCAAAATGCCGAAGAAAGCGCAGACGCAGCGCTCGGGTGAAATCCTCATTCTCAAGGCCATCTTCAAGGCGGCGTTGAAGCGCAAATGGATTACGCGCGATCAAATCCCCGATATTGAGGAAGACCCCCGCGAGGACAATCGGCGGCCAGCATTTTCGCCTTCGGAATGGAAGCGCGTGGAAGCGGCCATGGGGCCGTATATAGAGAGTGCTAACGGCCCCGTGGTGCAGCATGACCGCAAGATGCTCTGTGGCTATATGCGGTTCATGTTCGAGACTGGCCTGCGCCCTGGGAAAGAGCACCAGCAACTCAGGTGGGAAGATTGCGAACTGGCCGAGGCCAAGGCTGAGTTTGGCACTCGTAAGATCGCCCATGTCCATGTCCGTGATGACACGAAGACAGGCAAACGGCTCGCGGTCAGCAGCGAGGACACATGGAGCGCCCTGCAATACATCAAGTCATTTTCGCCTTGGACCAAGCCCCGCGATCCTGTGTTCGCCGACAGAGCGACGGGCAAGCCGATCAAGAGCTTCATCCATGGAATGGAAGCGCTGCTCAAGACGGTCGATTTGGTGACAAATCGGCATGGGGAAAAGTTCGCGCCGTACAGCCTGCGCCATACCTATGCGACCGACCGCCTGATCAACGGCAGAGTGGATGTGTGGCTGTTGGCGAAGAACATGGGAACGAGCGTGGAGATGATCCGCAAGCACTACGGCCAGGACGAGCCGCAGCAGCGCTCGGAGGAACTGACCCACGATAAACAGCAGCTTGATATGAAGACATGGATGGACATGCTGTCCGAGAATCCTGCGATGGCCGAAGCGCTATTACGGAAAGCGCCCGAAGGCCCGACCTTTGACCCTGATGCGCCCGAGGCCGAACCCGATCCCAATCTGCCGCAGCGGCGAGCGAAGATCAGATTGAGCGATATGCTGGACTGATTTTGGTCAGGTCGCCGTCGTGTTACACGACAGCTTGAAAAGGAGTACTATTGGGCTGGGATTGAGCATGACATATGCATTAAAGTTCCAGCTCCTATTTCGCACGCAACGCAGGAGCACCGCCAATGGCTCTGATCAATTGGGAAAGTGCTCTGGAAGTTGGAGTGCCGTCAATCGATGCCGACCACAGGAATATCGTTGCGTGGATCAATGATATTCATGCTATGGGCGCGTACAACTTCCCCCACAAAACCCTGATATACGTGATCGATTCCCTGTGTGATTACGTTGAGCATCATTTTCGCCGTGAAGAACGCGCCATGGCCGCATGTGCATATAATGGAATGGAGGCTCATAGGCGCGCCCATGAAGGCTTTGAGGCTCATGTCCATAAATTGCGCGAGCAGATCATCTCAGATCAAAACGCTGTCATTGGCGAAGATGTGATCAAGGGTGTCGTAAACTGGCTTGCTGACCATATTACGGGACTAGATGCTTTAATGGCGGTTGCTATCCGAGGAGACGCCGCCGCTTTAGCGGCTGCGGAGGCCGTTCCCCCGAGCAAGCACCTGATACTGGCTCGGACTTGAACCGCTCTGCCAGCATCTTGACCTGTCTTGCGCCCGAGCCGACCGACTGAGTGTCGTGTTACACGGCACGCACACCTTATATATGGACACCTCAGCTTTCGCGCTGCCAGCCCCCATACACGCTTCAAAGCCGGGGACCGCATAGTGCGGCACTCATGAGTCCAGCCCCGTTTGTGTGGGGCTGGAAAAGCTTCTTACGCGAGCTTCTTGCCGAAACGGCCTTTTGCAGCGGCCAACTGCTTGTCCAGTTCGCCAGCATCTGCCCCTGAATTTCAGATCGACCGCTACCGCGAGCCCATGCCTGAGCTATTTGTTTAGCGAGTTCGGCCAGATCATCGTCACGCACAGCGTGGCCGAGCGAAAAGGCGCTGGCCTATGCCTCGAGATCGGTAACTGGCACATGAAGCGGGCCTGCGTATTTCCTTGCGAAATAGACACTGCCCACTGCGGCCAAGGCCAGGACGGATAAAACGCCCCATCCGACGGTCGCGCCAATTCCGACGGCCACTGTCTTTCCAACCATCGGGGCCATCGCTGCCGCCTTGGTCCCCGCCATGTTGCTTGCCAGCATTCCCGCCCCCAAATACCCATACTTATTGAATGGTTTTGACTATTTAACACACACAGGGGGGGTAATCAAAGAACAATTATTGCGAATGAACCGCAATATAATTTCGCATAGCTCTAAATCGTCGGATTTGTCCGCATTTGCTATTCGCCAACTACAGCACCTCAACCGCAGCTTTCATCATCTGGTCGTTAACCTTCAAGTGGCGATCTCGCCGACGAGCATTCCAGCTTATAAGCTGAACATCACGGCGATGCGCGTGCATCTCTGCCTTGGTCTGGAAATGACAGCAAAAACCTTTTAGAGTTTATGCAAATCGATGGCCACAGAGCGGGCATTTTTGTGCCCAGCAATTTTTCGAGGGCGGCAAATGAATAAGGTAAAGACTGCGGTGATTGTTGACGACAATCCGCCCACACGCACTTTGATTTTCGAGGTCCTTAATGGCATCGGCATCAAGGATATCGTCCAGGCGATTAATGGTGAAGATGCGATTGCCAAGATCCGTGAAACGTCTCCTCACTTAGTCATTATGGACTGGAAGATGGACGTGATGGATGGGCTTGAATGCACTCAACGCATTCGCTCAGGGATTGATGGCATTGATCAAAAAATTCCAATCGTCCTACTGACTGGGATGGTGGGCGCAGATGCGGAAAAAAAGGCATACGAGGCAGGTGTGGACTTGTTCTTGGAAAAGCCATTTTCGATCAAAAAGCTTCATTCTGGGATAATCAAAATTCTTGGGCCAGCTTGACCGAAAGCAGGTCGCATACATTCGTATTTGTTTTCCGTTCATCACGGTGGCGCATATGTCTGAAAACATAGAACAGGATAAGGTACCCGATGGATGGTCGGCTGACTTGTCCGTTGGCGTGGACATCATTGACGAAGACCATCAAGCCTTCTTTAGGCTGGCAGGGCTGCTCCGCGATGTTATAGAAGGCCCAGAGGAAGGGAATGACTACCTAATCGAAACGGCGATTAATGTACTTGAAGAATACGTTGAAGGCCATTTCCTGCGCGAAGAGATGGCAATGGCCGCCGTGAACTATCCCTATTTGGCCGAACATCTTGCTGCACATGAAGCTTTTGCCGCGAAGGCGCATCAAATCGCTCAAGATTATAGAAATGGAAATAAAGATATTGCGGCAACAATGAGCGGCCTCGTCGAGCGATGGCTCGTGGGACATATTCAAACTATTGACAAACAATACAGTGGCTATCTGACAAACGACAACGTAGACAGCCGCCCTTTAATTTATCTATCTGATGAGGATGGCAATGAACTTGAGGTTTAACCTCTCTGCCAGCTACAGCACCTCCACGGCAGCTTTCATCATCTGGTCGTTGACCTCGATATAACGCTGCGTGGTGGACAAGTGGCGATGACCGGCCAGCGTCATGATGACCTTCGCGGACACGCCGCTGTGGGCCAACTGGGTGATAAACCACCGCCGACCGCTGTGGCTGCTCGCACCATCAATTCCGGCCAGCGTATAAATCTGTCCAAATAACTGGCACAGCGTGTTGGCCGAGAACGCGGTGGCCTTTTGCGTCACGAGGAACGGCGCGGCGCGGTCAGTTGTCGGGACTCCCGACAACATGTACCGCTCAAGCTCGCGGCGCAGCTTGCCGCTGACGAAGACCGCCCTGGCTTCGGCGGTCTTGGTGTAGTGGGCCAACAGCGTGATCTGGTCCTTTACGCGGCCATCACCATCAAGAACGTCGCCGAGTTTCAAATGGGCGATCTCTCCGACGCGCATTCCTGCGTAGAAACTCAACATGACCGCCATGCGGTTGCGTGCTGCATGGCGTTGATTGGCGATCACCGATAGCACGCGCTTCAGTTCCGCTTCGCTGAGTACCTTTGCCTGTTTCATCGCTTTACCTAATGAAAAGTTATCGCATTAGGTAAAACATTATATGAGTGAAATCGCCGATATCGCTACGGTGATTATCTGCGTTGATAATCAAGGGATTAACTGCAAACATAATGAAATGCTGCTTTTATTATGTTTTGCTCATAGCTGATTTCCAGTCGCAATGAGCTTTGTCAGATCGCCTTGCTTCTTCGCCATGGACGCTTTCGCGCTGCTGACCTGTTCGCGCTTCTTCTGAACGGAAGCAGCTTGCTTGAGCTTCTTCGCCTGATCCGCCTTCGCGTCGGCCTGCTTCTTCAAATTATCCCCGATGCTGTTGGCCTTGATCTCCTCGGCCACAATCTCCCACATCCGCATCGGCTCCCTCCTGCTGTCGGTTTTCCCGACGGTATTTATGGCCGCGGCCAACTTGTCGGGTTTCCTGACAAGTTGCTGGCGTAGGGAAAGCCGACGGGCGTGCCGTCATGCAAAATTTTCATGTGCTATAGGCTGTAAGTATCGTCGCTACGGCCGTTCATTCACATTTGGTTTTCCCTGACGGCAAAGCCCATTAAAAATTTCCGTGTATAATTTCACCTGCATGGAGAACCTGCTCGCGAGTTACGCAGCCTTAAGAGTTCCGCATCATGACCACCTCAGCCCAGCAGACCAATTTGGTTTTTAAAGCCATTCGCGATGTCGCTGGAGAGATTGCGTCCGACATCGCTCTCCTCAAGCAGTTGCCAAACGACTGCAGGAGGCACAATGACATTAAGCGCGATGTTGTTGGCGCAATAGAAAGACTATACAACCTAGACTGCCTTCAGGAATCAAGGCTAGATCAAGATAAAACAGCAAACTCCTCAAATGAAATTCGCACAATAATGGCGGGCATACATAAAGACATCGGCGGATCAGTTGTTAGTATTATTATAGAGTGCGTTCACGATGTTGTTAATGATGCAAGGAATGCGGCCCGCAGCAAATACGTAGCAAATAAATGGCGTGCCTCGAGTGCGCTGGAGATACTTGAAGAGGTTGCATATATAGGGAAGTATGCTAACGGAGGAAATGGCCTTTCAAATGAAGACATCGCGGCAATAGATGATGCCCGCAGCGCAATAATGAGCCTGGAGTCCAGCATCAACTAACCGTGATTATTTTTGAACAATTGCTAATTTAAATCGTTTTTTTATAGCATTAGGTGCGATGCAATGTTTGCAGATGGTATTGTTTCCGTAGAGAGGCTCACCGAAGGTGCACGCACTCTCCTGAACCAGTTGGCCACTGCAAGGCGCGACGTGATTTTGATTCGTCATCGCCTTCAAACAATTGGGCAGCTAACCCCATCTGCCATTGCCGATCTTGATCGAGCAGATGAGGAGTTCCGCCTTTCAATAGAAAGAGTGAGGGCGATCAGAGATCTTCAGGTGGACACCGTCACGAAGATCAATTCTCTTGAGGTTGGTGAGGAATAGCAATGCTGGCTGAAACTTGTCGGGTTTCCCGACAAGTGGACGACGTGTGCGCGGGCCAGGCGTAGGTTAAACCTACAGGCACGAGTGTCGTGTAACACGACAAGAGGCTGGTATCGGGAAAACATACTGGTCGATATGGCTAAATGTGACCGCCTCGAGCTCGGAATTCCACCACACTGTCTGCCAGCTTATGGTCCTCATTTGCCGTGTGGGACAGAAACCACCGAACAAGAAAGCGAGCCATCGGCTCAGCTTGATAACGATCGATGGACAAGGAATCAATAAAGACCCTCAACTCTTCAAGCAGCGCCTTGTGCACTTGGCGATGATGCTCGGCTTCTGGATAGCTTAGCTTCACCATCACCCGCTCTTCGCTGAAAAAGTGGAAGTCGGCGTATTTATAAACTTCATGAGCGAGGCGCAGTAGTAGCGTGTGCTCACCGTCTCCCTCTGCCTCCGATACAAATTCCGAGACCAAATCGAGAAATACTCTGTGCTCCCAGTCTATTCGGTCATAGCCAGTCTCGTACTCCGACTTCCAGTTCAGATCCATCTGGTCGGCTCCCTTGAACACTTGAAAACGGCGGCCACCAGCACGACCAAGGACGATGAGATAATCGATCGCTAATACGGCCGTATCGTCATTGCACTTTTGCCCATGGATGCGCCGTCTCTATTACCTACATATACGACCAGCCATCTATTCAGTCCAGAAAATGCAGAGGTATAAATGGCCCTTTCATGATCGCGGGCCATGCGTAGGTTAAACCTACAGGCACGAGTGTCGTGTAACACGGCAAGGCGATAATCCGTTGAATTTCAGCTGTATAATCAATGAATTATGAATGCGCTGGTTTGTGCTATGCAGCAATGGAGCAAACCGTGACAATTGCAGAAAATTTATTTCACAGATCAGCTGCAGATAGGCCGCCGACCATCATAAATACAATGCTGGGGCTTAACTGCTTTCGACGGAAACAGTGACAGCCTCTTTCATTGCGTTTTCCAGGCCGCCCCAGCGATTTTCACCAGAAAACGCATGGAAAGGAAACGCGCTATGACAACAATACAATGGATCAGACACATCAACCGACTTTGCGACCTGCGCGGTGACAGCGCCACTTCCGGTTCGTCCAGCAGGTAGATGGCGCGCTGGCCTGAGTCGAGGCGATTTTTGAACAAGGCCATGAAGGCCTCGCCGTGGCTTTGACGGTGCAGAGCCCGTCCGCCCTGGCGGTCCAGGGAGCCCACCTCGTCCAGATAGCCGGCGAGACCGAAAAAGCTCTCGGCCCGGAAGAAGAAGCCGTTGGAGACCTTGGGCAGCCAGGACAGGCGCAAGGCGCTTCCCAATGCACCCGAGCCCGCGTCCTCTGCCGGTCGGTGGTCCCGGCTGCCGCCCAGCATGGGAAAACCGGCGCAAGACGCGATCCCCTCGATCAGGGTGGATTTGCCGCTGCCGTTCTCGCCCACCAGGATGGTGATGGCTGATCCGAAATCGAGGACGAAATCATCCCCTTTGAGGAACGGCAGATGGCCGAAGGGAAAACGGCCCGCCTCCACCTTCTCGGGGAGCAGGGTGACGCGCTTGAGGAAGGGGGCGGCAAGGGTGGACGGCTTCATCCCTTCTCCTCGCATCCGTCAGGTGGATCAGGAAGGTGGAAGGGGGCGCCCTCGGTCGTTAGCAGGGTCAAGCCATCGTGATGGATCAGCCGGGCGACATTCTTGAATGCCTCTCGATATGCTTGTTCCGGTGACGCTCCGCCCTGCCAAAAACCACCACTAAACCCGGTGCACCACCACAGGCAGGCATGTACGCCATCCTTGATCTCCGGCGCACCAACATAGATGTGAAACGGTTCAAGGGAGCTATCGGCTCCCTTGGCCCTTACCTCAACGGCGTATTCATCCATGCGTTACCAATCTCCAGTATTGAGCGGCGGCATCGGGCGGCCTGCCTTGCAGGCCGCGTTCCGCTGGTTCGCAGATTCCCAGCACGGCTGACGCAAGCGCGGAATCGGAGGAAGCCTCCGGCACATATCCTCATCAAGCTCCGCCAATCTATCGCAATCCTCGTTCGATCCCCGGCCCCCGGTCGCCGGGGCAGGAATTGCCACCGCCACCGCCGCCTTTCGACCTCCGCTGCAAGATCGTGTCGAGCAGATTGGTTGCTGCCGGATTATAGGCCAATTGCTGGCCGTCATCGGACGAAGAATTGTCCGCCTGGGAGAGCTTTCTGTTTATGGTGGCAAGGCCAAGGCCGCGCAGCCGCGTGCGTATGACGGGATGGGGAATGCGGATGCCGGGCGCCAAATGCTCGCCCATCACTTGTGAGAGCCGAGCCGGCGGACCATGCCAGCTTCATCTGAAAATGTCAAGAACAAAAGAAGAACTACGTAAGCGCGTGAAAAGGGCAATTCCCCCGTTTTTCACGGGGTTGGAACATAGAATTCACGCGGCAGGCGGTCACCCAGGCCAGCAATCCCTGAAGCGGCTTTCGCTGACCACAGCATGGCCATGAGCCAAGGCGTGTACTTGGAAGAGGATGCTAAGGCTATCCATGGCAGGCCGCGAAATGATCAGGCCCCAACTGTTGCAGATCCGGCATCTCGGCCTCGCAGCGGGCATGTCCCTCCGGGCAGCGGCCGAAGAAGCGGCAAACCTGTGGAGAGGGGTCGATGGGGCTGCGCGGTTCTCCGGACAGGCGGAAGCGCAGGGGCGGGGCGCCGCGTGCCGAGGGGATGGCGGACAGCAGGGCGCGGGTATAGGGATGAGCCGGGCTGTCGAACACCCGGTCCGTTGGGCCGCTTTCCACCACCTTGCCCAGATACATCACCACCACCCGGCTGCACAGCAGCCGAACCACATTGAGATCGTGGCTGACGAAGAGATAGCTGACGTTCAGGCGCAGGCGAAGATCGTCCAGCAGCTTCAGGATCACCGCCTGAACCGAAACATCCAGCGCCGATGTGGGCTCGTCGAGGATCAGGAGGCGCGGTTCAGGGCCCAGGGCGCGGGCGATGCCGACGCGGGCCTTCTGACCGCCGGACAATTGGTGGGGAAAGCGGGTCAGCAGCGGCAGCGGCAGCCCCACCATGGAAGCCAGTTCCTCCACCCGCGCCGTGAGGCTGGCCTGGGTCCAGGGGCCTTTCAGCCGCTTCAGAGGGTCGGCGATGCAGTCGAAGGCGGTGAATCGGGGGTTGAGGCTTTCCGTCGGGTCCTGGAATACCATCTGGATCAGGCCCCGCTCGGGCGAGTGCGTGAAGCGCGCAGCCGGGATATAGCCGATCTCCTTGTCCTCGAAGCGGATGGAGCCCTCCGAGGGGTCCAGGACGCGGGTCAGCATGCGCACCAGGGTCGACTTGCCGCAGCCGGATTCACCCACCAGCCCCACCGCCTCGCCCCTTTGAACGTGCAGGCTGACATTGTCCACGGCGTGAAGGAAGGATTCCTTGCCCACGGGGAAACGGCGGCACAGATCCACGACGTCGAGAAGCGGCCTCATGCGGCATCTCCCATGATCGGGTTGCGGCAGGCGACGGTCCGGCTGGCATCGCCCTGGCGGAGCAACGGCTGGCGGTCGCAGTCCGGAGTCCGGCGTTCACAACGTTCGGCGTAGCGGCAGGGGGGCAGTTCGCCCCGAAGATCCGGCAGTGAGCCGGGTATGGGCTCCAGACCGGCGAGGCTGGTGCTTGGCCGCGGCGTGGTGGCGATCAGCCGCGCGGTATAGGGATGGCGTGGATTGGCGAACAGCTCGTCCGCCGGAGCCACCTCCACCACATGACCGGCATGCATGACCGCGATGCGATGGCAGCGTTCCGCCGCCAGGCCCAGGTCATGGGTGATCAGCAACGTGGCCATGTTGCTTTCCCGCGCCAGTTCTTCGATCAGATCCATGATCGCCGCCTGGGTGGTCACGTCCAGACCCGTGGTGGGCTCGTCGGCGATCAGCAGCTTGGGGCCGCAGGCCAGGGCCAGGGCGATCATCACCCTTTGGCACATGCCGCCCGACATCTCGAAGGGATAGGCCAGGGCGCGGCGTTCGGGATCGGGAATCCGCACCTTGGCCAGCATCTCCACGGCCTTGGCCTTGGCCTGGGCATGGGTGACGCCGCCGTGGCGCAGCAAGACGTCGGCGATCTGCCGCCCTACCGGGCGGATGGGGTTGAGCGCCGTGCGCGGGTTCTGGAAGATCATCGCCATCTCGGCGCCGCGCAGTTCGTCCAATGAGTCGCCGTCGCTGGTCAGAAGGTCCAGGCCCTCGAAGCGGATGCTGCCCCCCGTCACCGTGGCGGCGGAATCGGAGATCCCCATCACGGCAAAGGACAGGACCGACTTTCCCGATCCCGATTCACCCACCACGCCCAGGGTCTCGCCCTTGGCCAGGGACAGGCTGACATCCTCCAGGGCGCGCACCACGCCGGAGCGGGTGCGAAAGCAAAGGGAGAGGTTCTCGACGGACAGCAGCATCATGTCCTCCTGCGGGGGTCAATGATGTCGCGCAACCCATCGCCCAGCAGGTTGAAGCAGAACACCGCCGCCATCAGGGCCAGGCCGGGGAACAGGGCGACCCACCACTCGCCGGAGACGATGTAGGTGGCACCCTCGGCCACCAGGATGCCCCATTCCGGCGTGGGCGGGCGAACGCCCAAGCCGATGAACGACAGGCCGGCGGCATTCAGTATGGCGTAGCCCAGGTTCAGCGAGGCTTGCACCATCATGGGCGGCAGGATGTTGGGGAAGATCTGGAAAGCCAGGATGCGCAGATCGGAATTGCCCGACAGCCGCGCCGCTTCGACGAATCCGGCGTCCCGCCGGGCGGCTGTCTCGGCGCGGGCCATGCGGGCGTAGAAGGGCATGTTGATGATGGCCGTGGCATAGATGATGTTGCCCACGGTATTGCCCAGGGCGGCGACGATCCCCATGGCCAGCACGAACAGGGGGAAGGCCATCACCGTATCCACCACCCGGCCGATCATGCGGTCGACGCGGCCGCCGTGCCAGCCCGCCAACAGGCCCAGAAGGGAGCCGAAGGCGAAGGAGAGTGTCACCGCCGCCAGGGCGATCTGCATGTCCAGGCGGGCCGCCACCATGACGCGCGACAAGATGTCGCGGCCCAGGTGATCGGTGCCGAACCAGTGCTCGGCGCTTGGGGGGCTGAGCGCCAGATCTGTATTGCTGACCAGCGGGTCGTAGGGGGCAAGAGCGGGACCGAACAGCGCCAGCAGGATCAGCAGCGCGAAGCCCGCGAAGGCCCCGGCGGTGACCGGGTTCTCGGCCAGGACGTAGCGGATATGGCGGGTTGTCTCGCTCATCCCTCGATCCTCACGCGCGGATCGATCAGGCCGTAGAGGATGTCGATCATCAGGTTGAGGGCCACATACATCACCGCCATGGTGAGGATGAAGCCCTGAACGGGGGCATAGTCGGAGGCCACCAGCGCCTCGATGGCGTAGGAGCCGATTCCCGGCCAGGCGAACACCTTTTCCACCAACACATTGGCGCCCAGCAGGAACGAGAAGACCATGCCGAGCGTCGTCACCACCGGCAGCAGGGCGTTGCGCAGTGCATAGGTGACCAGCACGGTTCCCCGCGACAGGCCGCTGGCCCGTGCGGTGCGAATGAAGTCCGAGGACAGCACGCCGAGCATGGAGGCGCGCGTCATGCGGGCCAGGGGGGCCAGGGCGAACAGGCCCAGGGTCAGGGCTGGCAGGGCCAACTGGGCGGCGCTGGCGCGGAAGGCGGCTCCGTCTCCGGCGATCAGGGAATCGACCAGATAGAAACCGGTGATGGTGGGCGGCGCGGTGGCGAATAGGTCCAGGCGTCCCATGGGCGCGGGTGCCCAGCCCAGCAGGTAATAGAAGATGTAGACCAGCAGAAGCCCCGTGAAGAAGACTGGCAGCGACACTCCCGCCGTGCTGATCACCCGGGCCAGATGGTCGACCCAGGATCCCGGCCGGGTGGCGGCGGCGATACCCAGCGGAATGGCGATCACCAGGGCCAGCACCAGGCCGCATAGGGTCAGCTCCACCGAAGCGGGCAGGCGCTGGGCGATGTCGGCGGCGACCGGCTGGCCGGTGGTCAGCGAGGTTCCGAAATTTCCCTGGGCGAGGTCGCCCAGATAGGCGATGAACTGAACGGGAAGGGGCTTGTCCAGGCCCAGCTTGCGGCGGATTTCCTCGACCGATTCCTGGTCGGCGGCGGGACCGGCGAAATAGGCGGCGGGATCGCCCGGCAGAGCCCTGGTCAGAACGAAGGTGACGACCACCACGGCGGCGATACTGGGCAGGGCGCCCAGGATTCGTTTGGCGATCAGCAAGATGACAGGCGGCATGGGATGGCTCCCGCCAGGGGAGGCGGCCATTGGGCCGCCTCGGTTAGGGCAATCAATTCTTGGAAATGGACCGGAAGTCGATGGCCCGATGGAACCAGTAGGTGTAGCCCTGGACCTTCTTGCCCATGGCGGCGTCCAGGTAGTACTGGAACAGCGGCGCGCGCGGCACGTCGTCCCAGGCGATCTTGACGACGCCCTTCACCTGCTCCTCGTACTTGGCGCGATCGGTTTCAAAGCGCGAGGCGTCGATCAGCTTGTCCATCTCGGGATTCTGGTAGCTCATCACGTTGAACACCGCGTTCTGCCCGTGATAGCCCCAGAAGAAGTAGTAGTCGGGATAGTTCAGCCAGCCAGCGAAGGTGTCGATGAACATCGGCATGTCCTTCTTCAGCATGGCGGCCCGCCAATTGGCGCCCGGCACCTTGTTGATGGTGGCCTTGATGCCGATCTGGGCCAGGGATTCCTGGGTCAGGGTAGCCATGGGCTCGGACAGGCTGGCGACGCCCTGGTTGATGTGGATGACCGTCTCGAAGCCGTTGGGGAAACCGGCCTCGGCCAGCAGCTTCTTGGCCTTGGCGATATCGGTGTTATAGGGCGAGGGCTGCGGCCACGCGGCCTTGGACGGCTGGGCGGGGCCGCCGAACATGGGAATGGCGCGGCCGTAGACCACGGCATCCATGATCTTCTGGTAGGGCAAGGCATAGGCCACCGCCTGACGGACCTTGACGTTGTCGAAGGGCGGCTGCTTGACCCCCATGCCCGCATACCACAGCGAGTTCTCGATGGGGGCGCCCGCCACCTTGACCTTGCCGCCCTTGGCCAGTTCCTGGGCATCCTTGGGCGGCAGATCGAAGGACAGGTCCACGTCGCCCCGCTCCACCAGGGCGCGGCGATTGCCTGACGAGGGGACGTCGCGGATGACGATCTTTTTCATCTTGGGCAGGGGGCCGCTCTTCCATTCGTCGAAGCGGACCAGCACCAACTGCTCTCCCGGCTTCCAGCTTTCCACCCTGTAGGCGCCGCCGCCGGCGTCATTGTTCTTGCTCCACTCCAGGCCCCAGGGATCCTTTTCGGTGGTGTGCTTCTTGACCAGTTCGGAGTTCAGCACGATGGGAACCGGCACGCCCAGATCCGGCACGGTCAGCTTGTCCTTGCGCAGCAGCTTGATCTTGAAGGTGTGGTCGTCCAGGGCGGTGAACTGTTCGGCCTTTTCCAGCGACCCCGCCTTCATCTGGAAGGTGGGAAAGCCGCCCACCGCCACCATGCGGTCGAAGGACCACTTCACGTCCTTGGCGGTGATCGGGGTGCCGTCGTGGAACTTGGCGTCCTTGCGCAGCTTGAAGGTAATCTCGTCATCGGCGGTGAAGGCCCAGCTCTCGGCCAGTTCGGGCTTGATGTTGGAATAGTCGTAGGACAGCGTGCCGTCGGCCAGGGTCTTGGTCCCGTAGGTCAGCAGACGGTCATAGATGTTCCAGGTGACGCCGTAGCTGGCGGGATTGGCGCCGACCGCATGGATGTCCAGGCTGTTCGTCCCGGATTCCACGACGACAAGGAGGGACTCGTCCCGGCTTTGTGCCATGGCGGGCACGGAGCAAAGTGCCAAGGCCATTGCCAGTCCTGTGGTGCGCAGCAAAGCGTTCATGAACTCCCTCCTCGCGGATCAGATCGGGGCGGCGGGCCGCCTGCATGTATGCAAGGTAGAGGCAATCTCCGTGCCAGCAGCGATATCCTGATTTATTCTTTGGAAAACGGTGGTTTTGCGTCCGTCGGAATGGGGTGGGGCTAGCTAGCCCCCTGCCTATAAACTAAGCTGCTCCTTGACGATTTTTCGTGTGGACGGCCGAGGGAGGGGGGCTCAAGCGCATCAAAAATAACCAAAAGCCAGGATGTGATTAAAAAATGTGCGAAAATGATCAATAATCCAGCTAATGCATGCATATGTGGCGGTCAGTCGTGCTGAAGGCGTGGATTTTGGGGTTCGGCGCGCTATTTGCATGCATGCGTGCATGCACAACTTCCGCCGAAGGATCGCTGCCATGACCCTGTCGCTCTCTTCCAGCCTGGATTTCGCCTCCCTTGCCGCCGGCTATGCGTCGGGGTCCTTCACCCCATCCCAGGTGGTGGCGCAGGTCCTGGCGCGGATCAAGGCCGCCGGTGACGATAAGGTATGGATCGCCAAGAGCGATGAGGCGAGCCTGCTGCGGCGCGCGGTCGAACTAGAGGCGGTTCCAGAGGCCCGGCGCGCGGAACTGCCTCTGTACGGCATTCCGTTCGCGGTGAAGGACAATATCGATGTGGGCGGAATGCCCACCACCGCTGGCTGTCCCGATTATGCATACACGGCCGAAGCCGATGCCGAGACCGTTCGCCGCCTACTGACCGCCGGAGCGATCCTGGTGGGAAAGACCAACATGGACCAGTTCGCCACCGGCCTGGTGGGGGTGCGATCGCCCTACGGCGTGGCCCGCAACCCCTTTAATGCCGACTACATTCCCGGCGGGTCCAGTTCGGGTTCGGCGGTGGCGGTGTCCGCTGGCCTTGTGTCCTTTTCGCTGGGCACCGACACCGCTGGCTCGGGGCGGGTGCCAGCGGGCTTCAACAACATCGTCGGCCTGAAGCCCACCAAGGGGCTGGTCAGTGCCCGCGGCGTGGTTCCGGCCTGCCGCTCGCTGGATTGCGTCTCGGTCTTCACCCTGACCGTGGAGGACAGCATGAGCGTCCTGGAGGTGCTGGCCGGATACGATCCCGGCGACGCTTTCAGCCGCCATGCTCCGGTGATGCCACCTGCCCCGGCCAGGGGGCGGCGCATGGGGGTGCCGGCCTCCGGCCAGTTGCGGTTCTTCGGCGACGACGCGGCGCAGCAGAGCTATGTCCAGGCGGTCGGGCGGGCGCGCGACCTGGGCTGGCAGGTGGTCGAGATCGATTTCGCCCCCTTCGCCGAGGTGGCCGATCTGCTCTATTCCGGCCCCTGGGTGGCCGAGCGCACGGCGGCGGTGGGCGACTTCATCGCCGCCCATCCATCCGCCGCCCTGGATGTGACGCGTGGTATCATTATGGGCGGAGTCCAGAAGAGTGCCGTGGACGCCTTCCGCGCCACCTACCGTCTGGAGGAATTGCGGGCCAAGGCCGCGGCGCAGTGGACCCTGATGGACCTGATGCTGCTGCCCACCAGCGGCACCATCTACACCATCGATCAGGTGATGGCCGATCCCGTGGCCACCAACACCAATCTCGGGGCCTACACCAACTTCGTGAACCTGCTGGACCTGTGCGCCATCGCCATTCCTTCGGCCATGCGGCCGGATGGCCTGCCCTGTGGCGTCACCCTGATGGCCCCCGCCTTCGCCGAGGCCATGGCGGCCGATGCGGCCAGCGCCCTGCATCGGCAGTCGGGCCTGCCCATGGGCAGCACCCGGCTGCCGCCTCCCGCCCGTCCCATGGAATATGGCCGCGGCGGGCTGGCGCGGATGCTGGTTGTGGGTGGGCATCTGAGCGGCCAGCCCCTGAACGGGCAGTTGACCGGCCTGGGAGGCAGGCTGGTGGAAAGCTGCCGGACCGCCCCGGTCTATGGGTTCTACGCCCTGCCCGGCACGCCTCGGCGCCCGGGATTGGTGCGTCTCGCGGATGGGGCAGGTGCCTCCATCGAGGGCGAAATCTGGGAGATGACGCCGGACGCGTTCGGTCGGTTCGTCGCCACCATTCCGGCGCCTTTGGGGATCGGTCAGGTGGATCTGGACGACGGGCGCACGGTCAGCGGCTTTCTGTGCGAGGCCTGCGCAGTCCAAGGGGCGAGGGAGATCTCGGCCTTCGGCGGCTGGCGGGCCTTTATCGCCTCGGAAGGCGGTTGAGCAGATCGGCCGAGGCGTCGCCCACCGCCGATACGTGGGCGCGCATGGTGTGGTAGGCGGTTTCTCCATCGCCTCGCAGGATGGCGCGGACCACGGCATCGTGCTCGGCCCAGGAATGCTCGACCCGCCCGGTCATGCGGAACTGGGCGCGGCGGAAGGGCCTCAGCCGCTGGCGCATGGCCCGGGCGGTCTCCTCCAGGAAGCCGTTGTGGCAACCGGCATAAAGCGCCGAATGGAATTCGGTGTTGAACTGGTCGTAGAGACCGGGATCGGCATCCGCCACCAGCGTGGCGGCGCCGGAATGGAGCTCGGCTAGCGCGCGCTTCTCGTCCTCGCTCATCCGCAGGGCGCAAAAGCGGGCGCAGGCCGCCTCGATCTCGCCCATGGTCTCGAACATTTCGGCCATGCGTTCCTGGGTGATGACCGCCACCACTGCGCCTTTGCGCGGGCGTTCCTGAACCAGCCCGGTGGAAGCCAACAGGCGTAAGGCTTCCCGCACCGGGGTCCGGGAGACACCAAAGCGCGCGGCCAGTTCCTGTTCGTCCAGGTGAAGGCCCGGCGCCAGCCGTCCATCCAGAATCTCGTCCGCCAACTGACGGCGCAGATCTTCTGTGCGGGTACCCTTGTTGGTGGGGCGGTTCATGGGCGCATTCCGTGGGGGCCTGTATGCATGTGCCGCTATTATCGGGAGGCGCCCTGCGGGCGGCAACGAAATTTGCCGATGCATTGCATGCACGGCCGTTGAAGCAATCCCCTCGCGGTATGTCCACTTTAAGGTTTGACCATATCCATTGTTCGTTCGCGGGGCAAGGAACCCAACCGTCAATAACTTGCCATCCAACTCCACATGGCGAAGTGCGTCAGCGGGCTGGACCCGCCGCCCCAGACTGCGCCACCCTCGAAATCGGACGGTGACCGCGTCCAGCGGTTTCAAGGGCTTGGCGATAGGATCGCGTGATTCCTACTCCCCTAGCCAATCTCTTACTAGAAATCACCACAGTTGTAGTCAGCTTCGCCATGCCTCTCGGGATGGTGCTTGTGCGGCTGTCCCGATTTCGGATCGGGCCCCGTGGTTGTTCCTGCGCGGTAACAATGAGGTGCAAAAAAATTCTCATAATAATAATATGTCTATTCTAGGATTCCCCTTCCGCTCTGCTCCTCCTCGTTCTGACTGGGTGTTGTTTCATGCAGCAAATCCTATCGCGGTTTTCGCTCAAGGTTCAGATCGGCTCGCTGGTCGCCCTGGCGGGTCTGGTGTTGCTGATATTGCTGAGTGTTCTTCTCGTGGGGCAGGCCGCGTCGGATGGGGCCGGCGCCATCGCCGCCAAGGAGGAGGCTGTGGGCGATCAGGCGGAGGCGCTGGACAAGGCCTTGGCCGCGGCGCGGCGTCGGGAAAAGGATTTCCTGCTGCGCAAGGACGCCAAATACGTGGCCGAGCATGCCGGGCTCATGCGTGAGGCCGGGGCCGCCTTGGATGCCACGGTCAAGGCCATGGGCGATGGCGATTCGCGCCGGCCGCGGGCCGAGCCCATCCGCAAGGGGATCGCGTCCTATGCCGAGGCCTTCCGGGCGGTTTCGGACGGCATGGTCCGGGTCGGCCTGACGGAAAAGGACGGACTGACCGGAGGGCTGCGCAGTTCGGTCCACGATATCGAGACGGCGCTCAAGGCTCATGACGATCTGCGCCTGACCGTCCTGATGCTGATGATGCGTCGCCACGAGAAGGATTTTCTCGCCCGCATCGACACGAAATATGTGAAAGAACTGGACCAGAGGGTCGCCGAGTTCCAGAAGGCTTTGGCCAGTGCCGAGATCGGAGCGCAGGAACGGTCCGTCATTCTCGATCTGCTGGGGCGCTATCAGCGGGACTTTAAGGCCGTCGCCGATGGGCTGATGGTCGTCCAGGCCAATATCCAGACGCTGAGCGACACCTACGCCGCCGTCCAGCCTGCCATCCAGTCCCTGGTCGCCGATGCACACAAGGACATGGTGGCGGCCAGGGAGGAGTCCCAGCGCATCGACCAAAGGGCTACCCAGACCCAGACCACAGTCATGCTGGTCGGCTTTGCCGCCATGCTGGTCATCGGCACCCTTATCGCCCGATCGGTCTATACCCCCATCAACGCCATGACCGATGTGACTTCGCGCATGGCCGGAGGCGATCTTACCGTCACCATTCCCGGCCTGGGGCGCCGCGATGAAATCGGCAAGATGGCCGAGGCGGTCGAGGTGTTCCGCGAGACCGCCTTGAAGGCGCGGCAACTGGCCTCGCGCCAGACCGCCGAGGAGCGTCGCAACCGCCGCAAGCTGCAAAGCCAGATGCTGGCCCTGACCTCGGCCATTGAGGAGCAGGTGAGCGCTGCCATCAGTGTGGTGGTGGACGAGGCCGAGACCATGAACAACACCACCAACACCATGTCGGGACTGGTGGAGGAATGCCGCCACGGCTCGCAAAGCGCCGCCGGGGCGGCCGAGGCCGCCAATTCCAGCGTCGACGCCGTCGCCGCCGCCGCCGAGGAACTGTCGGCATCGGTTCAGGAGATCAGCCGCCAGGTGGCGACTTCCAGCCAGGTGGCGGGCGAGGCCGAGGCCGAGGCCGACAAGGTCGACCACATCATCCAGGGCTTGGCCGAGGCGGCCCGCAATGTGGGAGCCGTGGTCAATCTGATCACCGATATCGCGTCTCAGACCAATCTGCTGGCGCTTAACGCCACCATCGAGGCGGCCCGCGCCGGTGAGGCGGGAAAAGGGTTTGCCGTGGTGGCCAACGAGGTCAAGAACCTCGCCAACCAGACCGGCCGTGCCACCGAGGAGATCAGCCAACAGATTTCCTCCATCCAGCAAGCGACCAGCGAGGCGGTGGGGGCCATCCAGGGAATCGGCAGCACGATCGGGCGCATCAACGAGATCAGTTCCTCCATCGCCGCGGCGGTGGAGGAACAATCGGCCGCCACCCACGAAATCGCCCGCTCGGCCCAGTCGGCGGCGCGGGGAACCCAGGAGGCGGCGAGCGAGATCGCCACGGTGGCCAATGCCATCGAGGAATCGGGGCGCTGCTCGGCCGAGGTGCATCAATCCTCGCAATCCATGCAGGGGAGCATTCACACCATGAAGAGCTCCATCGACGGCATCATCCACGCCAATTCCGACGCCAACCGCCGCAACACCGAACGCCACACCGTCAATCTGGCGGTGGTTCTGACCCTCAATGGCCAGACCGTTCCTTGCCTGTTGCAAGATATCGCCCGCATCGGCGCCGGTATCCTGGACCGTGTCCTAGACGTTCCGCGCGGGACCGAATTCACGGCCGAGATCCCCAAACTCGGGACCTGGAGCGGTGTGGTCGTGGCGTTGACCGATCACAATACCCATGCTCATTTTGAGTTGGACGAGAGCCAGTCCGAGCAATTGGACGCGTTCCTCGGCAGCCGTGTGCGCGCGGCATCCTGATTGGTTTTTCTTGAGGGGCTTCAACGATGAAATACGAGCTTTCCGATGCCGGCGGCCAACGTGTTCTGGTGCTGCGCGACCAGTTGACCGATGCCGATCGGGCGGTCATGGAGACGGTGATTCCCCAACTTCTGGCCGGGGGCGTCAAGACGGTCTGCGTTGATCTGGAACGCCTGGACTACATGGATTCGGCCGGTCTGGGCATGCTGCTGACCATGCGGGACCGGGCGGGCAAGGCCGGAGTTCAGATCCGCCTGTCCAAGCCGCGAGGCGATGTGAAGGATCTCTTGGCCCTGGCCTGCTTCGACACCCTCTTTACCATCGACCCCTGACATGGCAGATGCCCCGGCCGTATCCAGGGGCCAGACCCGGATTCTGATCGTCGAGGACGAGCGGCTGAACCGCCTTTTGCTGGAAACCGCATTGGACCATGGCGGCTATGCCTGGGTCAGCGCGGAGGACGGTCAAGCAGGCTGGGAAATTCTCGTTGCCGATCCGGCGGGGTTTGATCTGATTCTGCTGGATTGGCGCATGCCGCGCATGAGCGGGATGGAGCTTCTGGTCAAGATCAAGGCGGATGAGCGGCTCCGCGACCTGCCGGTGGTGATGCAGACCGCCTATGCCGAACCCGAAGACGTGGTCAAGGGCATCAAGGCCGGTGTGTCCTACTATCTGGCCAAGCCCTTGAACCTTCAGGTTCTGATGTCGGTGGTGGCCCAGGCGGTGCGGGAGTATGAGGCGCTGCGTCGGCTTCAAGGCGATCTCGACCGCCAGACCTCGGCCATGACCCTGATGGAGCGTGGTGTATTTAGCTTCCGCAGCCTGGATGAAGGCAACATGCTGGCGGTGGCTTTGGCCCGTTGCTGCGCTGGCAGCCGCAGTCTGGTGATTGGTCTGTCGGAGATGTTCTGCAACGCGGTCGAGCATGGCAATCTGGGCATCGACTACGCGGAAAAATCTCGCCTGCTAAGCGAAGGGGGGCGCGACGCCGAGATCGCCCGCCGTATGGCCCTGCCGCCATATGCCGAGCGCCAGGTTACGGTGGAGGTGGAAAGGCTGGAGGGACGGATCCGCTTTACCATCCGCGACCAAGGCGACGGGTTCGACTGGCGCAAATATCTGGACATCGATCCGGCCCGCGCCTTTTCGTCCCACGGACGGGGCATCGCCATGGCGCGGCATCTGTATTTCGACGATGTGGTCTATGTGGGCCGGGGCAATGAAGTGGTTTGCACCGTATTGGCGCCGGGGGGCATTGCGGCGGGGCCCGAGGCGGTGACCCAGGACAAGGATACGGCTTCCTCGGACGATCTGGCCCGGGCCCGCGCCATGCAGACCAGCCTGTTGCCGTCTGAGGCGGTCCTGGCCGACATCAGACAGCGAACGGGATTCCACGTCAGCGGTCTGTTCCAGCCGTCGGGCGAGATCGGGGGCGATATCTGGGGCGCTGCCGCGCTCGATGAGAATCGCGTTGTCCTCTATCTGGCTGATTGTTCGGGGCATGGGGTGGCGGCGGCCTTGGACACTTTTCGTCTCGATACCCTTATCCGGCATCAGGACGAGGATTGGGACGATCCGGGCAAGTTCCTGACACGGCTGAACGGCAAATTGTCGCGCATCATGCCGACGGGTCATTACTGCACCATGGTCTACGGCGTTCTGGACAAGCGAAACGCCCGGTTCACCTATGCCGCGGCGGCCTTTCCCAAACCCCTGGCCGTGGATCCGTCCAGCCGCCGGACCTGGGACGGCGACGGCAGGGGCCTGCCCTTGGGCGTCAGCGGCGACGCCGTTTATGGCAATCGGGTCATGGATGTTCCGCCCGGCGCCCTGCTGTTCCTCCATTCGGACGCGCTTTCCGAAGCCCGGCTGGCCGACGGCAGGCCCATCGGCTGTTCGGGAGTAAGCCTCGGCCTGGCCGAGGCGGCGGGCACGGGGACCTGTCCGCCCGATGCCTCCTCGCTGGTGAACGCCATCTTGGCGCGATCAGACCAACCCCCCGCCATCCGCGACGACCTGACGGCGGTTTGCTGCTTTTATCCGGGGCCGTGAGAGGTTCAGTCCGTGGGCAGGGCGTAAGCGGAACCGGCCAGAAGGGCGGGAATCCGCTCGATTACCGCGGCCAATGCCGCCACGGGTTCGGCCAGGGGGGCCTGGGCGCGGACCGCGGCTTCCACCGTTTCGGCCGCCTGACGGACGGCGCTCAGCCCCAGGCTGGAGGCGGCGCCCTTGACGGCGTGGGCCTCGCGCCGCACCACGTCGCGATCGTCTTGGGTCAGGGCGGCAAGGCAATTGGCCTTGCGGCTCGTGGCGTCCTCGAAGAACTTGGCCAGGATTTCCACCACGGTCTCGACGCCGAGATCCTCGGTCAGCAGGTCAAGGACGGCGATATCCACGGCGGGCTGCGTCGGTGTCTCGGAAGGGGCGGAAGAAGCGGCGGGAAGCGTGCCGGAATAATGCGCCAAGACGTCCATAAGCTTCTGCCGGTCAATGGGTTTGCTGATATAGGAGTCCATGCCTGCATCCAGGCACATCTTGTCGTCGCCGCGCATGGCGTTGGCGGTCATGGCCACGATGGGAATCCGCGACGGCGGACCGCTCAAGGCGCGAATGGCATTGGTGGCCTGCAAGCCGTCCATCTCGGGCATCTGCACGTCCATCAGCACCAGATCATAAGGCCGTGCGCGCACCGCCTCGACGGCTTCGGCGCCATCGGCGGCCACGTCCACCGAATGGCCCAGTTTGCGCAGCAATCCCACGGCCACCTGCTGATTGACCGGATTGTCCTCGGCCACCAGGATTCTGAGGCGCACCCCGGTCTGCTGGGGAGCGGCCGGTTCGGATTCCGCGCTGTCGGGCAAGGCGGCGTCATGGGCGATCCCCAAGACGCGGGCCAGAATGCCCAGGATGGTCTGGCGGCGCAGCGGCTTGTGGATGAAGGCATCGGCACTGGCCGGACTGTCACCGGCGGCAAGGCCTTGGGACGAGGCGATGACCAGTTTGAGGCCGCCTAAAGCAGGCTCGTTGCGGATCAGCCCAGCCAGATCCATTCCCGAAATCCCAGGCATGCGGGCATCGAGAATGGCCGCTTCCCATGGCTCTTGCGTCGCCGCCGCCCGGCGGATCTCCTCCAGGGCGGAGGTGGCGTCGGGGCAGGATACGGCATGAATGCCAAAGCCCCGCAACTGCCGCTCCAGCACATCGCGGTTGATGGGGCTGTCATCGACCACCAGGACCCGCCGTCCTTCCAGGCACGGACGGCTGGCCGGAGCCCCTTCGACCACCTCGAAGGGGAGGGAGAAGGTGAACAGGCTTCCGACACCGGGCGTGCTTTCCACGCCGATGGTTCCGCCCATCATCTCGGTCAGCCTCTTGCTGATGGCCAGTCCCAATCCGGTCCCGCCATAGCGCCGGGCGGTGGAGGCGTCCACCTGCATGAACATGGAGAACAGGCGGCCAATGGCATCCTCGGGGATCCCGATGCCGGTGTCTCTGACATCGAAGCGCACCAGCTTGCGGCCCGATGGCCCGTCCTCGCCCCCGACCTCGATGGCGATGCCGCCCTTGGTGGTGAATTTGATGGCGTTTCCGGCCAGGTTCATCAGGATCTGGCGCAGCCGTCCGGGGTCGCCGCGCAGCCAGGTGGGCAGGTCGGGGTCGATCAGGCTGGCGATCTCGATGCTCTTGGCATGGGCGCGGGGCGCCAGGATGTCGACGACGCTTTCGACCAGGGAGGTCAGATCGAAATCGGTGCTTTCCAGGTCGAGCTTGCCCGCCTCCAGCTTGGAGAAATCGAGGATATCGTTGATGACGGTCAGCAACGACTCGGCGGAATCTCTGATGGTGGTCGAGAAGTGGCGCTGCTCCTCGTCCAGTTTGGTATCCAGCAGCAGGCCGGTCATGCCGATGACCCCATTCATGGGGGTGCGGATTTCGTGGCTCATCGTGGCCAGGAAGGCGGCTTTTGCCCGGTTGGCGCGCTCTGCCACCTTCTGGGCCTGCCGGGCGGTGTCCATGGCCGCCTCGCGGTTGTCCAGCAGGCGCGCGATCCACAGGGTCAGTCCCAGAAGAAGGAGGGACAGACCGCCCGCGCCGCCCCCCAGCAGCAGGGCCTTGCGCCGCCAATCGGCCAGAATCAGTTCCTCGGTGGCCGTCACGATCACCGCCAGGGGATAGCCCGCGACGGACCTGGGGGCGACGATGCGCAGGCGCCGGTCGGCCTGGTCCACCAGTCGGGGCTCGTCGGTGATGAAGGTCTCGACGCCGTCCTTCAAGGCCTGGATGCCGGGCTGGGACAGCACCTTGCCCATGGCTTCCTCGCGCTCGGGCATGCGGGCCAGCAGGCCGCCGTCATCGCGATAGAGCGAGATGGCGCTGAAGTCGCTGAAATTGACGGCTCTGTAGTATTCGCTGAGGAACGAGCTTTCGATTCCGGTCAGCACGAGGCCGATGGTGTGGCCCTTGCTGTTCTTGATCTTGCGGGTGAGGTAGAAGGTCCACCGCCCGGTTCCCCGATTCTTCGCGGGAAGGCTGAGAAAGAACTTGAGGTCCGGGTCGGCGAAATGGGCCTTGAAATAGTCGCGGTCCGCCAGATTGATGGGGGGCGGCGGATAGGACCGGGTGAAGTTCACCACATCGCCATTGTTCGCCACCACCGTGGCCACGTCGATCTGGGGGACGCCGCTGACCTTGTCTCTCAGGGCGTCGAAGGTGGCCCGGCTGCCCAGCATGCGGCGCAGATCGTCCTCGGACTCGATGCCCAGTTCCAAGACACGGTCGGCGATGGACTTCTGCACCAGATCGGCGGCGTTGATGGTTTGGCGGGCATGCTCGGCCAGCAGGCGCGACAGATTGGACAGATTGGCCCGCCATTCGCCGATGCTTTGCTGGCGCTGCACATAGACCGTCGCCGCCGTCACGGCCAGCAGCAACGCGATGAACACCCCCCCGACGACCAGCACAAGCTGGCCGGCTTTCTTGCCGGATGTGGAGTTGGTTTCGGAACCAGGGTTCATCTGTGACCTAACGCATAGCCCATTATGATTGGATCATGACCATATAGCATCACCCTATGAACCGATTTCCAGACCAATGTTAATGAATTTGCGAAGTGGTCCTGGATCATTTCAAGATGAAGGCGCCATAGACCACGACGGAGCGGCGCGGAATATCGGCACAGTACAGGGCCTTGTGCACCGGGCCGTCGGGCCCGGAATCCGTGGTCAGCATGGTTTGTATTTCTCCATGCGTCTGTCTTGCCGCCGAGATGAGGCCCATCATGAAATTGGTGGCGGCGCCATCGTTGAACGACGCCACGTTGCGGCCTTCCAGGTCACGGCTGTCGGGGGCGATCAGCCATTTTCCCTTATAATCCATGACGGTGACGGTATAGGGACCGCAGGAGAAGCCGCCGTCACGGGCCTCGAGGACGCCTTTCGCCGCCTCCACGCCCAGGCGGCTGATGGTCTCGACGGCCCGTTGAACGGCACGGCGCCCCACCTCTTGGGTGCAGGTCTGGGCCCAGGCCGGTGCCGTCACAATGACAGCGCCGAGGCAAAGGGCCGCCGCAAGGCGTATTAGCCTCATCACTGCACCATGTCGTTATCGATCATGACGGCGTAGCACGGCTTTTTGCTGTGAGCGGCGCAGAATTCGGTGGCTTCCTCCACCGCCTGATCGGCATCCTTGCGGCCGGTTCGCCAGCCGAACGCGCCCGAAGACGACATGACGAAGGCCTTGTGAGTCGCCCCATCCAGATATTTGACGAAGGCGTCGCGGCCGTTTTCCGTAAGCCCCTTGGGATAGGTGATGGCGGAGGTGTCGCGGGGCGGCAGGGGACGCTCGAACTGGGTCAGCCCCCGGCTGGCCAGAAAGGTCTCCACATAGGGCGTCCACAGGGGCGCGCCACTGGCGGAAAACAGGAAGTGGCCGTCGGTGCCGAAATCGGGGGCGCCGACGAATTGCGCCTGTCCGCCCGCTTCGGTGAACGCCGTGTGGAAACGCAGCGACAGGGATGGGCCGAAGAAATGGTCGTTCCGGGTATAGACCCACATCATGGGAATGCGTGATGTGCGGCCAAAGGTCCGGAAGGCATCCACAAGACGGGATTCAGTGCAGACGCTGTCGGGCTTGTTGGAGCCGCGCCCGCCGGCAAAGCTGATGGCCGCCACCAGGCCGGGCGGCGGATCGGCGGTCAGGGCCACCGTGGAGAATCCGCCCGCCGACTGACCCACCGCCACCACCTTGGACCCGTCCACATAGGGCCGTTTGGCCATCTGAAGGATGGTCTGGCGGATATCCTCGGCGGCGATGCGGCCGGATTTCACATAATCAGGGTTGTCGCAAGGGCCCGAGCTTTCCGCGTATTCACCCTGGGATTCGCCATAGCCGCGGCGCATCACCGCCACCACCACCCATCCGCGCCGGGCGAATTCACGGGCATTGGCGATGTTGTTGCGGGCCCGCATGCCCTCGCGGTCGGCGGGCTTGCGCGGGGCTCCGTGGCTGAGTACCACCAGGGGATGCTTGCGGCCGTCATCGGGCCGGACCACCAGGGCTTCCAATCCCAGGACCTCGCCGTTGAAGGTCGCCTGGATGGTGGTGTCCTCCTCGATCAGCCCGGTCGCCTGGGCGGGAAGGGAAAACAGCAGGAGGAGGGAAAGCAGGCAGAGCAAACGACCCATGATCACGGCCTTTCAGTGGTGCTCTTCGGCAATGCGGATGCTTCGGCAGCGGCGAACAGACGTTCCTCGATCAGATCCATGGGATCGTGCTCGGAAAACTCGTCGCCATTGGCCAGCAGGATGACGATGCGGTCCTGTTCGGGATAGTACCAGGCCTCGGCGGCGAATCCGCCGAAGCGGCCGCTATGGCCGTAGCGATATCCCAGATCCGTGTCGATCACCTGCAGCCCCAGACCATAACCTTCGCCGTCGCTGCGGCCCCGCTCCATACTCATGGCGGCCACCATGCGGTCGGGCAGCACGCGGGGGGGCTTTGGGCGGAACAGGCTGGCCATCAGCCGTTCCAGATCGCGGGCGGTGGTGGTCAGGGGGGCGTCGCCCAGCCGCGACGACCACGCCACCAGCCCGGCAGGGCGATGGGCGGTCTCCTCCGGCTTTCGGCGATGGCCGTGGGCCAGCAGCGGGTCGGATGTGTCGACCTTGACGGCGCTGTCGGACATGCCGAGAGGGGTGAGAATGCGCCGCCCTAAGATCTCGGCCAGATCGCCCCCATCCTGCTTTTCCAGGATATAGCCCAGGAGAATGTAATTGGAGTTGGAATAGGCGAACTGCCCCGGTTGGGTGGCGGCGCGGCAGCGGCCCATCCGCAGGGCCTCCGATGCGGTCCAGGTCATGGACGGATGCTCGGGCAGGGAAAAGGGGCCGTTGCGCAGGCAGTCGGGAATGCCGGATGTGTGGGACAGCAGCGCCGCAATATCGGCGTCCTCCACATGGGTCAGGCGCTGGGCCTCCTGAGCGTCGAGAAAGGGACGGACGGGGGCGGTGAGGGACAGCCGCCCTTCCTCCACCAATTGCATGGTGGCCACCGCCGTCAGAATCTTGCCCACCGAGGCCACATGAAAGCGCGTCGCCTCGGTTACGGGACGGCGCGTCGCCAGATCGGCCATGCCGTTGGTGGCGATCTCGATCCCTTGAGGACCCGAGACCAGCAGGACGGCGCCAGGTAAGTGAAAGCGCGCGGCGACCTCGGCCAAGGTCGCGTCCAGGGGGGCCGCACAGGCGGGCGCCGTTCCCCAGAACAGCCACACCGCCAAAGCCATGCGCAACAGGCTCATGATCCCCTTCCGTCCGGCCATACGGTAAATTTCAACAATTCCAGGACGGTAGCAGCCGGACCGGGGCTTGTCATCCTCTGCAGATGGTGACTTTCGGGCCGCGGGTGCATTAGGATGCCGCCGAAATTGGAGAACTCAGCAATGAATAGTGGTTTGAAGTGCCCCGAATGTAGTTCCGAGAACGTCTATCACGATGGCAGCCTGTGGGTTTGCCCCGACTGCGCCCATGAATGGAATCCCGAGACCGCCGATGGATCGTCCGGGGCCGACGAATCCGGTGTGCGCGACGCCAACGGCAATCTGCTCAGCGATGGCGACAGCGTCACGGTGATCAAGGATCTGAAGGTCAAGGGCTCGTCCCTGGTGGTCAAGGGCGGAACCAAGGTCAAGGGCATCCGCCTGGTGGATGCCACCGACGGCCACAATATCTCGTGCAAGATCGACGGCATCGGCGCCATGAACCTGAAGTCGGAATTCGTGAAGAAGGCCTGAGCCAGGCCGGAACGGGGCGGCCCCGGCCGCCCCGTTCCTCAAGGGCTCTATCCCGTGAGGCCCAGCCACCGCCAATAGGTGGCGCTCATCACCAAAATCATGATGTAGGCGATGATCGTGATGGGAATGCCGGTACGGATAAAGTCCTTCGACTCGAATGTTTCCGTACAATAAACCACCATGTTCTGAGGCGCGTTCACCGGCAGGATGAAGCCGAAGCTCACCACGTATTGGGCGATCATGGTCAGCCCCACCACGTTGATTCCCGGCGTCTTGATGCTTTGCAGGACCGAGATGATGATGGGGATCATGGCCGCCGCCAGGCCGGTGGCGCTGGCGAATCCCAGATGCACGATGATCAGGAACAGGGCCAGCACGGCGATGATGCCAAGTGCGGGGAAGTTCTCCATCCCGAACGTGGCCACGATGTATTTGGCCATCCAGGCGGCGGCGCCGGTATCGAGCAGACACTGACCCAGGCTGATCCCCACGCCGAACAGGATCAGGGTTCCCCAGCCGATGCGGGCCTGGGCGTCTTTCCAGTCCATGACCCCGATGCGCGGAACCAGCATCAGGGTGATGGCCACCATGGTGGTGGTCGAGGTGTCGAAATTATGCAGCACCTTCTCGGTGGTCCAAAAGCCGAGCAGGATCAGCGAAATGCTCAGAAGCTTTTTCTCGCCCGTACTCATGGGGCCCAGTTCGGCCAGCTTGGCGGCGATGGTCGCCTTGCCGCCCTCGATCTCATCCACTTCGGGCGGCAACAGCTTCATCAGCACAAAATACAAAATGACCGACATGACGGCCGAGAAGGGGGCCGCCGCGATGAACCATTCCAGCCAGCTGATGGTGTAGTGCAGTTGCTTCTCGATGAAGGTCACGGCGATCATGTTCTGCGCGGCGGCCGTCTTGATGCCCACATTCCACAAGGAATCGGCCTGGGCCGTGGCGATCATCAGCACGGCGGCGAAGCGCGAGCGCTTGTCCACCCCGAAGGCCACGATGATGCCCATGACGATGGGAACCATGCACGACACGCGGGCGGTCGTGGATGGCACCAGGAAGCTGAGCGCGAAGCCGGTGAAGATCACGCCAGCCAGGACCCGGCCGGTACGCGCTCCCAGGCGCGACAGGATCACCAGGGCGATGCGCTTGTCCAATCCGGTGATCATCATGGCTGCCGAGATGAACATGGCGCCCGCCACCAGGGCGAAGGCCGTGTTGGAAAAGCCCGACAGAGCCATGCCCAGCGCCTTGCTCGACCCCATCAGCTTGGTGGGGTCGCCCAGGGCTGGCCCTAGTCCCAGGGCCAGGGCGATCAACGAGACGATCACGGCGGCGCTGACCGCATAGGGAACGGCCTCGGTCATCCAGATGATGACGGCGAAGACCATGATGGCCAACATGCGCAGTCCCGCCGCCTGCAAACCGTCGGGCAGGGGCAGCAGGATGATCCCGACCAGGGCGGCCAATGCCACGCCAAGCCCCAATATCTCGGTCCGTCCTGACACGCCCTCGAAAGGACTGAGTGCTTTTTTCTCTGCCATGAGTTTGTCCCCCGGATAAGGATGACCCAAAGACGCCCCATACCCACAAGTCAATTGCGGGTAATCAACTATCCGCCTTTACGGGAATGGTTCCAAACGGGAAATGGGGGGTATGCGAAAGGCGACATCCATGGGAAGGGGGGGGCGCAGCCAGGGTTTGACGCGGGCCTGAATTCTCTTTTTCCTCTTCCGGCCTGCCCCTAAGCTTGCTGCCGTGACTGGGCGGGCGAGGACGACCTGAAAATGATGGATACGGTTCCGCTGGCTGTCCTGGGAAGAGGCTTTTGGAAGCTGAATCTGATCGTGTCGCCGCTCAGCCTGCTCTTGGTGCTCTATCTCGGCGTCATGTCGGGGGGCGGCCCGAATTCGACCGGGGCCCTGGACAGCCTCTTGATCGCCGGGGCGTTCATTTTCCTGACCCCCGCGGGTCTGGTGGCGGCCCATATTCTGGGAGCGAAGATCGTCGATGCGGTTCTCCGTATCGTCCCGCTGGCCCGTGCCGAGGTGAGCTGGATCGGGCTGGCGGCTTCGGGCATCCTGGTCGTCGTGGCGGGAAACGTCCTCGTCGATGACCTCTACCAGTTCAGGCATGGGAATTATGGAATTTCCATCATCGCCCTTTGCCTCGACCTCGGCGGCGTGGCCGCTGTTGTCCTGACCGGCGGCGGCAAGCTGCCCGGTCTCCGGGGGAAGAGCGAAGGGGGATGAGGAGACGTTGTCCGGTCGTCCTCAAGCCCGGCCAAAGGCCATTCCGGCCCGGCAAAGTCTGCGCCACATCATGCCACGGGAATCCTGACCGTGAAGACGGCGCCCTCTCCAGGGGTGCCGCCGACCAGAATCTGGCCGCCATGTTTGTTGACCACCACGTCATAGCAGATGGCCAGTCCCTGGCCGGTCCCTTTTCCCACCTCCTTGGTGGTGAAGAACGGATCGAAGATGTGAGGGGCGATGTCGTCGGAAATGCCGGTGCCGGTGTCCGAGATGCGGATTTCGGCCCAGTCACCGGATAACCGGGTCTCGACGGAGATAGTTCCCGGCCGCGGCTTGCCCGAACTCTCGATGGCGTGGGCGGCGTTGACGATCAGGTTCAAGAAGACCTGATTCATCTCGCCCGGGTGGCAGTTGACCAGGGGCAGGGCCGAATCGAATCGGGTCTCTACACCAGCCACATGTTTCCAGGTATTGCGGCAGACCACCAGGGTGGTGTCCAGCGCGTGGTTGATATCGACCGCCGATTTCTGGGTGGTGCCCGGATGGGAGAATTCCTTCATGGACAAGACGATGCGCGCCACCTGGGCCACGCCTTCCAGGGATTGGGCCACGGCCTGTGGTGTTTCCTCGATGAGAAAGTCCAGGCCCGCCGCGTCGTAACGGTCGAGAAAGGCTCGGCCCTGATCGGCGCTATCGCCGCCCGAGGCGATATTTTTAGCCAGGCTGCGCGCCTCGCCCAGCAGGGGAACCACCGTCTCGGCGGCCGATTTGATGAAGGCGAGATTGTCGCCGATATACTGGATCGGCGTATTGATCTCGTGGGCGATGCCCGCCGCCAACTGGCCGACGCTGGCCATGCGCGACGCCTGAAGCGTCTCGACCTGGGCCTGTTTCAGCGCTTCGGTGCGTTCCTCCACCAGCCGTTCCAACTGGGCGTGCTGGTTGGCCAGTTCCAGTTGGGCCTGGCGGGCGCGCTCTTCCGCCCGCGCCTCGCGGGTCACGTCCGCGCCGATGCCGCGATAGCCGATGAACAGACCGTTCTCGTCGTAGAAGGGCATGCCGCTGATGCGGACGATCTTCTCGTCCTTGGCGTCCGCGGGTCCGATATGGAAGAGCAGGTCGCGGAACGGGCGATGCGCGGCCAGATCCTCGGCATGGGTGCGGGCCAGATCCGTATCGTAATCCGACAGGCCCACGTCAAAATAGGTGTAGCCGAGAATGGCCGAAGGCTTGACGCCGAGGATGGCGCCGATGCGGTCGGACACGAAGGTCAGGCGGTAATCGGTATCGGTCTCCCAGAACCAGTCCGATGCCGATTCGGCCAGATCGCGGAAGCGCCCCTCGCTTTCGGTCAGGGCGGCTTCACGGTGCGCCACCGCGTTGCGCATGGACTCGAAAGCGCGGACCAGATTGCCGACCTCGTCGGCCGAGGGAAGCGGCAGGACCACGTCGTAGCGTCCCCTGGACAGGAGTTCGCTGGCCTCGGCCAAACGCCTTAGGGGGGATATCACCGTGCGGGTCTGGACCGTCACCACCGCCAGGGTCCCCAGGATCAGGATCAGTATGACCGCCAGTTCCAAGCGATAGACTACCGCCAGGGCCGGAGCCACCAGGGTGTCCAGGTCGACCTCCACGCCCAGTTCGCCCAACGGGCGGCCCGCGGCGCTGACCTGGGCGGACAGCCGTAACAAATTTGCTGGCTCGGACTCTGACGGAAGCAGGGGGTAAAGGCGAAGCCCCATCGGGGTGGCCAAGACCAAGGACCGCCACCAGGGATGGTGTCCTTCGGCCTCGACCATGGTCTCGTGGATTTTGGCAAGGTCGCTGGCCTGCATATCGGGCGCGATGGCCAGGGCCAGCAGGCCGAGGGCCCGCTGTTCGCCGTTGATCCGCTCGGTCAGCAGAGTCCTTTTCAGCGTGTCGAAGGCGACGAAGTGCAAGGCGGCCAAAACGCAAGCCGCCAGCAACAGCAGAGGGACGAGGAGTTTTGTTCGGATGCTCATTGTTCGACGTAAAACGCCTCCAGACCGAGGTTGCGCAGGGTATCGTATTCGTCGTTATGGGCGGGGCCGATGGTCTTGATGGGAATTCCCGCCAGCAAGGCGTCCCCCTGGGCCGTCGCCCCCAGGGCGATCAGGGACTGCTGGACCTTGGCCGCCATGTCGGCCGGAACACGGGGATGGGCCGCCAGAGGGTGGGGGGTATAGCGTTCGGTCTCGTATACGATTTTCAGGCCGTCACGGATTTCGGGCCTTTGCTGTTCGAATGTCGCCCGAATTCCCCCGGCTGCATCGGCCTGGCCGAGCAGGACGTTGAGATAGGCCGAATCGTGGGATTTGACATAGAGTTCGGTGATCTTGATCCCTAGCTTTCGGGCGAATTCGGCGCGGGGAATGAGGGCGGCGCCCATGGCATTGGGAGCGGGAAACGCCACCTTGCGGCCATCGAGCATCCGCACATCGGTCAGTGCCGAATCCTTGCGCACCACCACGATGCCCGAGAGTTTCGCCTCCACGTCGCGGACCAGGGCTTGATAGCCCTGCCGCTGATGGGCGACCACGTAGTGGTAGGGGTTCATATAGGCGAAGTCGTAGGCACCGACGTTCAGCCCCTTCTCGAAGACCGGGATGGCGGTCTCGGTCACCAGGATGAACCGGGCCCCGGTGGTTGTTTGCAGGTGGTCGAGGATGGGGCGCCAGACCGCCTCGATTCGCCGCAAATCGAATTGCGGCACCACCGCCAGGGTGTAAACGGTCGGTTCGTCCGCTTCCGCCCGCCAATTCCAGCCCAACAGGGCCAGCATCGCCAGGATGATCCTTGCAAATATCCGATCCATGGGTCGGCTCTCCCTCATGTTACGGGCTTATAGCCGGCCAGCGCGGCGGATGCGCACGGGATCGCGGAATTTGTACATCTTGTGCAGGTTCTGCAGGCGGACGAACAGGGCATCCGTGATGGTCTGTCCCGCGGCCAGCACCAGTTTGCCGTTGTCCAGTTCCAGGCTGGTCTCGAGATGGTCGCCGGGGCGCAGCGCCGAACCGGGCACGTCCAGCCGGGTAAAGGCGGCTTCGTCCACCGTCATGGCGCTCAGGCTGCGGGCGGCGGCGGTCAGCACCGCCGGGTCGAAGCGCCCCTGCATTTTCTCCAGGGCAGCGAAGGCATTGCGGCTCAGTTCGCCCGAACCGGCTTCATCCAGGGCCAGCAGGACATGCAAGACACGGGCGTTGAGGGGAATGTCCTGGCCCGCCTTGCCGTCATGGGGCAGGCCCTGCCCATTGAACCACTTGTCCTGATGAAGGATGGCGTCGGCCACGGGTGCCATGCGGGGGATCTTGCGCACGAGATTGGCCCCGGCCTCGGGCACCCGCGACAGCATCTCCTCCTCCACCGGGGTGAGGCGCTGTCCTGACCGGCTGCGGGCCAGAACCTCCAAGGGAACGGAGATCTCGCCGATACGGGCCAGTGAGGCCGCCAGTTCCAGTTCCCAGGCGGAGTCCAGCCCCATGCCCGCCGCCACTTGCAACGACCAGCCACGCAGGCGCAAGGAACGTTGAAAACTCTCCGGCGCCACCATGGACAGCACGTCGCCCATCAGGGCGATGCTGCCCGACAGGGTTCCTTCCAGCAGGACTCTTTCGCCGTTGATCAGGCGGTATTGCCGGATGCCCGCCATGATCCCTTCCGACAGGGTCGCCATGGAACAGGGCTTGTTGAAGAAGCGGAAGATCTGTCCGGTATTGATGGCCTCGACCGCCGTCTTCTGATCGGCATTGCCGGTCAGCATGATGCGGGTGGTGTCGGGCGAGGCTTCCTGAAACCTCCGCATCAGTTCGATGCCGTCCATGCCGGGCATGCGCATATCGCTGACCACCACGGCGAAGGGGCCTTCGTTCTGGGCCAGTCCCAGGGCCTCTATCCCGCCCTCTGCGGTGGTGATGTTGAAGCTTTGCCCGAGAAGCCGCCGCATGCCCGCCAGCAGATTGGCTTCGTCGTCGACCAGCAGGATCTTTTCCGGAAATCCGGGCATCATGTGTCCTCCTCGCGGCTAGCTTCGGCGATCCCTGCCCACTCCTTGATGCGAGACGCACAGCCGATCCGTTCGAGAAAGGCCATGTCCAGACCTTCGGCCCAGGCGGACATGGGATTCTTGCCGGGGGGGATGGGCTTGATCAGGTGCTGGGCGGCATGAACCGCCACCAGGGGTGATTTCTCCGCCGAGGAATGGTACTCGCAGCGGCTGGGTTCATGGTGGTACAGCACGGCCTCGACCACCGGATCGGTGAAGCCCCACAACCCCAGCAGAACACCGCCCAATTCGGCGTGGGACGCCCCGAGAGCGGCCCGTTCCGCGGCGATGATGCCGCCTCCCGACCGGTCCAGGCCCCGGCGCAATTCCTCCATGACGCCGGGCCAATTGGAAAACAGCAGCAGCGAGCCCACATGGGCCAGCATTCCCGCGCATTGGGTCTGGTCCAGGGCCGCCTGTCCGAGGCCGTTGCTTTGGGCGATCTTGCGCGCCACCGCGCCGATTTGCAGGCTGCGCCGCTCCAATTGCCGCAGCAGGTCGCAGTCGACGCCGCCACAGCGGAAGGCCTCGAAGATCCCGGCCATCACCGCCAGGGCGCGGACCATCTCGAAGCCCAGCATCTTCACCGCCTGCAGCACGTCGGTGATGGCGGAGGGGATGTAGAAGAATCCGGAATTGGTCAATTTGAGAAGACTGACCGTCAGTCCCACATCGGTGGCGATGATCCGCGCCGCCTCGGACGCCGACCCGTTGGGCGACTGCAACTCGCTAAAAAGCGCGGACATGGCGCTGGGCATGGCCGGGATGGAGGTGGCGCCCGAGACCAGGGCCAGCAAGGCGGGGCTGCGCAGAGTACGGCGGACGGAGAGCGCGCGGCGGATGGCCTCAACCAGGATTTGGGGCTGGCAGGGCTTGACATAGTACTGGTGGGCCGGGCCCACGGTGCGGAAAATGGCCTCGCGTTCGGAAAATCCCGACAGCACGATGCGGGCCGCTTCGGGCTGAAGAATCCTCACCCGGTCAAGCAGGGCCGCCCCATCCATGCCGGGCATGCGCATGTCGGTGACCACCACGTCGATCGTCTGGGCTTCGAGAATGGTCAGAGCGTCCCCGGCTCCAACCGCGAACAGCATGGTCCACTCGTTGCGCAGGCCGTAACGCTCCGATCTGCTGATGGGAGCCGCACGACGATTTACAGACAGCCGGTGCAGCCCGGCCAAGTGCTGCTGTGGGAGTTAAAGCTATGAGTGAGAGCGACGCTAAAAATGCAGCCCGAAAGCAGCGTGGGAAGCCCTTCCTGCCGGGGCAATCGGGCAACCCTTCGGGCAAGTCCCCTGGAACGCGGAACCGCGCCACAAGGGCCGTTCTGGAACTGCTAGACGGCGAAGCCGATGCCCTGACCCGAAAGGCCGTTGATCTGGCGTTAGGGGGCGACACGACCGCCTTGCGGCTTTGCCTGGAACGGCTGGCACCACCGGCCAAAGACAAACCCGTCTCGGTTCAATTGCCGTCGCTGGCGGGTGCCGAGGATGCCTCCAAAGCAATGGCGGTTGTGGTCGATGCAATGGCGTCTGGTGAAATCACCCCCAGCGAGGCGGCGGCGGTTGCCGGGGTGATTGAGACATACCGCCGCACCATTGAGACGAACGAAATTGAACGCCGCTTGGTGGCTCTGGAAGAAAGGGAATCCTAATCATGACCGCACGTAGCATTGACCGCCGCCTGAGCAAATTGGAGGCTACCATTCAGGGCGATGAAGTTGGTTTTATTGTCTACCGCCAACCAGGGGAAACACGCGAGCAAGCCGCGCGTCGTGGGGCGGCCAGAGACAAATCATTCATGCTCGTTGACGATCCGCTCGCGCTGAATGGGGCGCGAGAACTGACCGTCGTAGAGTGGTTAGCCTTGGTTGCTATTGGAAGGGAGGTTTTCGACGACGACAAGCCGCTACCTGACCTTCGCCATTTGGCGGGGCAGTGGCATAATGCGACGCAGTGAGCCAATCGAATTGGAGCACATTCATGTTGTCGTCCAGCCCAGATGCGCTGGCGGCTTAACTCCGGACCTCGCTCTGTGTTATGCTCGGCGGATGCCCGATAAAATAGACGCAGCACAAACCATCATCGTCAGTGCAGTTGGAATTTTCGCCCAGCTAATAGTTCTGCTGTCTCGCTTCTCTCTTATCGTGGCAGTCATCGCCATATTAGCGGCTATAGTTTAACAGTGCGCGGGCGATCTGGTCGTTGTCGCCAAAAACCCCGGTCCACGGACCTATGCCATGCGTGCCGTCCCCTCCCCTCGGGGGGCAGTCAATCAGGCCGAACTCGCCACACCATGTTCATGGCGTCTCTCTCGGGGATATCGGGGCGCACATTCCTGAGAGCTTCTACCGCTCGCTGTTCTTGGCCGTGCCGATCTAGGCCAGCCTCGCGGGCGGTGCGGATGGTCGTGAAGATGACCCGTACCAGGGCTGGCGGATTGTGCTGAAGCGGTTGCATGGTGGGACCATAACACGGGGTAGCTGATAGCCCCATCGCGCATCGGTATGTCTGCCCATTCGGCATTCATTGTCCGGGCAAATCCACCTCATTCCGCCGTCTTCCAGGGGGGCATATTGGACCCGCATTGGACACTGAAGGGCTATTTGACCCTGTTGCTCTTGCTAAGTGCTTGAAATCGCTGGCGTCCCCTACGGGATTCGAACCCGTGTCGCCGCCGTGAAAGGGCGGTGTCCTAGGCCTCTAGACGAAGGGGACATCGAGGCGCGAGGGCGATTTGATAACCGCCCTTGGGGGGGAAATCAAGGCATAAAGCGACGAAATCGCATCATCGGGCAAAAGCGGCGTCGTCGATGATCAACTGGACGCTGGAATTACCCTGCCAGGTGTCGACCCGCAATGTCCCCGCCAGATGGAACGAGGCGCCAGCCGAGGACAGAAGGGCGTGGCCCATTTCCGAATCCGCGGCGCGGAAGGCGATGGCCTTGAGGCGCTTGCCGCCCGCGCCGGTCAGCATCAGGCGGACATGGCCCGAGCCAACCACATCGGCCTTGGCGATGCGGGCGCCCGAGATGGCGAAGCGGGGTTCCGGGTTGCCCGAACCGAAGGGGCCTACCTGCGCCAGCGTCTCCACCAGCTCGATTCCGGCCGCTCCCGCATCGAGGGCGCCGTCCAACTCGAGGAGTGGCACCAGATCGCCCTCCAACTGGGCCTGGAGGCGTTCGGCGAGGAAATCGGAGAGGTCATTCAGCTTGTCGCGGGCCACGGTGAAGCCTGCGGCCATGGCGTGGCCACCACCGGCCAGCAGCAAGCCCGCCTGACGCGCCGCGATGATGGCCGAGCCCAGATCCAGGCCGGGCACCGAGCGGCCCGAGCCCTTGCCCTGGCCGCCTTCCAGGGCCACCACGCAGGCCACGCGGCCATAGCGTTCCTTGAGGCGTCCGGCGACGATGCCGATGACGCCGGGATGCCAGTTCTCGCCCGCCGCCATCAGCAGGGGGCGACCGTCATCGGGGCGGGTTTCCACCTGTTCGATGGCGTCGAGCAGGACGACGGCCTCGATCTCCTGGCGGTCCTTGTTATAGCCGTCCAGCTGCCGGGCGATTTCGGCGGCCTCGGCCGCGTCCTCGGTGGACATCAATCGGGTGCCCAGTTCGGCTTCGCCGACGCGCCCACCGGCATTGACGCGTGGCCCCAGCACATAGCCGAGCGTATAGGAATCCGGGCGCTCCTTGACGCCCGCCACATCGGCCAGGGCGGCCAGACCCACATTGCCTCGCTTGGCCATCACTTTCAGTCCCTGGACCACCAGGGCGCGGTTGACGCCCACCAGGGGCACCACGTCGCAGACGGTGCCCAATGCCACCAGATCCAGCCAGCGCATGAGATCGGGGGCGGGGCGCGATTGGTACCAGCCCGCCGCCTTCAGTCCGCGGTTCAGGCCCACGGCCAGCAGGAAGGCCACGCCCACGGCGGCCAGATGGCCGTGGGGGCTGGTCTCGTCCAGGCGGTTGGGATTGATCACCGCCAGGGCGGCGGGCAGCGCCGCCTCGCCCACATGGTGGTCGACGACGATCATGTCGAGGCCAGCCTGGGTAGCGGTTTGAAGGGCCTCGAAGGCGGTTGTGCCGCAATCGACGGTGATCACCACGCCGACGCCTTCCGCCTTGAGCCGCAGCAGGGCGGGGGCGTTGGGGCCATAGCCTTCCTTTATGCGGTCGGGGATATAGACGCGGGCCTTTGCGCCCATATCGGCCAGGGCGTTCTTCAGCAGCGCCGAGGAGGTGGCGCCGTCCACGTCGTAATCGCCGAAGATGCCGATGGTTTCGGCCCCGGTCACCGCCTTGACCAGCCTTTCCACCGCCTTATCCATGCCCTTGAGGTGACCGGGATCGGGCAGAAGGTCGCGTAGCGTCGGATTGAGAAAGCTTTCCGCCTCGTCGAGACCGATTCCGCGAGAGGCCAGGACGCGGCCCACCAATTCGGGAAGTCCCAGGCGCTGGGCCAGGGTGACGGCCAGGCGCTCGTCGCCGGGCCGCGCCAGCCAGCGCCGCCCGGAGAGCGAGCGCTCTACCCCCAGGAAGGCGGCCCCCTGCGCGCCTGGTGGTCTGTGGCTCATGCGGGCAGGTGGCTCCGGCTGAGATCGTGCTGGACGCTTAAGTAGCGGATGGTGCCGGTAACCGAGCGCATGACCAGGGAATGGCTTTCCGCCCGGTTGTTGGGAGCCAAGCGGGCGCCTTTCAGCACATGGCCGTCGGTGATGCCCGTGGCGGCGAACATGACCTCGCCGCGCACCATGTCCTCGATATTCCACTTGCGCCTTGTATCGGCAATGCCGACCCGGCGCGCCGCCGCATGATCCTGGTCGGACCGGCACAGCAGGCGGCATTGCATCTGGGCCCCCAGGCATTTCAGCCCGGCGGCGGCCAGCACGCCCTGGGCGGCGCCGCCCGAGCCCATATAGACGTCCACGCCGGAATCGGGCAGGCCAGCGGCCAGGGCGCCCGACACGTCGCCGTCGTCGAACAGCATGACCCGCACACCGGCGGCATAGAGGCGCTCGATCAGCTCGCCATGGCGGGGGCGGTCCAGCACGCTGACGGTCAGTTCCGACAGGGTGACGCCCTTGGCCTTGGCGATGCGCGACAGATTTTCCTCTGGGGTGGAGTCGAGATCGATGATGCTCGAAGGCATGCCCGCGCCCACCACGATCTTTTCCATATAGGAATGCTGCGGCACTTTGAGGAAGCTGCCTTCCTCGGTCATGGCCACCACCGACAGCGCGTTGTGGGCGCCGCGCGCGCAGATGGAGCGGCCCTCCAGCGCGGTCAGCACGATATCGACCTTGGGCCCTTTGCCGTTGCCCACCTTCTCGCCGGTGTGCAGCGGCTGGGTGGAATCGTCGCCCTCGCCATTGACGATGACGCCGTCCATGGACAGGCCGTTCAGCGCGTGGCGCATGGCCGAGCAGGCGGCCTCATCGGCGGCGCGTTCGTCGCCGCGTCCGGTCTGGCGGGCGGCTGCCAATGCGCTGGCTTCGGTGACGCGCACCACTTCCAGGGCGAGGTTGCGGTCGAGGACGGGCAGGGTGGCGGTGTGGATGGACATGATCCGTGTCCTAGAGCGACTCGATGCGGATGAGCTGAAGATCGGTGACCGAAGCCAGCGCCCGGATGCTTTTCACGGCGCCCAGCATGGAGGCCTCGTCGGTCTCGTGCACGGTCATCACCACCGGCACCACCTCCGACGGCGAGCGGCCGCGCTGGATGATCTGCTCCATGGAGACTTTGTGCGCCTTCAAGACGCCCGCCACGTCGGCGAAGACGCCGGGCTCGTCCCTGACCATCAGGCGGATGTAATAGGCGCTGCGGTGGGCGCCAGCGGGCGCGGCGGGCAAAGCCTTGAGGACGCCGACCGGCAGGCCGAATGTGGGGCCCACGCGGCCGGTGGCCAGATCCATCAGATCGGCGACCACGGCGGACGCGGTGGGGCGCGCCCCCGCGCCCCGTCCTTCCAGGACGGTGCGGCCGACGAAATCGCCCTCGGTGACGATGGCGTTGAAGGGGCCGCTCACATGGGCCAGCGGGAAGGCCAGCGGTACCATGGCGGGATAGACGCGGGTCTCGACGCCCTGATCGGAAACCGAGGCCACGCCCAGCAGCTTGATGCGGTAGCCCAGTTCGTCGGCGTAGCGGATGTCCAGCGCGCTGATATTGCGGATGCCCTCGCACGCCACGGAATCGATGTCCAGGGGCATGGCGAAAGCCAGGGAGGCCAGGATGGCCAGCTTGTGAGCGGTGTCGGTGCCGTCGATGTCGAAGCTGGGGTCAGCCTCGGCATAGCCCAGGGCCTGGGCCTCGGCCAGCACGTCGGCGAAGTCGCGCCCCGAATCGCGCATGGTGGTGAGGATATAGTTACAGGTGCCGTTGAGGATGCCCATCACCTTGCTGACGCGGTTGCCAGCCAGGCCTTCGCGCAAGGACTTGATGATGGGAATGCCGCCGCCGACACTGGCTTCGAAGCCGATATTGCCGCCCTTGGCCTCGGCCAGACGGGCCAGTTCGATGCCGTTATGGGCGATCATGGCCTTGTTGGCGGTGACCACCGACTTGCCGCGCTCCAGCGCCGTCCTGACCACGTCGAGAGCGATGCCCTTGGCGCCGCCGATCAGTTCCACCAGCACGTCGTAATCGCAGGTCTTGGCCATGTCGCGGGCGTCGGCGAAGAACGTCACCCCGTCCAGCGGCAGATCGGCGGGCTTGACCAGGGCGGCGGCGGCGACCAGGGCCAGGGGGCGCCCGGCGCGGGCGGCCAGCAACTCGGCCTGATCATGCAGCAGATGAACGGTGCCGCCGCCGACGGTGCCCAGTCCGGCGATGGCGATTTTAAGAGGGGAGGCCTTGGTCATGGTTCCGTTCCTGCTGCGCGCTGTTTTTCCGAAGCCTCGAGCACCTGCCCGGTGCTGCCGAGGAAAGTCTTGATGTTACGCACCGCCTGACGGGTGCGCTGGACGTTTTCCACCAATCCGATGCGGACATGGGAATCGCCATATTCGCCAAAGCCGATGCCGGGCGCCACAGCCACCTGGGCTTCGCGCATCAGCAGCTTGGAAAATTCCAGCGAGCCGAGATGGGCGAAAGGCTTGGGGATGGGGGCCCAGGCGAACATGGTGGCGGGCGGGCTGGGGATGTCCCAGCCTGCGGCGGCAAGGCCCTCGATCAGGGCGTCGCGGCGGCTCTTGTAGAGCGCGCGGATCTCGTCGACGCAATCCTGGGGGCCGTTGAGCGCGGCGGTGGCCGCCACCTGGATGGGGGTGAAGGCACCGTAATCGAGATAGCTCTTGATGCGTGCCAGAGCATTGATCAGCGTTTTGTTGCCAGCGGCAAAGCCGATGCGCCAGCCCGGCATGTTGTAGGTCTTGCTCATGGAGGTGAACTCGACCGCGATATCCTTGGCGCCGGGAATCTGCAGGATGGACGGCGGCGGCGCCACATCGAAATAGATTTCCGAATAGGCCAGGTCGGACAGAATCCAGATGCCGTGATGGCGGCAGAACTCCACGACCTGGCCGTAGAAATCAAGATCGGCCAGCAGGGCGGTGGGATTGCTGGGATAGTTCAGCACCAGGGCGATGGGCTTTGGCACCGAATGGCGCACGGCGCGGTCGAGCGCTTTCAGGAACTCGGCATCGGGGGTCACGGGCACGAAGCGGCACGACCCGCCCGCGATGATGAAGCCGTAAGGATGGATGGGATAGCTGGGATTGGGCACCAGCACGATGTCGCCGGGGCTGGTGATGGCATTGGCCAGATTGGCCAGCCCCTCCTTGGAGCCCAGCGTCACGATGCACTCGGCCTCCGGGTCGATATCGACGGCGAAGCGGCGCTGGTAATAGGCCGACAGGGCCTTTCTGAGGCCCGGAATACCCCGGCTCATGGAATAACGGTGGGCGCGCGGATTGCGCGCCGCCTCCACCAGCTTGTCGACGATATGGGTGGGGGTCGGCTGATCCGGATTGCCCATGCCGAAATCGATGATGTCTTCCCCGGCGGCCCGCGCGCGGGCCTTCATGGCGTTCACCTCGGCGAACACATAGGGCGGAAGGCGCTTGATGCGGTGAAAGTCGTGCTGGCTGTTCATAAGCGGAATTCCGATCGCGTGACGAGAGACCGTAGCGCGGTGTCGGTTAAGAATCGATGGCAATCCGGACGGAATCACACTGATTCCGTCCGTATCTCAGTCCTGCGATCAATACTCGATGGAGACCTTGGCGCCGCTGTCGTCGAAAGAGGACGGCCCGGCGGCATCGGCGGCGACCATGATCTTGCGGGCGGGCACGCCCAGCGCGGTCAGCGACTTGGCCACCGCCTTGGCACGGGTCAGGGCGACGGAGGCGTCATCCTGTCCGGCGAAGGAAACGGCGCCCGGCGCGGGATAGCCCACGATGCGGACCACGCCGCCAGTCTGCTTCTGCAACGAGGCCACTTCGCGCAGCTGGGCGCCGTCGGCGGCGGTCAGGCCGCCACTGGGGCCGAATTGCAGCGAGGCCACGTCGAACTGGGCGGCAGGGGCCTTGGGCGCCGCGATCATGCCCTTGGCGCCGCGCATGCCCTTGGGCGGAATCAGCTGGGGGGCGCGTTCGCCGGTATCGGCGGCGAAAGCGGGCGAGCGGCTCATGCCCACCGGCGGCTGGGCGGGAACGGCATAGGTGTTGACCGGCTGGTTGTAGGAGGCCTGGGTACGGGCGGCGGGGATGCCGGTGAAGGGATCGCCCTTGTTGGTGGCCACGGCGGATTCGGCCAGACGCTTCTGGAAATGTTCGGCCAGCAGACCGCGGCGGGTCGGAATGCTGTCGGGAATTTCTGCCCGCGCCGGCGGGCCGCCGGGAGCGGTCCTGGGCGGCGCATTGGGGCCTTCGTCGCGGGCGGCCTGCATGCGGCGGTCCAGGGACGGCTGGTAGGATCCCCTGCCGGAAGCGTCCTGGGTCGGAGCCGGAGCGGAAGACGGGGCCTCGGCCACCTGGGTCTGGGTCTGGGGCGTCTTTTTGGCGAGCTGCTTGGTGGGGGCGGGTTCACGCTTCACCGACTGGGCGTAATTGGCATTGCCCTTGTCGCCAGCCAGGCCTTTTCCCGGGGAAGACGACGTCTTGGCGCCAGCCTCGTTCACATTGGGGAAAGAGCCGTCGGGACGGCGGGGCGCGGCCACCACGGGCGCGTCGTCACCGTCGAACATTCCCGTGACGCCCTTGTACCATTCCACCGGATTGACGGCGTCTGGAACATAGGAGCAGCCAGCGATCAGAGCGGCGATGGCGACGCTCCGGCTGACGGCCAGCGTGCGGCGCTCGTAACGACGGCGCCAAGCCTCGATGCAATCGAACATGGACGAACTGCTGCCCCCGGTATCGAGAAACTATTTTGTTTAGACCGAATTTTACGGCAAGTTCACGTTTATCAGGCCATGGTTCGAAAGTATATAGGTCTATGGAGCGAGCGGAAAGGATGGGCGGTGCACCCACCGGAACGCTGGACGACGCGACAAAGGGGCAATCGCCGTGTATGGTTGCACTCTGGATGCACCGTAAAATTAAGGGGTAGCTGATGGCCGAGCAGACGGGCGCTGAGTCCAAAATGATCGATGCGACGGAACTTTCCAAGGCGATGACCAGCATCGCCGAACGGTCCCAGCGTCTTGTGGCCGACTTTCTGACGCGTCAGGCGGCGGATCCTTCCGCGGCGACGGCCGATCCCTTGAACATCGGCAATGCCTTCATGGAGATGACGGCCAAGCTGATGAGCGACCCCGGCAAGCTGGTCGAGGCCAATCTCAATCTGTGGCAGGACTACATGTCGCTGTGGCAGAACACGGCGCGCCGCATGATGGGCGAGGAAACTCAGCCCGTGGTCGCCCCCGATTCGGGCGATCGCCGCTTCAAGGACGAGATGTGGCAGGAAAACGAGATCTTCGACTTCATCAAGCAGTCCTACCTGCTGTCGGCCCGCTGGATGCAGGGCGTGGTGAAGAATGTGGAAGGGTTGGATGACCACACCGCCAAGAAGGTCGACTTCTATACCCGCCAGTTCGTGGACGCCATGGCGCCCAGCAATTTCGTCCTGACCAATCCGGAGGTGCTGCGCGCCACCGTGGAAAGCCGGGGCGAGAACCTGCTGAAGGGCCTCAACAACCTGCTGGACGATCTTGAGCGGGGCAAGGGCAACCTGGCCATCAAGATGACCGATTACGACGCCTTCAAGGTGGGCGACAACATCGCCGTCACGCCGGGCAAGGTGGTCTTCCAGACCGATCTGATGCAGCTGATCCAGTACGATCCGACCACGCCCCAGGTGTTCGAGAAGCCGCTGCTGATCCTGCCGCCGTGGATCAACAAGTTTTACATCCTGGATCTGCGCCCCAAGAATTCCCTGATCAAATGGGCGGTCGACCAGGGCCATACCGTGTTCGTGATCTCCTGGGTCAATCCGGACGAGAAGCTGGCCCATAAGGGCTTTGGCGACTACATGCTGGAAGGCCCCCTGGCCGCCATCGACGCCATCGAGAAGGCCACCGGCTCCCGCCAAGTCAACGCAGCCGGCTACTGCCTGGGCGGCACGCTGCTGGCCTGCACCCTGGCCTATCTGGCCGCCAAGGGTGAAGACCGCATCGCCTCGGCCACTTTCTTCACCACCATGACCGATTTCAAGGACCCCGGCGAACTGGGCGTGTTCATTGACGAGGAACAGCTCTCCGCCCTGGAAACCCGCATGAATCAGGTGGGCTTCCTGGACGGCCGCGACATGGCGACCACCTTCAACATGATGCGCGCCAACGACCTGATCTGGTCCTTCGTGGTCAACAACTACCTGCTGGGCAAGGATCCCTTCCCGTTCGATCTCCTGTACTGGAACTCGGATTCGACCCGCATGCCCGCGGCCATGCACAGCTTCTATCTGCGCAAGATGTACCAGGAGAACCGGCTGATCGAAGCGGGCGCCATCGAACTCAATGGCGTCAAGATCGACCTGGGCAACATCAAGACGCCCATCTACATGCTGTCGACCCGCGAGGATCACATCGCACCCTGGCAGAGCACCTATGCCCTGACCCAGAACGTGTCGGGTCCCATCAAGTTCGTGCTGTCGGCCTCGGGCCATATTGCCGGTGTGGTCAATCCTCCGGCCGCCAACAAATACTGCTACTGGACCAATGCCAAGAAGCCCAAGAACCCGGAAGTCTGGCTGGCGGGCGCCACCCAGGTGGAGGGCTCCTGGTGGACCGATTGGCAAAAGTGGGTCGAGAAGGTCGCGGGCAAGCAGGTTCCCGCCCGCCAGCCCGGCGACGGCAAGCTGAAGACCATCGAGGCGGCGCCCGGCTCCTATGTCAAGGTCAGGGCGGTCTAGAGCGGTGAGCGTCGTATCTGGCGCACACCGCGATTAGCCGCCATTGAGGCCGCGCCCGGCGAGGGACAAACATCAAACAGACCATCGTGCGCCATATTTACGCTCGATGGTCTAGACGGTCGTATCTGACCGGTCGGTCGAATAAGGCGGCACCTGCGGGCGCCGCCTTTTTTCGTGGGCTGCGCTTGGTCTTTGTAGGATTGAAGGACGGCCGAGGCGGTTATTCCCCGCTGACCGCAGGCAGCGTGACGGTGAAGGTGCTGCCCAGGTCCGGTTCGGACTCCACGCGGATAGCGCCGCCGTGGCGATCGACGATCTTGCGGCAGACGGCCAGCCCGATGCCGGTGCCTTCATACTTTTCCCGCCCATGCAGGCGCTGAAAGATCATGAATATGCGTTCGAAGTTCTCGGGCGCGATACCGATTCCGTTGTCGTGGATGGAAATATCCCAGGCATTTTCCCGGGCGGAGGCGCTCACCTCGACCACGGGCGGCCGGTTGGAGGCGCTGTATTTCAGGGCGTTGCCGATCAGATTCTGGAACAACCGAATCAGTTCCATGCGGTTGCCATGGGCATGGGGCATGGGGGTCAGCGTGGTCACCGTGGCGCCGCTATCGGCGATGGTGGCGGACAGATTGGCCAGGGCATCGGCGATGACCGCGCCCAGTTCCAGAGTCTCCATCTCGCGGTCGGCATGGCCGATGCGTGAATAGTCCAGCAGGTCGCGGATCAGGGCGTCCATGCGCCGGGCGCCATCGACGGCGAAAATCAGGGATTCCAGGGCGTAATCGTCCAGCTTGTCCTTGGCCAGACGCTGGAGCAGCTGCAGATGGCCGGTGATGGCTCTGAGCGGCTCGCGCAGATCATGGGAGGCCACATAGGCGAACTGCTCCAACTCGGCATTGGAACGGGCCAGATCGGCCAGCGCCTTTTCAATGGCCTGCTGGGCGGCGCGTTGCTGCGTGATGTCGCGGGAAAACACGGCCACCCGCCGGATTCCGCCGTCGCCGTCCTGGACCGGATAGATACGGTTGTCGAAGACGGCGCCGTCCCGCTCGTCCTGGCTGTGGAACGGTGTCTTGTCGGCCAGGACCCGGTCGAATTGAACCCGGCGGCTAGCGCCCAGATGGGGCGGCAGAAAGTCGAAAAGAACGTTGCCAGCCATGAGTTCGGGTGTTTTGGCGAAGCGGGCCGCCATGGCTTCGTTGGCGGCCAGGACCCGTCCATCGGGATCGAGCAGCAGAGCGCCGTCGATGGTGGCGTTCAGCAAGGTCTTGGACAGTTCCTCGCTGTCCTTCAGGGTCTGTTCGATCTGCTTCCTGCGGATGACGCCCGCCAAGGTGTCGGCAACCATCGCAAGGAAGCGTTCCTCTTCCTTTTGCCATTGATGCCCATGGCCCACATAGGCATTGAGGACGCCCAGGACATCGGCGCCATTCATGATGGGAATGCAATAATGCCCGTGCTCGTGCATGCCGGGCACCCGCGTCTGATGCCGTTCATCCATATGGGAGGCGAAGACCGGCGCACGCCGTTCGGCCGCGATCCCGCACAGGCAGTGGCCCATATCGATCGTCGAACAGGCCCGGACGACGGACGGCATCATGTTGTGTTCGGCCACCATGCGCAGGGACTTCGTCTCCGGATCGGCCAGGAAGATGGCGCCGCGTTCTTCCACATTGAGCCAGGGAAGGCACAGAATCTCCACCAGGGCATCGCGAAGGATTTCCTCCAGGCGCCGGTCTTCCAGCGAATGGCGCAAGATATTGCTCATGGCCGAGGTCACGGCCAGATTGCGGGCGGCCTCGGTTTCGGCCCGGATCCTTCGGGCGATGTCGCGGAACAAGGTGACGGCGCCGACCACCTGGCCGTTCTGGATGATGGGGGCGGTGGTGAATTCCACCGGAATGGGCGTGCCGTCACGCCGCCAATGCACGTCACGGGGCACATGGCGGACATTGCCGTCGTGCAGCGTCTGCCAGACTGGGCAGGCCACGGCCGGGAAGTCACTGCCGTCGGCGCGATGGTGGTGGACCTCGTCGTGAAGATTGAGGCCGATTCCCTCGTTATCACCCCAGCCCAGCATGCGGCGCGCCGCCGGATTCATGAAGGTGATCCGTCCCTGGGGGTCGACGCCGCAGATTCCTTCGCCAGCCGAGCCCAAAATGAGTTCAAGACGGCGCCGCGCCTCCTCGGTCTGAATATGCGCCTCTTCGATGGCGGAGGCGGAGCGGTGGCGGGTGCGCCAGTTGCGCCGGATCATGAATGCGGCCGCGACGCTGCCCAGGGCGAACAGGATCGCCGCGCCCGCCAGAATACGGGCCTGCAACCGCCAGTCGGCCATGGTGTCGTCATCGGCCAGGCCGACGGCGATCCAAAGCGGCAAGGTCCCGATGCGGTGGGCGCTGTGGGTGCGCCAGATATTGTCGCTGCCCGATTGGCCGATATAGGTGCCACTTTCCAGATTGCCGTTGATGATCTCCCTCAAGGGGGGCGAGGGCAGGGGGGGCGACAGGAAAATGCCCTCCGGCTCACCCAGATCGGGAACGCGGGCGATCATGGCGGGGGCGTCGTTCCACAGGCTGATGGCCCCCTTGCTGCCGGTGGAGATGGCGGCGAAGGCTTCGACCAGCCGGTTGATGGGCAAGGCGACGTGGACAACCCCAGCGAAGCTGCCGTCCTGATGGGTGAGACGCCGCGCCAGGGTGATCATCCAGACCTTGGCGGCCCGCCCCAAAATGGGAGGCGAAATGATCAGACCCGATTCGTCGTTGCCGCGCAGCCGGGCGAAATGCGGATGGTCGGCGACGCTGGTCAGCGGCGCCTTGATGCCGGTAACCCCGAAGCGGATGATGCCTTTGGCATCCACCACCCGCAGGCCCAAGGTTTCGGGCAGGCGGGAATCATGGCGGCGCAAAAGCTCTTCCATTTGCGCGGCATCGATGCCGCCGGTCCGTTCCTGGCGGGCGATCTCGTCGGCCACGGTCAGCAAGGTGAGGTCGATCTTGGCGATGATGCCGCCCATATGGGAGCGCAGAACCGAGGACAGGTTCTGGGCCTCGGAGATGGCCTGCTGCCGTTGCTGGTCGTATCCCATCTTGATCACGACGCCGACCAGCGCGCCGATGAACAGGTTGAGCGCAAGAACGGCCAGAGAAAGACGAATGGTGAATCTCCGCTCGCCCGAATCGGCGGCGTCTTGCGCCTTGGGCGCAAGCTCGATGGGGAGAGGAGGGAGGGTCCCGGATGAAGGCATTAGGCCGAACGCCATAGGGAGAGCGGAAAAAGAATAGACTGGGCCCGATTGTGCTGCAAAGGCTTTCCGTGCCCCACGGCCATAATCCTGAGCGTTTCGCTAGAAATTGGTGATGGCGCAGGATTGTCCTTTGCCGCGAAGGGCGCGGCAAAGGGCTTCGGCGTCGGTTCCCGACAACGGCCCGGCCATCAGTCGGTAGGTGGTGCCCAGGTCTGGAATGTCGGTTTTGACCGCCTTGAATTCCATCGCCGCCAATTCCGGGAACTCCTTTTTCAGGGCTTCCACCGCCTTGTCGGTGGTGGTGGGCGACGCCATGGACAGCAAGTGAAGTCCCAAAGTCCCCTTGGGATTGAACGGCACGGTGCCACCGGGAATGTCGCCATCGCGGGTGGCGCCGGGGACTCCGCCATCGGGAACGGGTTTCTTGGCCGGGGCCTTCTTCTTCTTGGGCGGCGGCGGTGGCGGAGGAGGCGGAGCATTGGCCAATTCACGCTCGGCGGCGATGATGGTGGCCATTTCCCGTTGGTACTCCTCATGGTCCAACAGACCAAGGCGGGCCAGATCCTCGGCGCGACGCCGTCCAACGGACAGGGCGGCGCTGTCCTTGCGGGCGGGCGGGGTCCGGGTGACGGGCTCGGCCGGCAGCAGGCTGTCCATCAGGAAGTCGCGCTCGGCCTGGCGCACCGAGGGGGGCATGCCGGGGGCGGGGACGGACAGCCGGGCCAATCGGTCGGCGATGTCGCGCAGCGCCACAGGCCTTCCCAGGCCAGCGGCCGGAGGCGGTGCGGAATAGGGAGCCAAGGCGCCGATATTGGCGTTGCGCCGCGTAGCCGCTTCGTCGGGGCCGACCAGCCCGGCTTCGGCCAATTGACGCAGAAGCAGGAACCGTTGGGCCTCGGGATCGGCGGCGATGGCCGTGGGGACGGAAAGGCGGACCTCAGGGTAGCGCACCGCTTCGGGCGCCACCTCTTGCTGTGGTGATGGCCAGGACTCGGCCGCGGGCGGGATGCCGACGATGCCGCCGCAACCGGTCAAACCCATGGATATCGCGAGACATGCCGCGACCGAAGCAAGATGCGATGCGCAACGCGCCATTGAAGGCAACCCCACAATCCGTTCAGGGAAGGGTATGCGCTCGGTGGGTAATGTCAACATCCCGTGCGTCGTGCTAAGCTCCGCGCTTCGTTCGAAGGAAGTTGGGGAACTGCCATGAATGTTACTGCTCCTGCGCGCTACGACGCGGTGGCGAAGTCGCTGCACTGGGTGATGGCCGCGGGCATTCTTGCCCTGTGGGTGGTCGGGCATATGATCGACGTCATCCCCAAGGGACCGCAACGCTCCGAGGTGATCGGGCTGCACAAGGCCATCGGCTGCATCATGCTGGTCCTGGCCGTGGCCCGCCTGGCCTGGCGGCTGGCAAAGCCGCAGCCGGCGCTACCCCCATCCATGAGCCCGGCTGAGCGGATGCTGGCCTGGGCCGGTCATGTCGCCCTTTATCTGATGATGGTGCTGATCCCGGTGGACGGCATCCTGATGAGCCAGACGGCCGGGCGCGACGTCTCGGTATTCGGGCTGGTGCTGCCCAAGCTGCTTGCCAAGAACGAAGCGCTTAACGGCGTTTTCAAGGAGGGCCACGAGGTCCTGGGTTGGGTCCTGGCCGTCATTCTGATCGGCCATATCGCGGCGGCGCTGCGCCATCGCTTCATCCTCAAGGACGATATCATGGCCCGCATGCTGCCGGGGCGCACGCCGCTTTAACAGCCCGCAGCCGGGAGAGGGGGGGAACCTCTCTCCCGGAGCGGACCCACGCCGCCCCCATTGGGGGAATGGGGTCAGACGTGGGCGCGGATCAGGTCGCCGCGCAGGACGCGGCCGGAATGAACGGCCTCGGCCATGACCACGATGGTCTCGACCACATCTTCGAAGTCTTCCATGCGGTCGGTGTTGATGGTCAGGTCGAACTGGCTGGCATCGGACAGGCGCGAGTGGAAGGCCTCCCACACGAACTTGCCGCGCCGGTGGTTGATCTCCTGGGCCTTGGCCAGGAGGTCGGCCTCGTTGCCATGGCCCTGTTCGGCCATGCGCTTGGCGCAGACTTCGGGGCTGCCTGCGACGCGAACGCGCAATGCGCACTCACCCGCTAAGATGATATGGGCGCCACGGCCCACGATGATGCCGCCCAGGCGGCCCAGGCTCATCACCACCTTGACCAGCGTATCGCGGTAGGCGTCGGGGCTGATGTCCTTGCCCGAGAACAGGCGGTAGAGCCACATGTCCTTGGCGCGGCCGAAGCCTTCGTCCATCAACCGGACGATGGCGGGGTCGTCATTGAGGCGCGCGGCCACTTCGCGCAGCAATTCCTCGTCATAAAGGGGGAGTTTCAGGCGCTGGCAGACGCGGGTGGCGATGACGTCGCCGCCCGAGCCGAAGTCGCGCGAAAGCGTGATCACCGGTTGCCGGGGGCGCAGTTGATCGCCTTGACGGGGGACCGTCGCCACTTCGGCCATTGCGGAGATGACGGAAAGGATATTGGTCGTCATGGCAGCCTCCCTACGGAAAACCTACCCATCCGAAATGATACGCCCATGACGAAGGGGCCGCCATCCCCTGCTTGGGAAAGGCGGCCCCCGCAAAAACGCCGTTGTGCTAAAGCGTGATGCCTTAAATATGCATCACGCTTTAGTTTTATTTGTTTTGCCCTCTACCTTAGCGGGCGCCTCCGCGCCCTTGGTCGCTCGCTCAATGCTCGCATCAGCACCGCGCCTCATATTTGAGGCTCGGTGCTCTAGATCCGGTAGCCCAGGCGGATGCCGCCCCAGTGGCGCCCTTGCACCGTGATGGGGGCGGACACGTCCTTCATCATGATGAACTGGCCGCCACCCATGTCGCGGCGATAGGTCTGCAACAGGAAGGGCTTGGTATTGCGGCCCGCCGACAGGCCGGTGCGGTCGTTGAAGATGCGCCGGTTACGGCAATTGGCGTTGTTCCACACCGGGTCGGAGCCCTGGGGGTTCGACACCTTCTTGTTGTGGGTGGCGATATAGCCGTTGCGGTCGATGGTGACGCAGAAGGCGACGCGGCTGTCCAAGGCCAGCAACGGCTCCTGGATATCGGGCAGGACCGAATCCGTGAAACTGGCATAGCGCGTATTGTGCTGCTGCGGATTGGTGCCTGCGATGGGCTGGTAGTTCTCGTCGAACAGGTCTGAGAGGGAGATTCGGCTCGAGGTTACGCCCTGTTCGAAGGCTGCCGATACCTGGCGGGCCGCCTCCTGAATGGCTTCGATGAACTGGGTGTCGGCGGTGCGGAATCCCGAGGCGGCGATATAGCCCATCAGTTCCTCGGAATTGCCCAGCAGCGAGGCGATGCGCTCGTCGGCCTTGCGCAGGCTTGCGCTGGTCATGGCGATGCCTTCGAAGAATTTGTCGATCTCGCCGATCACGTCGCCGCACTGGGTCAGGGAGGCGGACGCGGCCTCCGAGATATCGCCGACCTTGCCTTCGACCGATCCGATGACATTGCCGAAGACCGAGACGGCCTCATTGATGACGCCCACGCCCGAACCGACCGAATCGGCCATCTTCAGCGTGTCGGTGGAGGTCTCGATCAGATCGGTGACCGAGCCCGAGAGCTTCTGGACGGTATCATCGATGCCGGTGGTGACGTCGGCGGTCTGGCGGGCCAGGGTCTTGACCTCGGTCGCCACCACGGCGAAGCCTTTTCCGGCCTCTCCGGCGCGGGCGGCCTCGATGGTGGCGTTGAGCGCCAGCAGATTGGTCTGGCGGGCGATCTTCTGGATGCTGCGGGACATGCCGCTGACTTCGCCCAGCGCCCCGTCCAGGCCCTCCAGGCGCTCCTCGATGCCCTGGACGGCGCTGACCAATTGGTTGACCCCGGACAGAGCCTCTTCCACGGTGCGCAGGGATTGCGAGGATTGATGCCCGGCCTGGACCGTCATGTCGCGGGTTTCGCGGCCAGCGGCGTCGATCCGTCCGATGGTTTCAGCCATGGCATGGGCGATCATTTTGAGATGCCCGAACAGCTCTTCCTGATGCTTCACAAAGCGGGTCAGGCCATCCATGGTGCCAGCGATATCGGCGACCTCCAGGCTGAGACTGTCGATCTGCTTCAATACCTCGGTGGCGAAGGAGTCAACACTCTCCGCCGTTGGGGAGGCCCCAACGCGCTCAGCCGTCATTCCGCTTTCTCCCAACGAGTAATTCACCTAATTAACGGCGCCTCTATCGGGCACCTTTGATATAGGGGTTCAATAAAACCTATTGCCTGGGGACGCGTCAACGCTTGCCTTCAGGCGGTGCCGTGGCATTTGGTATGAGGGGTTATGTCCGGATGGGCGGCTCGTCATCCCCATCGGGTGCATTCGGGGTGGCGCGCTCTTGCGGCGCTTTTACCTGTCTATTTTTTACCGGATTGGAAAACCGGAAGCGCCCCGCCAGGACGCAGCCCTTCATGCCCGGATCGCAAGCCCGTCCGGCCACCTTGGTGCAAGAACCATGATCCTCGTGGACGCAGCCCCATCCGCTCATATGAACTCCTGTTGGCTGGAGGGCATCATAGCATAACGGCCGTCAGGGTTGTTGGCGTTCGTCCAGGGCGCGGGCCAGGGCGCAAAACCCCTCCACCGGAATTTCCTCGGCCCGCGCGGTGGGAAGAATGCCCGTACGCTCCAGCAACTCCTCTGCGCCCCCTAAGGGCTTGAGGCTGGAGCGCAGCATCTTGCGCCGCTGGCCGAAGGCGGCGGCGGTGACCCGCTCCAGGGTTTCGAAACGGGCGGGCGCCAGGGGCTGGGAGCGCGGAATCAGGTCGACCACGGTGGAGGTCACGGCGGGAGGCGGCGTGAAGGCGCGGCGATCCACATTAAAAAGAGGACGGACCTCGCACAGCCACTGGGTGATCACCGACAGGCGGCCGTAATGGTCCGAGCGCGGCGCCGCCGCCAGCCGGTCCACCACCTCTTTCTGGAACATCAGGATCAGGCGTTCGAAGGCCTGGGCGCGGCGCAGCCAGCCCAGCAACAGGGCGGTGGAGATGTTGTAGGGCAGGTTGGCGACAATGCGTCTTGGCATTTCGCCCAGACCGGCGGCATCGATGGTCATGGCATCGGCGGCAATGATCTCCAGGCGGCCGGGATAGGCCTCGGCGATCTCGTTCTGGATGGCGATGGCGCGGTCGTCGCGCTCGATGGCAATGACGTGCCGCGCCCCGGCATCCAGGAGGGCGCGGGTCAGGCCGCCTGGTCCGGGGCCGATCTCGATCACGGTGCCCACGGACAGGTCGCCCGCCGCGCGGGCGATGCGGCCCGTGAGGTTGAGGTCGAACAGGAAGTGCTGGCCCAAGGACTTGCGCGCATCCAGACCGTGGCGGGCGATGACGTCGCGTAGCGGCGGCAGTTCAGCCATGCTGCCTCTCCCGGTTGGCGGCGATGGTGGCGGCCATATGCAGCGCGGCCACCAGGCTGTCGGGCTTGGCCTGGCCCGTTCCCGCCAGATCGAAGGCGGTGCCGTGATCGGGCGAGGTGCGAACGATGGGAAGACCCAAGGTGACGTTGACGCCGCCGTCGAAATCGATGGTCTTGATGGGGATCAGGGCCTGATCGTGATACATGCACAGCGCGGCGTCGTAGCTCTGGCGCGCCCTGGCGTGGAACAAGGTATCGGAGGGCAAGGGGCCTAAGGCGTCGATGTTTAAGGCGCGCAACCGGGCGATGGCGGGTGCCACCACCTCCTCATCCTCGCGGCCCATGGCGCCGCCCTCTCCCGCATGGGGATTGAGCCCGGCGACGGCCAGACGGGGCCGCGCGATGGCGAAGTCTTCTTTCAGGGCCTTGGCGGTGACCCGGCCGATCTCGACGATAAGTTCGGTGCTCAGGCTGCGGATGGCTTCGGCCAGCCCCAGATGGATGGTCACCGGCACGACCCGCAACTGAGGGCAGGCCAGCATCATCACCTCGCGCAGGCCAGGACGGTCCAAAAGCGCGGCCAGGAACTCGGTATGTCCGGGGTAGGGAAAACCACCCTGGTACATCACATGTTTGTGGATGGGATTGGTGACCAACCCCGCCACTTCGCCCGCCAGGGCCAAGGCGACGGCGCGCTCGATGGCGGCCTTGACCATGGGGACATTGGCAGGATCGGGCTTTCCCGGCTCGACCATGACGGCCAAGGGCTGATGCAAGACGGGAAGGGCCGTGGCGAAGGCCGCTTCGGCCTCGGCGGGAGTGGCCACGTCGCGGATGGGGATGTCGAGCCCCAGGCGCCGGGCCACATTGCGCAGGCGCCCGGAATCGTCGATCATCACGAAGGGCGGCATGGCATTGGCCTTGCGCCTGGTCCAGGCGCAAAGGGCGATGTCGCCCCCGATACCCGCCGGCTCGCCCATGGTCAGGGCGAGGATGGTCATGCCCGTCTGCTCTTCATCGGGTCAAACGCGGTCAAAGCCGGAAGTCGATGAAGGCGGCGCGGCGCAGATCGCGCAGATAGCGCTTGGACAACAGTTCCAGCCGTTCATCCTCGATCATGCGGCGCATGGCGTCGCGGGATGGCAGGCCGCCCTTGGTGGCGTTCTCGTCGCGCGAACAAACCATAACCACCATCAGGGCGTTGCCTGTGCTGACGGGAGGGCTGGCCTTGTTGATCGGCAAATTGGTCACCAGGGACCGCAGGTTCTGCGGCATGACGGAAAGGGTGACCCCGTCGCGGCGTCCCGATTGTTCCGAATTGAGCTTGCGGCCCATATCTTCCAACTCGGGGCAGGACTTGAGCGGAGCTGTCAATTCGGCGGCCTTCTCAATCAGCTGACTGATGGGAGGGGCGCCGGGCGGAATCGGGAAAAAGACCTGGACGATGCTGAGCAAAGGATCGCCGACGAAGGTCTCGCCTGCGACACGCTTATCGATGAGAGCCAGGATGGCGTAGCCGGAACCGGTGCGGATCAGGGAACTGACCTGCCCCTTGTTCATGGACATGACGGTATCGCGCACTTCGTCCTCCAGCGTGGAGGGCGACAGCCAGCCCAGGACGCCGCCATTGCTGGCGGATCCGCTTTGGGAAAACTGACGGGCCAGCGCCTGGAACGGAGCGCCAGCGCGCAATTGTTCGATCAGGCGTTCGCCCAGGCGCTTGGATTCCTCTTCCTGACGAGGGCTGTCCACCGGCAGGAAGATTTCGGCCAGCATGAATTCCGGCTGCCCGAATTGCTGACGAATGGTTTCCAGGCGTTCGGTGATCTCGTCCTCACCCACTTTGATGGTCGGCTGGAGGGAGCGCATGATCAGCTTGACCCAGATGATGTCCGCCCTGATCTGATCCTTGACGGCGTCCGGATCGACGCCAGCCTTGGCTAGTGACGTCAGCAGAGAGCCGGGCGGCATCCGGTTCTGGTTTTCCACATTGGCCAGGCCGCGGGCCACGTCCTCGGTGCCAGCAGAAACCTTGAGGCGGGCCGCTTCCTGGGCCTGGATGCGCTCATCGACCATCTTGCGCAGAACCTGGGGAACCGCCCTGCGACGGCTCTCGATATTGTCTGGCAGGCCCGACACGGTGATGGCCAGTTTCAGGCGCGCATCCAGGTCGCGGATCGAGATGATCTCGTCATTGACCACGGCGGCGATTCTGTCCACATCCTGGGCCGATGCCCAGGAAAGCGGGACGCACGCGAACAGGAGTGCGTTCAGGACGATTGCGGCGCGGGCCAGCATTCTTGGGTTCCTCCCTCTAGAAGACGCTGAAGGGCGCTTCGCCCAGCGACTTCAAGACCACGGTCAGGCTCAAATGATATCCGGACAGCAGACCGGCGACGTCCGAGTGATAACGGTTGAATGCGCCCACGATGGCAAAGCATTCGTCACTGTACATGGTATTGGCCGTCCAGCCGACGGTGCCGCCGTTGCTGGCCAGATCCTGATTGAGCGAAAGGGAACTCCGCCAATTGCGCGAGATGGACGAGTTCAGGCCGTAATTAATATATTGCCGCTTGGCGTAGATGGTATTGGACGTATTACTGCTGGTCGTGCTGGGCGACATCAAACCGTAATCGGCTGAAAAGCTCAGGAGCGGAGGCCCGATGGAAAAGCCCGCTTCATTGCGCCGCATCACCAGCGAATCCTTGTCCAGGCGGACCCGGTCCCGCAGCGTCAGATTGCCGATGGGCGTGACGTCGATGCGCGCGACATAATCGGAACGCGTGCTGGAGAAGCCGCTGCCAGCTGCGAATGTGGAGGCCTTGTGCTGGCGCCAGCCTTGCGCCGCCTGGGCGATGATGGAGCCGCCCCGCGACGGGTAGGCCGCCCAACGCATGCCATAGGCGCCACGTGCGCCGCCTTCCGTCTGATCCAGGCCGGGCAGGCGGTTCGGCCGCATCACATTGGTCTCGTCCAGTTCGAAAGCCACGGAATCCTCGTTGGGAATTCGCGAATCGATGCCGGAATTGGGGCTGAGGGCCACCATGGCCACCGGTTCGATCACCTGGGTGAGGCTTTGTCCTAGGCGGGTGAAGGGGTATCGCCATTTGACGGCAATCTCGGGAATGGCCCGTCCAGAACTTCCCGACGTCTTGGATGTACCGGTCAGATGATCGGCATGATAGCCATCGCCGCGCACGGAGGTGGAAATGGCGTAGACCTGCCCATCAGGCGAGATGATGGGCAGGTTCCAGGCGACCTTGGACGATAGGCGCTGGGCCTGGGTCCCCACCTCGCGGGTATAGGCCAGGGCATCGGAATCCGTCGACCAATAACTTCCTGCCCAGCCCGGCGCACTGACGGTGCTGTAGACCATATGCGGCAGGACGACCGGCGACTTGCTGGAATCCTCGATGACCCGCCGTCCCTGGAACGACATGGCTTCCACCATGGCGTAACCGCGCCGGCTGAAGCCTTCCACATAGGGGCGGTTCATCAGCCATGGCCGGTCCTCTTCGGTCCGGATGCGGTAAAGCGAGCGGTACGCCAGATCCGACTGATGCTGGACCTGCCACCCGGCCCGCCATGTGCGGTCCAGTTCCAGAAGGCCCTTGGACTCGATATGGCCTCTGATTCCAGGCGTCAATTTATCCGCGGCGATGCTGGCCGTGGTTATCGCTTCGCCATGAATGCCGCGCCAGCGATGTTGCCCCGCCAATTGCATCCGCTTGAAGACCGAGGTGGGAACGTCCTTGTCCGGCTTGTCGAAGGTGGCCAGCCGATCCAGCATGAAGCGCGGCGTCAGGGTGAAGTCCTCGTTCTCCGAAACCACCTGGAAATAAGGCGTGCTGATGGATGGGCCGAGGGAACTGTTCATGCCGAAAATCGGGGCCAGCAGGCCGCTCTGGCGCTTGATGGTCGGGTCGGGATGGGACAAGTAGGGCGTATAGGCGACGGGGATGCCCTTCAATTCCAGCCAGGCATCCCGGTATTCCACCTGGGCCTCGGCCTGATTGTGGGTGGCGCGTACCGCCTTGACCTGCCACAGGGGCGTGCGGTCGGGATCGTCACGGCAAGGCTCACAGGCGGTGTAGACCGCACGGTCGAAATCCGTGCGGTCGCCACCGACACGCTGGGCACTTTGCGCCGCAAGGCGGGAGTTATCGGCCATTATGCTTCGGATGTCGCGGGCGACGCCGTTCTTGAAGTCGCCGGTCAGTTCGAAATATTCGGCATGGGTGACCTCGCCCGAAGGCTCGGTCAGCACCACATTGCCGGACGCCCCCATGACGTCCTGCTTCATGTTGTAGCTGACCGTATCGGCGGAGATGGTGCGGCCTTCATGCATCATCTCGACGCGGCCCTTGGCGGTGACCACGTTGAATTCGCGGTCGTAGATCACCTGATCGGCCACCATATGGACCGGCTCATTCCCATCTTCGGTGGTTTTGACGCTGCGCATGGCGCGGGGGATGATTCTGGGCGGGCGCTTCAGTCCGACCGCGTCGCCACTTTCGTCCTCGCCGCGCATGATCACCGAGGCGCGTTCCATGGCCCGCGAGGCCGAGCGCTGAGCCTGGGCCGTGGGAGAGGCTTCCGCCCGGATGGAGGGTTGCGCCTGCGCGGGGCGGGCCGCCTGTGTCTGCCGCGGCGCCGGTTCTGAGTTGACGATGGTCGAGGGGATGGCGCGGCTGCGCGGCGGCGGAGCGGCGGCGGGCTCGTCCTCGCCCCAGGCCTGACCCCAGCCTCCCGTCTCGGGATAGGCGGCGCCCATCTCGGTGACCGGAAGGGGCGGGGCGCCACGGACAGGTGCCTGGGCGGCGGGGGCTGTCGGGCGGCCGGGAAGGGCGGCGGCGGCGGGTGGGGGCACGTAGCCCGGAGCGGACTGAGGAGGGGCCGCGCGGGGTGTCCTGGGCGCAGGGGCGCGTTGGGCGGCGGGGTCATCGTCGCCCCAGGCCTGTCCCCAGCTTCCGGCTTCCGGCCAGGCTTTCTGCTCGGTGACCACGTCGGCCCAAGCCGGTGCGGTCAGCGCCGAGGAGGCCGACAACAAGGAGACGAGGAGAAGATGGCGGGAGCTTGGCACGGTGGTCACCCTGAGGATTCCGTCACGCGGCGCCGAGGGACGGCGCGGTCCGGCGGCGCGGCCATGGCGGCCGCGCCAGGACCCACAGACCGAAGGCGATGGGAAGGGTGGCGTTGAGGTAGATGAGCGGGACGAAGGCGAGATTGCCGGAAGACAGGTTCGACGCGCCCAAGGCCAGGGCCTGGACCGCCACCATCAGGGCCGCGGAGACCATCACCTGCACGGTCTGCCCCCGCCGGTCGAAGCCCGACGTCAGCAACACCGCCGCCGCCAGCAAGGGAAAGCCGAGATTATAGAGCGGCGAGGCCAGGCGGGAATGCAGCTCGGACTTGAACCGGCGCAGTTCCCCCTTGTTTTCCATGCTGTCATCCATGGACAGCAGTTCCAGGGTGGACCTCTCGCGGGCGTCGCGGAAGCGGTCGGGCTTGTTGCCGGTGGCGGTGTTGAAGTCCACCGTATAATTGTCGAAATAGAGCAGGGACAGCTTGCCGGTTCCCGGCGTCACTTCCTGACGGTTGCCGTTGATCATCAGGACGCGGGGGCCCTGTTCGGTATAGACCAGGGCGCCGCGCTCGGCCATCAAGGTGACGGCGCGCTGGGGGTGGCGCTTGTCGTGGACCAAGAGGCCCGTGAGTTCGCCGTTGGGAGTGCGCGAGCGGACGTAAATGGTCAGACCTTCGCCGAATTTGTTGAACATGCCTTCCTGCAACAACACATTGCCGATGTCGTTGCGGATGGTCCATTGCATTTCATGAAAGCTGCGCACGGTGTGCGGAATGATCCAGCAACTGAGCAGATAGCCCACGGCGCTGACCGCCAGTCCCAAAATGATCGCGGGCCGCGCCAGGGAAAGGTGGCTGAGGCCCGCGGCGCGCAGGACGATCAGTTCCCGGTCGGCGATCAGCCGGTTGTAGGTGAAGAGCACCACCGCGAACAGCGAGATGGGGATGATCACCACCAGGAAGCCCGGCATGAGCAAGATGGTCAGTTTCAGGAAGGCGCCGATGGACAGGCCCTTGTTGACGATCATCTCGACGAAGCGCAGCGACTGGGTCAGCCACAAGACGCAGGCCAGGGCGGCGGAGACGAAAATCATCCCCACCAGCATCTGGCGCATCATGTATCGCGTGATCCCCGACATGGGGGCGGATTATAGACACGCGGCTTGCGGTGGAACAGCGAAAGGTGCGGGCCTGTGACGATTCAGCGCAGGATCTTTCCCGGATTCATCAACCCATTGGGATCAAAGGCCTTCTTGATCCGCGCCATGAGATTCAGATCGATTTCCGGCTTGTAATGGACCAGTTCGTCCACCTTCAGGCGGCCGATCCCATGTTCGGCCGAGATGGAGCCTTCCATTTCGACCACGATGTCGTGGACGATGCGGTTCATCTCCTCCCAGCGGGTGAGGAAGGCGGCTTTGTCCGCATCTGGTGGCTGGGTCAGGTTGAAATGGGTGTTGCCGTCACCCAGATGGCCGAAGGGCACGACCCGGATGCCGGGCATGGCGGCCTCGACCGCGCTCGTGCATCGGCGGATCATCTCGGGCACGCGTGAGGTTGCCACCGCCACGTCATGCTTGATGGAGCCACCCTCTTTCTTCTGGGCCTCGGGGATGGCCTCGCGGATGCGCCAGAAATCGGAGCGCTGGGCATCGCTTTCGGCGATCACCGCATCCACCGCCAACCCGTCCTCGAAGGCCTGACCCAGCACCTCCTCCAGGGCGTCGCGCAAGCCTCCGGGCCGTGACGACGACAATTCCAGCAGCAGCATCCAGTCATGGGGGCTCTCGAAAGGATCGCGCACCCCTGGCACATGGCGCATTCCCAATTCCAGACCGATGCGCGGCACCAGTTCGCAGGCGGTGACCGAATCGCCGCTGGCGGTGCGGGCGCGGGCAAAAAGCGGCAGGGCGGCTTCCAGATCGGACAGGGCCACGAAGGCGGTGGCAATCTCGCGCGGACGCGGGAACAGCTTCAGCACGCAGGCGGTGATCAGTCCCAGCGTGCCCTCGGCGCCGATGAACAGATGCTGCAGCGCATAGCCGGTATTGTCCTTGCGCAGGCGCTTCAAGCCGTTCCACACCTGCCCGTCGGGCAGCACCACTTCCAGACCCAGGACCAGATCGCGGGTATTGCCGTAACGCAGCACATTGGTGCCCCCGGCATTGGTGGAGATATTGCCGCCGATGCGGCACGAGCCCTCGGCGCCCAGGCTCAAGGGGAACAGGCAGTCCGCCTCGGCCGCCGCCTGCTGCAGATTGGACAGGATGCAGCCCGCCTCGGCGGTCAGCGTGAAGTCCACCGGATCCACGGCGCGGATGCGGGTCAGGCGCTCGGTGGAGATCACCACGGCCCGCCCGTCCTCGGACGGCACGGCCCCGCCGCACAGCCCCGTATTGCCGCCCTGGGGCACCATGGGAATGCCAGCGCTCGCACAGAGCTTGACCACCTCGGCCACCTGGGCGGTCGAGTTTGGGCGGACCACGGCCAAGGCGGCGCCGTGATAAAGGCCGCGCTCCTCCACCAGATAGGGCGCGAGGTCGTTGGAGTCGGTGATGACGTTGCCGGGGCCGACGATGGCGGCCAATTGGTCGATGTTACTCAAGAGGGACTCCGTGGCGCGGCCGCGCGCTTCAAACGGTCGTTGATGGCCAATCCCAGTCCCCGCTCGGGGATGGGCATGACGGCGATTCCGAGATAGTCCGGACGATCCAGGGCGCGCAGCATGGCGAAGAGATGGGCGGCGGCCTCGTCCAGATCGCCCTTGGGCGACAGGTTGAGGACGCATTCCGGGGCGATGCCGAAGCCCAGCAACGCCTCGCCGGGTTCGGCGGCCAGGGCATCGAGACGCACGGGGAGCGAGGGCGCGTAATGGCTTGCCAACTGGCCGGGCGAGCGCGGCGCGTCCGGGGTCTCGAGGGCGCGGCGCAAGGGGCGGCCCAGCACGGCTTCCAGTTCCTCGGCGGTGACGCCGCCGGGGCGCAGCAGGGTCGGCGGTTCCTCGGTAAGGTCCAAGACGGTGGATTCCACGCCGACCCGGCACGGCCCGCCATCCAGCACCATGGCGATGCGGCCATCCAGGCATTGGGCGACATGGTCGGCCCGGGTCGGGCTGACGCGGCCCGAAAGATTGGCCGAGGGCGCCGCCAGGGGGCGCCCCGCCGCCTTGATCAAGGCCAGGGCCGTCGGGTGGTCGGGCATGCGCACCGCCACGGAATCAAGTCCCGCCGAAGCCAGTAGCGATACGGGCGAGGCGGCGCGGCGTTTCAGCACCAGGGTCAGGGGGCCGGGCCAGAAACGTTCGGCCAGACGATGGGCGTCCGCGCCGATCTCCACCAGGGCGGCGGCCTGATCCAGACTGCTCACATGGGCGATTAGCGGGTTGAAACTGGGGCGGCCCTTGGCCTTGAAGATGGCGGCGACCGCCAGGTCCGAAGTGGCGTCGCCGCCCAGCCCATAGACCGTTTCGGTGGGAAAGGCGACGAGTCCGCCCTCTGCCAGTTCCCGGGCCGCCCGCGCGATGGCGGCCGGGCTGGCGGACAGGATTTCGATGCGGGAATGCTGGCTCATGCCCGAACCATAATTCATTCTCCCCCGGCCGGGAAAGGGGCGAAAGCCCCCCGTCAGGCCGTCCGCGCCAATCCTGTCGCTTCCAAGATGGGCTCCGCCGAAGAGGCATTCACCAGCATGGCGCTGTAGGTATCCATCATCTCGGCCCAATCGTGGAAGACGGCGAACAGGCCGCTGTTGATTTCCTCGGTCACCGTCACCGGGTCGGGCGGGGGCAAGTCCAGGAAAGCCTCGGCCTCGCCGCCTTCGAAATGGACCGTCATTCCCGTGCGCCGCGCCAGAGCCACCATGGACCGGTTGTCCGACAGACACAGGGTGTAAAGCTTTTCGGCCCGGCGGTTGCGGGCGAAGGCGACGGCCTGACGCAGCAACTGCGAACCGATTCCGTCGGTGCGGTGACCCCCATCGACGCTGACGCCCACTTCGGCCACGGACCCGTTCAGGGCCACATGGGCGGCGCCCACCAGTACGTCATCGGCAAACGCAGCCAGGATCAGGTCGCCCGCCCCAATGGCGGCCACATAATCGTCGATCACCTGATCGGCTACGCCCGAGCGGGCAAAGCGCAAGCGGCGGTCATCGGGCGACAGCCGCCGCAGATGGGCGGCGTAATCGGCGCGTTCGTGGGTGTAAAGTCTGCGGATCAGCATGGCCGACCTCCTGTAACTGGTCTGACCATGAGATAGGATGTTTATGCTGCACTGCAACATAAATCGCTAGGGCCTCAACGCATGGAGGCATGGCGAATTGGCTGGGTCCGCGCTATCGCCACAAACGAAAAGGCCGCCGGACGAGCCAGCGGCCTTTTCTGACGCTTGTCGTAGGGACGGCCCCAGGGGCGGTGTCGCGCGCCGCCACAACCATTTCCGGTTGTGAGCTGTCTCCAAGTCACCGTACGTGCATTACGGCGGCTGTTTGGTGGCGGGAGGTCCCGTCACCCACAAATGGTCTCGCAAATCAGCCAAAAAATCAAGATCTTTTCAGTGCTGTCACGTTTTGGCGGTCGCGCTTATTGAGGGAATTACGCCTTGCCCCGCGCGATGAAGTCCGGGTTGAGGAATTTGGGCGTCTTGCCATAGGCCATGGGCCTGCCCTCGAAGGTTTCGACACTGCCGCCCGCCGCCATCAGCACGGCGCTGGCCGCCGCGATGTCCCATTCACAGGTGGGGCCAAAGCGGGGATAGAGATCGGCGGCGCCCTCGGCCACCAGGCAGAATTTCAGGGACGAGCCCGCGAAATCCAGGCTGACGCCGGGAAATTGCGCCAGCCATTTGCCCATGGCTTCGGGGTTACGGTGCGAGCGCGAGGTCATGGCCACGGCGCCCGTGGCAGGAATGGGGCGGCAGGCGATGGGGCGGCGGCCCTGGGAATCGGCCTTGAAGGCGGTGGTGCCGGTGCCCGACCATAATTCGCCGCGCGCCGGTGCCAGCACCACGCCCAACACCGGAACGCCGTCTCTGATCAGGCCGATATTCACTGTGAACTCGCCGTTCTTCTTGATGAATTCCTTGGTGCCGTCCAGGGGGTCCACCAGCCAGAACGGGCCGGAGCCGATCTCGGGAATGCGCCCGGCCGCCACCGATTCCTCGGCCACCACGGGCACGCCGGGGGTAAGCGCCGCCAGTCCCGGCAAGATGATGGCCTCCGCCTTTTCGTCGGCCTCGGTAACCGGCGAGGCGTCGGTCTTGTCGCGCACGGCGAAGTCGGAATTATAGACCTCCATGATTACCGCGCCCGCTTGGCGGGCCAGGTCTTCCAGGGGGGCGAGCAGGGGCGAAAGATCGGTAGGCAGGGTCATTCAAGGCGTTCCATTCAAGGCTTTCCGTTCAAGGTGTTCCAAACCGCCAGAGGCGTGGCGGGCATGTCCATATGGCGGATACCCAGCGCATTACACACGGCGTTGATCACGGCGGGCGCCGCGCCGATGGTTCCGGCCTCGCCCGCGCCCTTGAGCCCCAGAGGATGGGTGCGGCAGGGGATTTCCACGGTGGAAAAGTCGATCTCGGGGATATGGGCCGCCCGGGGCACCGCATAGTCGATCAGGCTCGACGTCAGCGGCTGGGCGCTTTCGGGATCGAAGACGGCATGTTCCAGCAGGGCCTGACCGATGCCTTGGACGGCGCCGCCGACGATCTGGCCCCGCAGCAGCAGCGGATTGAGCACGGTGCCCACATCATCGACGATGGTATATCGGACGATCTCGGTCTCGCCCGTTTCCGGGTCCACCTCGACCTCGCACACATGGCAGCCATTGGGGAAGGTGGAGGCGGGAGGGCGGAAACGCAGGGAGGCCGAGAGCGGCATTCCGGCTTCGGCCAGGACCTGGGCGAAGGACACCGAGCTTTCTCCCGCCCGGTAACGGCCCGACTCGAATTCCGCTCGTTCGGCCTGCAACAGCTTGGCGGCCTGGGGACGCAGATGCTCGATAAAGGATTCCACGGCCGAAGCGATGGCGCCGCCCTGTTGGGACAGCGAGCGCGATCCGCCGGCGCCGCCGCCTTTGGCGATGCGCCTCGTGTCGCCCTGGACCACCCGGATACGCTCCATCGCCAGGCCAAGCTCGGCGGCGACCATCTGGGCATAGGCGGTCTCGTGACCCTGGCCGTTGGATTGGGTGCCCACCAGGATCTCGGCGCCGCCATCGGGGGTCAGCGTCAAAGTGACGTCCTCGCCCGAGGTGCCGCCGCAAATCTCGATGTAATAGGCCAGGCCAATGCCGCGCATCTTTCCGCGGCCTTTGCTTTCCGCGCGGCGTGTTTCGAATTCGGCCCAGCCGGATCGCTCCAAAGCCACATCCATCACCCGGGCAAACTCGCCGGAATCATAGGTGTGGCGCCCCGCGCTGGCATAGGGGAAGGCCTCGGGCGGGATAAAGTTGCGCTTGCGGATCTCCACCGGCGACAGCCCGGTATCTCGCGCGGCGGTGTCTACCAGCCGTTCGATGAGATAGGCCGCCTCGGGCCTGCCCGCGCCGCGATAGGCGTCCACCGGCGTGGTGCTGGTATGGACGGCCCGCACGCGGGCGTGGAAGGCCGGGATGTCATAGACCCCGGTCAGCATGCCGGTCCCGGCCAGGGTGGGCACATAGGCGCCGTAATTGGAGATATAGGCGCCCAGATCGGCCACCGTCTCCACCTGCAGGCCCAGGAAGCGTCCCGTTGCATCCAGGGCCAGGCGCGCATTGCTCACATGGCCGCGCCCATGGGTGTCGGTGAGGAAGCTTTCGGTGCGGTCGGCGGTCCACTTGACCGGTCGGTCGAGTATGCGTGCCGCCACCAGGGCCATGGCCTGTTCCGGGAAGGGGCTGATCTTGAGGCCGAAGCCGCCGCCCACATCGGGGGTGATGACGTCCAGGCTTTCGGCCTTGATGCCCAGGACGGGTGCAAGGCGATCCCTGATCTCGTGCACACCCTGGCTACCCGAGGTCAGTTCGAGGCGTCCGCTGGCTAAGGGCCGGGCCAGGCAGGCGCGGGGCTCCATGGCCGTCGGCGCCAGACGGTTGTTGATGAGGTTCAGTTCCACCACGCGGGCGGCCTGGGCGAAGGCCTGGGCGACCTTGGCCGCGTCACCCATCTCCCAGACGAAGGCATCCTCGGCCACCGGGGGCAGGGGGTGATAGTCCACCAATACCGCTTCCGCCGCGTCGCGGGCCTGATCCAGGGTCTCGGCCACCACGAAGGCCAGGGGCTCGCCCGCATGGCGCGGCCGAGGGCCGGCGATGACGGGGCGGGGATGGCGTGGCACCGCATTCTCGGGCAAAAAGCCGCAGACCATGGGGCCAACGCCCTGCTCCGCCATCTCGGCATAGGTCAGGATCAGCAGCACGCCGGGCATGCTCCGCGCCGCCTCGGCATTGACCTTCACATCGGCGTGAGGCAACAGCGAGCGCACCACCATGCCGTATGACTGACCGGTCAGGTTGACGTCATCGGTGTAGCATCCACGGCCCGTAAGGAAGCGCCGGTCCTCGACGCGGGTATGGCTTTGACCGAAACCGAAGCGAGGGATCATTCGAACAACTCCGGGTGTCTCTTTCTATCGGCGTTGCGCATCAACTTTATGGATGTTGAAAGAGATGCAATTTGATCGCGAAAGTCATGATTAAATTTTCGATGGGCTGTGATGCTACGCCAAATATCAACAGTAAGTGATGCGTATAGAAGTATAGAAACTATTACCATGGTGACGACGTGCATTTCTGCTTCTGGGGATATAGATGAGTAAAGCAGCGGGTAAAAAGATGTACATGCGGAGACAACCATAAATATCATTAGTTCATCATCGTATATCCTGTGTGATTTTGAGTTTAAGAAAAATTTAGATTTAAACTCCCGGTAAATTGTGAGCTTGGCGTCTGCCTTCTCTAGTGCCTGATCCGCCTTTTTCGTTTTTGCTTCTTTATCTAGCGTTCTTGATTTTATGATCAAATCAATTATACGGTCTAGTTCGCTAATCCTCAGGAGAATGGCGGATTCTCCATTCTTTCTTATGGAGCTAAATGCCGTGACGGCAAGGTTCAGCGCGACGGCAAGCTGAAATACACTTTGAAAATTAGATATTTTTTCCATACTTAGTCCGTTCGGCGTGAGAGAGTATTGATTGCTTCACTTGCCGATCTCCACCGCCTGGAAGCGCGACGCCTTGAAGCCGGGCGACCAGTGGTCCACGGCCATGCCAGCCTTGGCCTTGAGATGGGCGAGGAACTGGTGCTTGTCCGGCAATTGCTCCCAGACCGAGGGCAGGAACAGGGCGCGCAGGCCGCCATCCTCGATGATCAGCCCGTCCATGCGCGGGCGAAGCTGGTTCAGCATGTCCTCCTGGTCCTTGAATGTCATGGGGACGGGCGGTGTCAGCACCGAAAGCGACAGGGAAAGCCCCTCCAGCTCCGCTGGGCTCAGCGGGGGAAAGCGCGGGTCCTTGAAGGCCGATTTGAAGGCGTTGTCCACCACATCCTCGGCCAGGGGACGCCAGGCGATCACCGAGCCGATGCAGCCCCGCAGGCCGCCCTGGCGGTTGAGCGTCACGAAGACCGCGCCGGGCTGGGCCAGAATGCCGGGGCGCTCAGTGGGCGCCGGGGCGGGGCTGCCCGTTTCCAGCCCGTGGCGGATGGAAGCCCAGGCAAGGTCCAGCAAAGTCTGGCCCATGGCCTTGATCCGGTCGGCTTCGCTCATGCTGTTCTCCGTCTCGAACAATGCCCAGGAGCCATAGCCCACCACCCGGTCCTTGGGTCCCGCCGTATCGCCGGAATTGCGCACGTCCAGCGTCACGATCTCCAGCCCGCGGCGCTTGGCGGCGGTGAGCAATCCGCCCACCGGAATGCGGCCGCAGGCGCCATCGCGGGAAATGGCCAAGGCGTCGAAATGCTCGATGGCGGCCACGGTCTGGCCGTCGGTGTCGCGGCACTGGTCATAGGGCAGATAGTGGGACAGATCGGTGGAAATGACGATCAGCGTCTCGTCACCGCCCCACAAGGCGTCCAGCAGCCCCGCCACCATGTCGGGCGAGGCATCGCCGATCACCACGGGCAGCAAGGTGAAGTCGCCGATGGTGGCCTGAAGGAAAGGAACATGCACTTCCAGGGAATGCTCCTGGGCATGGGCCTGATCCAGAACGCCCACCCCGGCCACGCCCGCCAGACGCGACCAGTCCTTGTCCAAGGCAACGGCGCCCAGCGGCGAGGCCCACTGGTCCGAGGAGCACAGCGCCATGCCCTGGAACCCCACCCGATGGCTGGGCCCCAGCAGAACCACGCGCGACCACGAGCCCCGGAAGGGCCGCAGCAGGGCATAGGCTCCCGCCGCCACCGGCCCGGAATAGACCCAGCCCGCATGGGGCGCGATCAGCGCCTTGGGCCGCCTGCCAGCGCAAGGTGCGGCGACGGCATGGTCGAGAAAGGCGCTAAGCTGCCGGTTGGCCTCGGCGAAATCGGCGGGATAGAACTGTCCGGCCACGGCGGTGGGGCGGATGGCGGTCATGGGGTTGCCTCGGGCGCGAAAATCTTCTTGGGGCATGGTACTCTTCCCCCATGACTGACGCTATCCAGGGTTCGCATTTTCCAGGACGGTACTGGCAGACGCTCGAGGATGGGCGGGTGCAGTGCGATGTCTGTCCGCGCGAATGCAAATTGAACGACGGACAGCGCGGCTTGTGCTTCGTGCGCGCCAGTGAGGCTGGCCGGATGGTGCTGACCACCTATGGCCGCTCCTCCGGGTTTTGCGTCGATCCGGTGGAGAAAAAGCCGCTCAACCATTTTCTGCCCGGCACACCCATCCTGTCCTTTGGCACGGCGGGTTGCAACCTGACCTGCAAGTTCTGCCAGAACTGGGACATCTCCAAGGCCCGCGAGATCGACCGCCTCAACGACATGGCCGATCCCGAGATGATCGCCAAGGGGGCGGTGCAATTGGGCTGCCGCTCGGTGGCCTTCACCTATAACGATCCGGTGATCTTCCTGGAATACGCCGTGGATGTGGCCAAGGCCTGTCACGCGCAGGGCATCAAGACCGTGGCGGTGACGGCGGGCTATATCAAGCCAGAGGCCAGGGCCGAGTTCTATGCTCATATGGACGCGGCCAATGTGGATCTGAAAGCCTTCACCGAGGATTTCTATCACCGTCTGTGCGGCGCCCATCTGGAGTCGGTGAAGGAGACGCTGGTTTACCTCAAGCACGAAACCGATGTGTGGGTCGAGGTCACCACCCTGCTGATCCCCGGCGAGAATGATTCTCCCGAGGAGATCGACGCCCAGACCAAATGGATGATGGCGGCGCTGGGCCCCGATGTGCCGCTGCACTTTTCCGCCTTCCATCCCGATTGGAAGATGAAGGACAAGACCAACACGCCGCCAGAGACCCTCACGCGGGCGCGCGACATCGCCATCAGGAACGGCCTTCGTTATGTCTATACCGGCAATGTCCATGATCCGGCGGGCGGCGGAACCTACTGCTCAGGCTGCGGTGCCTTGCTGATCGGGCGGGACTGGTACGAGCTGTCCACCTGGGCGCTGACCCCTGAGGGGCATTGCCGGGAATGCGGCACGCCTTTGCCAGGACGCTTCGAGGCGGCGCCCGGGACCTGGGGGCGCAAGCGTCAGCCGGTAAGATTTCAACGCTGAGACATATTCCCTTTCGCCCCGAATGTGGTAAAGCTTCCCGCCTCTCGTCCTGATGGGTCCCGAGACATATGGTGAAGCGCTGGTTGCCGTGGCTCCTCAAAGGGGGGCTTTCGGTCGGACTGATCTGGTTCGCATTCCGCAATATCGATCTGACCGAGGCGTGGAGCCGGGCCAGGACTATCGATCCCGTGATGCTGTCGGCGGCCCTGGCCCTGGGGATCGCCCAGATCGTCATCGGGGCGGGGCGCTGGTGGCTGGTCCTGCGCGCCTTGAGATCGACCTTTTCCGCGATCCAGGCCTTTCCCGTCTTCTATATCGGCGTCTGTTTTTCCATCGTGACCCCCGTTCTCGGCGACGCGGTGCGCATGTGGAAGGCCCATCATTCCGGCCTGTCGCTCAAGACCAGCGTCAATTCCGTGATGCTGGAGCGGATCGTCACTATTTTAGGCCTGGTGCTGCTGGTCGCCGCCATGGAGCCGCTTTTGCTGGCCCGTGTGCCCGATGTTCCCGGAACCTGGGTCTTTCCCCTGCTGTCGCTGGCGGGCATTGCCGGTCTGGCCTTTCTCAGCCAGTTGGACCGCCTGCCCGTATCGCTTCATCGCTGGCGGATTGTCCGGGGCCTGGTCCATCTGGCGGGTGATACCCGTCTGCTGATCCGCCGTGTGCCTTTCGGTGCCGGGACCCTGGCGGTGGCCATTATCGGTCATGCCAATCTGGCCCTGGTGGTCTATGCCCTGGCCTTGGGGCTGAAGATCGACGTCTCCCTTCTGGACTGTCTGATCCTGTTCCCGCCGGTGATCCTGGCGCTGACGCTGCCCATTTCCATCGCGGGCTTCGGCTTGCGGGAAAACATCATGATCGTGGCCTTCGGCTGGGTGGGCGTGGCGCCCGGCTCGGCCGCCGTCCTGGGCCTGATGTTCGGGCTGAGCAGCATCGTCACCGCCCTTCCGGGCGGGCTGATCTGGCTGCTGTCGGGCGAGCATCCCAAGATGGCCGAAATCGAGCATATCGAGGAAGAGGCCGAGGACGACGCGGAAAAGCAGACCGAAGGGGCCTGATGGTCCAGGTCTCTTGGGCCTAGCCGCATTTCGCCGCGCTCCGCGCACTGGAATACGGCATACCCTCTTTCCTTCCCGGCCCAGCGCGCTACATTGAGAGGAAGTGAATTCCATCCCAATGTTCCGAGCCGCGAGGATGTCCATGAAGATCGCCTTTTCCAAGCCCTCCCTGCCCACCACCGGGGCCATCGCCCTCGGCATTCTCGAAGGCAAGGTGCTGACCGGCACTGCCCAGGCCCTTGACGCCCAGGCCAAGGGCGGACTGGCGCGCGCCATCGCCGCCTCGGGCCGATTCGAGGGCAAGAAGGGCCAGACGCTGCTGATCCTGGCTCCCTCGGGGCTGGAACTCAGCCGCGTCCTGCTGGTGGGATTGGGCAAGGGCAAGGATCTGGACGCCCTGGCGGCCCAGGGCTTCGGAGGCACGGTGGTCGGGCAGTTGCAGACCTCGGGCGATGCCGATGTGGCGGTGGCGCTCGACGTCATTCCGGGCTCGCCCCTGTCGCCCGCCGAGTTTGCCGCCCAGGCGGCGCTGGGCGCCCGGCTGCGTTCGTACCGCTTCGACAAATACATGACCAAGCAGAAGAAGGAGGACAAGCCCTCCTTGAAGAAGCTTTCCCTGCTGACCGATGCGGCATCGGATGCCAAGGCGGCGTTTGGAACGCTGGACAAGGTGGCCGACGCGGTGTTCCTGACCCGCGACGTGGTGTCTGAACCCGCCAATATCATTCACCCCGAATCGCTGGCCGAGAAGGCCGAGAGCCTCAAGGATCTCGGCGTCGAGGTCGAGGTCCTGGGCGAGAAGCAGATGAAGAAGCTGGGCATGGGCTCGCTGCTGGGCGTGGGCCAGGGCTCGGAGCGCGAATCCAAGCTGGTGGTCATGCGCTGGTCCAATGCCGCCAAGAAGGACGAGGCCCCGGTGGCCTTCGTCGGCAAGGGCGTCACCTTCGATTCCGGCGGCATTTCCATCAAGCCGGGCGGCGGCATGGAAGACATGAAGTGGGACATGGCGGGTGCTGGCGCCGTCATCGGCGCCCTGGCCGCCCTGGCGGGCCGTAAGGCAAAAGTCAACGCCATCGGCGTGGTCGGGCTGGTGGAAAACATGCCCTCGGGCACCGCCCAGCGCCCCGGCGACGTGGTGACCTCCATGTCGGGCCAGACCATCGAGGTGATCAACACCGATGCCGAGGGACGCCTGGTTCTGGCCGATGCCCTTTGGTACACCCAGGACCGCTTCAAGCCGAAATTCATGGTGGATCTGGCCACGCTGACCGGCGCCATCATCATCGCGCTGGGCAACGAATATGCCGGTTTGATGGCGTCCGACGACAAGCTTGCCGACCGCCTGACAGCGGCTGGCAAGGCGGTGGACGAGAAGCTTTGGCGCCTGCCTTTGGGCGAGTCCTACGACAAGCAGATCAAGTCCGATATCGCCGATATGAAGAATGTGGGCGGACGTGAGGGCGGGTCCATCACCGCCGCCCAGTTCCTCAAGCGCTTCACCAACGACGTGGCCTGGGCCCATCTGGACATCGCCGGTGTGGCCTGGAGCAAGAAGGACGCAGCCACCTGCCCGAAGGGCGCCACCGCTTTCGGCGTGCGCCTGCTGGACCGGCTGGTGGCTGATTTCTACGAGGATAAGAAGTAGGAATAATCCCTCTCCCCCCTTAAAGGGGGGCGAGGGGGAGACATGGAATGCGCATCACCTTCCGCTCTCCTCCCGCCACGTTCGACGGCGCTGTTGCCGTCGGGCTGTGGCGGGGGCGTCTGGCCACGCCGTCCTTTACCGCGTTGGACGAGGACGGTTCCTTGCGCAAGGGGCTGAAGCGGCTGGGCTTTGACGGCGATGCCGAGGAAACCGAACTGCTGCTGGTGCCAAAGGCACCCCTGGCCTGTCTGGTGGTGTTCGGGCTGGGCAAGGGGCGCAAGCTCGATGCCCGGCGGTTGCGGCGCATCGGTGCCGCCTTGCTGGACGAGTTGGACGAAAGCCGCGCCAAATCATTCTCGGTGCTGCTCGATCTGCCGCCTGAACAGGTGGCGGAGCTGGCCTATGGGTTGCGGCTCAAAGGCTATCGCCCGCTTTCCAAATACCGCACGAAATACGATCTTGATGACGAGGACGATGTCCCGCCCGTGCTGGATCATGTGGTGATCTGCTGCGCCGAACCCGACGCGGCGGCGCGGCTCTTCGCCGCCCGCGAGGCGGTGGCGCAAGGGGTGTTCCTGGCCCGCGATCTCACCGACGAGCCCGCCAATGTGCTGGGGCCCGACGAATTCGCTCAGGCCGCCCGGCAGTTGGAAGCTCTGGGCGTCGAGGTCACCGTGCTGGACGAGGCGGCCCTCAGGATTCAGGGGCTTAATCTGCTGGCGGCGGTGGGCCAAGGCAGCAAACGGCCGCCCCGCTTCGTTGTGCTGCGCTGGAAGGGCGCCGAAGGCAAGCCGCTGGTCCTGGTGGGCAAGGGCATTACCTTCGACACTGGCGGCATCACCATCAAATTCGATGACGAGGACATGGACGCCATGAAGGCCGACATGGCCGGGGCGGCGGCCGTCATCGGCGCCATGCGCGCCGTCGCTGGCCGAAAGGCCAAGGCCCATGTGTGCGGCGTGCTGGCCCTGGCCGAGAACATGCCGTCGGGATCGGCCCAGCGGCCCGGTGACGTGGTGAAATCCTTCTCCGGCCAAACGGTGGAGGTGATCGATACCGATGCCGAGGGGCGTCTGGTCCTGGCCGATGCCCTGGCCTGGGCGGCGGAGCGATTGAAGCCCGCCGCCATAATCGACATCGCCACCCTGACTGGCACCACCGAGGAATTGCTGGACGCGGAATATGCCGGTCTTTACTGCAATGACGATCTGCTGGCCAAGCGTTTGCTGAAGCACGCCAAGGCCGAGGACGAGCCCCTGTGGCGGTTGCCGCTGACCGAGGCCTGCGACGAGGATCTGAAATCCGATATCGCTGACCTCAAGCACTGTTCCTGGGGCGACGTGCCCGACAATGACGACGCGGCGCGTTTCCTCCAGCACTTCGTGCCCGAGGGGCTGCCTTGGGCCCATATCGACATGGCGGGACGCGAATTCGCCGACGAGGACGACCCTCTGTGTCCTGAGACGGCGACGGGCTATGGCGTCAGGCTGTTCGACGCCTTGGCGGGGGGATAAGGACAAAGATTCACCACGAAGGCTCGAAGGCACGAAGGAGGGGGAAGGAAAAGTTTACTTTCCTGCTTTGTGTTCCTTCGTGCCTCTGCGCCTTCGTGGTGAATTCGTCGCCGCCGCCTATGACGGTGGTCGAGCCCTCGGCGCCGACTGGACGTCGTGGGCGATGGCTTGCAGCAGGAGCTGGAATCCCAAGATGGTCGGCATGGCGGCCAGCATGACGGTGCCCGCGGTGCGCGGCACGCCGCTGGCCACCGAGGCGATCCATTGGCCGATGCCTTCCACCAGGCCGAAACCCAGCAGCGGCACGCCGATCAGGAGATAAAGCGAGGCGATGGTGAAGTCGCTGACGAAATAGCGAAACAGCAGGCGCTTTAAGAACCCCTTCAGCAACAGCGGCGGAAATTCGCGCAGCACCCTGGCCACCGACAGGGAGGATTCCTCGTCGCCATAGCGGGCGGGCATGGCCACGTCCTCCACCGGCAGTCCCGCCATGCCCAGCTGGATCAGCATGTCGCTTTCGAAGAAATAGCGTTCGGCCAGACGGCCCAGGTCCAGTTCTTCCAGGGCCCGGCGGTGGATGGCGGTATAGCCGTTGGTGGGGTCCATCACCCCCCATTGGCCAGACGCCGCCTTGACCAGGAAGGACAGGGCCGAATTGCCGATCAGGCGCACCGGCGGCATGGTCTTCAACTGCGGCAGATGGCGGAAGCGGTTGCCCTTGGTGTAATCGACCCGGCCCGAAATCAGTGGTTCCAGCAGACGGGGCAGTTCCGCCGGGTCCATCTGGCCGTCGCCGTCCATCTTGACGCAGATGTCGCAGCCCAGTTCCAGGGCGCGGACATAGCCGGTGACCACCGCGCCGCCGACGCCTTTGTTGGCCGGATGGCGGATGACTTCGATGCGCGGATCGACCGCCTTGGCCGCAACCTCGCCCGACCTTTCAGGGCAGCAATCGTCCACCACCAGGATGTGGTGGATGGTCTGGGGAATGCCAGCCAGAACCGATTCGATATGGCGGCTGACCCTGTAGCAGGGAATGATGACGGCAATCTTCATGAGGGGGGATTATACCCACGGCTCGCCGGAACGCCATTCCCATGGTAAAGGTTGAGCCATGACCCAGATCGGCTTTTACCACCTGATGCGCCTGCCGCTGGAACAGGCATTGCCCAAACTGCTGGACAAGGCGCTGGCGGCGGGCTTTCGCGCCGTGGTGCTGGCCGGATCGCAAGAGCGGGTCGAGGATCTGAACGGGCGCCTGTGGACCTACGAGCCCGATTCCTGGCTGCCCCATGGCTCGGCCCGTGACGGCGAGGCCGAGATGCAGCCCATCTGGCTGACCCACACCGACGAGAATCCCAACGGCGCCACCATCCTGGTGATGTGCGACGGCTCGGCCTCGGAGCGGGTGGGCGCGTTCCAGCGTTGCCTGGACCTGTTCGACGGCAACGATGCCGAAGCGGTCGAGAAGGCGCGCGAGCGCTGGAAGCGCTGGAAGGCAGAGGGCCACGAATTGGTCTATTATCAACAGACAGAACGCGGGGGCTGGGAGGAAAAATCAAGGACTTAACGAATGTATAGTCATTGCGCATTGCCCGAAATCGGGCGCCAACATACTGTTTAATACACAGTTTCGAGCGGAAGAGCGGACTCATGGCTGGGGGTTCCCGGGGCAGATGGTGCAGGCTTGCATTCCTTGGCTTGCTGCTCCTGGTGGGACTGTTCGGAGCGTCCGCCGCCCATGCCGAACCATTGCCCGCAACTGTCGCCGTCGAGACGGCTAGCCGCCCGCTGGATGGATATCTGACCTTCCTGGAAGACCGGGAAAGCGCGTTCAGCATTGAGGATGTGGCACGGCACGGCGTTTTCGAGGCGGTAACACCGCGCCGTCCTGGCCTTATTAGCGGCGGGACCTTGTGGTACCGCTTCACCGTCAAGCGGACGGCAGGGGCAGCTGAGGACTGGGTCCTGGCGTTCGGAGAGCCGGATATCGACGATGTCCGGGTCTATGTGACGAAGCCGGGCGGTAGCTTCACGGAAACCCTTCTCGGCCGACGGCTTCCCGCGCGGCAGTTGGATGTGGCGGTACGTCTCCACGCGGCCAACCTTTCCCTGCCCGAAGAGATTCCGACGACGGTTTACATCCGGCTGTCGTCGCTACACAAGATTCGCTTCGAGGCGGCGGCGCTGTGGCGCCCGACTGCCTTGGCCTATGCGGAAGCCCGCCAGTCGGCGCTTCACGGTATCGATTTCGGCGTCATGGCTGTGTTCGTGGTGAGTAATATCCTGCTCGGCCTTTGGCTGCGGGATGCGTCCATGCTGATGTACGCCGTTTTCGTGGTGACGAGCATGTGCCGTGAAGCGACCCATTCAGGCATCGTCACCGTGATTCTTTCCGATGCCGGTCGGCCCCTGAACTATCTGCTCAGTGCCATTGGTCTGTTTGGCGGCATCTCCGCCTTCATGATCATGTGGGACCTGATGTTTGATATCAGGAAGGAATTTCCGTTGGTGCACCGCGTTTACCGCTGGGGCGGCATCCTGATGCTGGCGCCCATATTTTTCGCGACGCACGACAGTTTTTCACTTCTGGCCCAGTATGCCCAAGTGATCATGCTGGCTGTCAGCATCGGCAGCATCACGATGGCTTTCATTCTCGTGCTGCGTCACCCCGGCGACGTTCTATTGAGATTCTACCTCTGCGCCTTCTTTCCGATCGTCCTGCTTTGGGGCGTCGAGGTCGGCGCACTGGTTTTTCCGACCATCCCGTTCGATCTGGGACGTCAGGTCGACATAATCGCCACCATGATCCATCTCAGTATTCTTTTTCTCGCCTTGGGCTACCGCTTCGTGGTGACGCGGCAGCAGCAAGCCCAAGCCGACGCAGCCCTGGTCCTCGAAAAGATGGCGCGGGAACGCCAACGGACGTTCGTGGACATGGCGACGCACGAATTCAAGACTCCACTGGCAGTCATCGACAGCGCGGTTCAGGTCCTTGAACTGTTGCTTCCAACGGCCCCACCCGAGGCCACCCGCCGTTTCAACACCATCCGCAAAGCGGTTTCCCGACTGGTTGGTCTGATCGAAACCTGCCTGAATGGCGAGCGGAGCGAGGCAATGGAGCTTAACCTGCGCCCGGTTTCTCCGGCCGCCATCGCCGCCCAGGCCGTGGCGCGGGACCGGGAAACAGGGCGCGGCGAGATCAGGGCCGAGATGTCACCTCTGCCGGACACATGCCTTGCCGATAGTGCCCTGCTGGGAATCGCCCTGGACGCCCTGATCGATAACGCTCATCGCTACGGACCGGCCGACCAGCCGGTCGATGTCGTGGCCCAGGCGCTGGGCGGATGGATCATTTTCACGGTCCTGGACCGTGGGCCGGGCGTGCGCCCGGACGAAGCCGAACTGATTTTCGACAGGTATTATCGCAGTCCCCTCAGCGGATCGACCTCAGGCTTCGGCATCGGCCTGCATCTGGTGAAGACCATCGCCACCATGCACGGAGGGACGGTGGCATATCGGCCGAGGGATGGGGGCGGAGCATCCTTCGCGCTGACCATTCCGGTGGCTTAGCCGCGGATGTTCATTTCCTCGGAAAACATATAGCCGACCGAGTTGACGGTTCGGATCGGCAGGGAAGCACCGGTCTTTTCAGCGACCTTGAGGCGCAGGCGACGCAACGCGGCGTCCAGGTTGCGGTTGCCGACGTCGCTTGGATCGTATCCGAGAACGCCGAGCAAGGCGCCGCGCCCGACCACGGTGCAGGACGACTCCGCCAATTCCCGCAGCAGTGACAGTTCATTGGGCGTGACCGCCACCGACAGGCCTCCAGGTGTGAACAAGGTGAAGGCGGCGCGGTCCAGGCACCAGCTTTCGCCCCGGTCAGCCGGGTGTGCGGTATCTCCCAGGCGGCGGAACAGGCTTTTGACTGCGGCGACCAGCTCCCGCATATCCACGGGCTTGGAAAGATAAGCGTCGGCACCTGCGTCGTGCCCACGCACGCGGTCTTCGACATGGTTCCTGGCGGTGACCATGATGATGCCGCTCTTGCTGTGTGCCCGCACATGGGCCGCGATGGACAGGCCATCCTCATCCGGCAGCCGTAGGTCCAGGATGAGAACGCCAAACACCTCGACCGCCATGCGACGATAGAGTTCGGCCGCCGAGCCAACACCAGCGGTCGTGAAGCCCGACAAAGACAGGTAGGTCACTATCTGCTCGCGCAGATCGGCATCATCCTCGACGACGATGATCGTCCCCATCCTTGGCCTCCGTAACGCAGCCGGGCTCCTGGCCTGGATAATGCCGGGTCGGTTTTCCGATGGAAAGAGTGAAGGCAATGCGGTGGCTCATCGAACTTCCGTCGAATCATCGTCAATTCTACGTGTTTCAGTGACTGATTGGCCTTCCGTTAAGATGGAGAAAGACATGGGCCCTAGACACGGAGATATGGGGACTTAATGATGAACCGCTCGACCGCATCAAATTTTCATGCTGTGCCGGTAAGGCATTCGGCATTTCGTGGTGTCGGCCGTACGGCCTTGGGCCTGATGTTTGGCGTGGCGCTCTTTGCGGGCAGTGCCGCCTTCCACGGAGGCAAAGTGTTTGCTGGCGACGACAGGGCCGTCTCTGCCCCTGTCCTGACAGTTGACGGCTCGGGTGGTTCTGTCGGCGGCAAGCCGTCCGAATTCTTGGCGATCACGGGTACGGCACCCCTTGGTCACAGTTTCGGCTTACAGCTTGACGGGGCGCTCGGCCAAAGTGGAGAGCGTGGGCAGGGGGGGCTTGGTGGTCATATCTTCTGGCGCGACCCCAATCAGGCCATGGTGGGGCTCACGACCATGTGGTCGCGCGTCGGCGCCTGGAACATCTTCCGGCATGGCCTGGAAGCCGAGGCCTACCTGGACGATTATACCCTGTCCTCGTCGGCGGGCATCCAGCGTGGCGACGCCAACAAAGGCACCAGTTCGTCGGGCTATGGCGGATTGGCGCTGTCATGGTACTCGCGCGACGATCTGAAGCTGACGCTCGGCGGTGCTGGCTTCAGCAACAGCCGGACGGGATATTCCATCATCGAATGGAAACCGGACGATTCGATTCCCTGGACAATGTTCGGCGTCACCGGCGCTGGCAATACCGGTCCAGGCTTCGCTCTGCTCGGCATGCGCTACACATTCGGAAATGCCGGGACCTCGCTGAAGGACCGGGATCGCCACGGAGACCCGGAGAACATCGTCTCCTTCACCAATGCCGGTGGTGGTGGTGGCAGCGTGTTGACCTCCACGGCAGCAGCCCATGCCGCCCCTCAGCAAAGCACTCCGGCTCCCAGCGTCAGTTGCTTCGTCGCCGGAACTCCCGTCCGCATGGCTGACGGCAGCGAGAAGGCAATTGAAACCGTGGAGATTGGTGAGCAGGTCCAAGGGACGGACGGCACCATCAACGAGGTTATCGGATTCGGGCGTCCGCGCCTCGACGGGCGTCGGCTCTATGCGCTTAACAGTCTGGATTTCTTCGTGACGGCGGACCATCCTTTCCTGACGAGCGGAGGCTGGAAGTCCTTGGATCCGGACGTAACCAACCGGATCAATCCGGCCCTGAATGTCACTCAACTTGTCATCGGTGACACCCTGATCACCGTCGGCGGCCCGGTCGATCTGCGTTCCATCGAGTCACAAGACGCGCCTGCCGAAACGGTGGTCTACAACCTCCATCTAATCGGGAACAATACCTACGTCGCCAGCGGCTATTACGTGCATAATTATGGGGATGGGCCGACCAGGGAGCAGTTCCTGGCGGGATACAACGCAAGGCCGCCAGGCGCTCCTGAGGAGTGAGTGCTTTGATGGCGCCGTGAGGACGACGAAGCGGTTCTGGGATAATGGCTGGTCGGCAGTGGTGATTGCGGGGGGGGGGAGCGCTATTCGTAGCGGATGATGTCCAGCTTATCCCTGGACTCGGCGACCAGTTGCAGGGCGACGGTGCCGTTGCCGGTGCGGATCAAAAGTTCCATGAACCAGGAGCCGTCTTCCAGTTCCAGGGGCTGGGCGGCGCCGATAGAACGGACCCCTTCCACATCCATGCTGAGGCTATGGTTGTCGTTGAATGAAATGGCCGCGACCTTCATGGCCGAACTCTCCTGACTGAGCGCGGGGGCGAGGTTCTCTTAATTGACCGGCGGCGTCAATGCGCCGCCGGTCCTGTATGGCCATGGGATTGCGGCAGCGCCACCATGAAGCGCGAGCCCTGGCCTTCCTCGGATTCGACCCAGATGCGGCCGCCATGGGTGGCGACGATCTTGCGGCAGATGGCCAGGCCGATGCCGGTGCCCTCAAACTCGTTCTCGGCATGCAAGCGCTGGAACATTCCGAAGATGCGATCGAAGTAATTGGCGCCGATCCCCATGCCGTTATCGGCGATGGTGATGATCCATTCGGTGCCCTCGGGCCGGGCCGAGATGCGGATTTCCGGCTTGCGTTCGGGGTGGCGGTACTTGACGGCGTTGCCGATCAGATTCTGGAACAGACGGATCAATTCGCTGGGAACGCCAGGCAATACGGGCATGGGAGGCTCCACCACGACCGAGGCCTCGTCACCGGTCTCGCCCAGGCCGAGATTGGCGCAGGCATCGGCCAGGACGGAGCCCAGATCCAGTTGGGTGAAGTCCTCGCCGCCGCGGCCCACCCGCGAATAATCGAGCAGCCCCTTGATCAGGGCGTCCATGCGCCGCACACCGGAGACGGCAAAGCCGATGAATTCGCGCGAGCTTTCGTCCAGAGCGTCTCCCAGGCGGCGCTCCAGCAAGGTGACATAGGACGTGACCATGCGCAGCGGCTGGCGCAGGTCGTGGGAGGCCACATAGGCGAACTGTTCCAACTCGGCATTGGAACGGGCCAGTTCGGCGGTCTTGGCCTGCAATTCCGCTTCGAAGCGGTTGCGGTCCGAGACATCCACCACGAAGCTGCTGAGATAGGCGCGGCCCCCCACATGCAGCGGCGAGGAATAGACCTCCACATCGCGGATCTCGCCCGAGGACAGTCGGTGGCGGAACCGCAGGAATTTGCGGCCATCGTTCTCCACCGCCGCCATTTCCCGCGCGATATCCTCGTCCGACGCCACATTGATGTCGTGGATATGCATCCGCTTCAGGACCTCGACGGGATAGCCGTAGAACAGAGCCGCGGAATCGTTGGCATCGGTGATGGCCCCGGTCCTGGGGTCGACCAGCAACTTGATGGCCGGATTGCGGTGGAAGCTTTGGCTGTAGAGTTCCTCGCGTTCCGCGATGGCGATTTGCGCCCGATGGGAATCGGTGACGTCGCGACCCACCGTCTGATAGCCGGTGAGATTGTCCAGGGCGCCGTAAAGCGCCGTGGTCCGCCATTCGATCCAGCGTTCCTGACCGTCGGCCAGGAAAACCCGGCGGCGATCCTCGCGGTAGGGCTGAAGCTGGTTCAGCGCATGCAGGCAGGACAGGACGAAGGGGCGTTCCTCCTCGGGCATGAACTCGATCCACCGGCGCCCGATCAATTGATCGGCTGGCTGGCCATAGAAACGGGCATAGGCCCGGTTGACGGCCAGCAAGGTGGTGTCCGGGGCATAACGGTGGATCAGGTCGTCCTGGTCGTCCACTAAGATGCGGTAGCTCTCCTCGCTGGCTTTAAGCGCAGCCTCCGCCTCGCGGCGATTGCGCTCGTGCCGTTGCAACTGGATGAAGGCCGCCAGGAGAAGGGCCGTGAAGACCAGACCCGTTCCCCCCATGATCATCGTGTTGACGGCCCAGCGACGGAGCGCCGCCTGGGTGGTGATGCCCACCGAGACCACGATGGGATGGCGGTCGAGCACCTGGAAGGAGGCCAGCCGCTCCTGGCCGTCAAAGGCACTGGGTGCGATGAAGGTGCCAGCGCGGGACTTGGGCAATTGCTCGGTGAACATGGGCCCGGATTTGATGGAACCGCCCATATGGCGGCCCGGATCGGGAAGCCGCGCCAGGACGTCGCCATCCAGATTGGCGATCACCGCCCGGTCCACATCGCCACTCACCACGCCGCCCAAAGCCTCGGAGAAGAATTCGGGATTGAGGGCGGCGGCCACGATGCCGCCGAAGGTTCCCAGCGGACCGATGATCGGCCGGACGACCACTTGTCCCATCTTGCCGGTGAAGGGGCTGACGGCGGGGGCGGCGATGATCAGTCCAGAGTGGAACGGGGCCTTGGCGGCGGCTTCGAAATAGACGCGGCGGGAAAGATCCTGGCCGATCATGGAGGCCAGGGTGGAGGCAACGACCCGCCCATCGGCGCCAGCCACGAAGACGTTGCGGACCTCGGGCAGGCCCGCGCTGCGGTGGTGCATCACGCTGACCAGTTCGATCGGGTCGGGGTGTTCCCGCGAATGGAGGTCCACATCCTTCAGCATCAGGTCGAGGCCGCGCAGCGCACCGCTCAGGCGTTCGGCCACGACGCGGGTCAGCGCCTCGGTCAGGCGGCTGCTGTCGCTGAGCGAATCAACGCGGTCACGCCAAGCCACCAAGCTGCCGCTCACCCATACCACCAACAGCACCGCCGCCATTAGGATCTGCGGTCTGTACGATCTGCTTGAAATATCCAGCCTATCCCCTCCCCAATTAGGCGCGTCCTCAGTCCCCCTCGATCTGCCCCATGGCGGCCTGCAGATAGTTCTGCGTCCCCATCTTGGCCATGAGGTCGATCTGGGTTTCCAGCCAGTCGATATGCTCCTCGGTATCTTCCAGGATCTCCCCCAGTTCGTCGCGGGTGACGAAATCCTGCTTGGTCTCGCAAAGGGCGATGGCCTCGGTCAGGGCCTTATGCTCGGCCTGTTCCATCTTGAGATCGGAGGCCAGCATCTCGGCCACGTCCTCGCCGATGCCCAGCTTGCCCAGATCCTGAAGATTGGGCAGCCCTTCCAGGAAGAGGATGCGCTCGATGACCTCGTCGGCCTGCTTCATCTCCTCGATGGAATATTTGTAGACCGCCTTGCCCAGGTCCTTCAGCCCCCAGTTCTTCAGCATGCGGGCGTGCAGGAAGTACTGGTTGATGGCGGTCAGGTGCAGCTTCAGAACGCCGTTCAGGTGGCGCAGGACCTCCTTGTCGCCCTTCATGACGCACCTTGCGCAATGTCGCCAGCGGCCGACTGGATGTAGTTCTGCAGGCCCATGCGGGCGATCAGGCCCAGTTGCTGCTCAAGCCACAACGTGTGGTCCTGCTCGGTTTCTTCCAGGATGTGCTGCAGGATGCGGCGGCTGTCATAGTCCTTTTCGGCCTCGCAATGGGCAATGACCTCTTTCAACTCGGCGATCACGGCCAACTCGTAGTCCAGATCGTTTTTCAGCATGGAGGGCACGTCTTTGCCGATATTCGGCCCAGGCCGCTTGGAGATATCCGGGGTTCCCTCCAGGAACAGAATACGGCGGATCAGCAGGTCGGCATGTTCAAGCTCATCCATGCGCTCGTGGTCGATGCGCTCGTAAAGCTTTTGCAGGCCCCATTCCTGGTACATACGCGAATGCACGAAATACTGATCGGCGGCGACCAGTTCTCCGACCAGGAGTTTATTTAGTCTCGATATGACACTTTTCTTGCCCTTCATCGGACATCTCCTGATCCGGGATTGACCCTATGCCAGCCTAACATCCCATTACCGGATGGCAAGCAAACGAAGGGGATAAATCCGTTACGTGGTGATGGCCTCGGCCATGATCCAGTCCCTGAAGGCGCGGATCGGAGGGAATTGCGCGCGCTCGGGCAGGCAGACCAGATGATAGGCGCTGGCCAGGGGACGGCCGGGAAACAGGGCCACCAGCCGTCCCGCCGCCAATTCGTCGGAAATGAGGGTGCGCCAGACCAGGGCGGCGCCCAGTCCGGCCAGGGCGGCCTCCACCACCAGGGAGGCGTCGCCGAAGGGGCGAAGCTTCAGCGGCTCATCCGCCACGGCGCCCATTTCGGCCAGCCAGGACGGCCAGCTGGGAAAGTCCGGGTCCCAGCCGATATGCTCGTTGACCAGCAAGGTGGCGCGGGTGAGATCCGATACCTCGCCCAGTCCGGCGGCCAGACGGGGGGCCGCCACCGCCACCACCTCCTCCAGGCGCAAACGTTCCACATGCAGGCCGGGATAGCGGCCCGAGCCATAGCGGACGGCCATGTCCACGCCTTCACGGTCCAGATCCACCAGCCGCAGCGTCGCCGACAGATGCAGGTCGATCTCGGGATGAGCCTCCTGGAAGCGGGTAAGGCGGGGGACCAGCCAACGCGACGCGAAGGCGGGCGAGGCCGACACGACCAGAGGCCGGGACGCGCTTTCGGGGGTCAGGCGGCCGACGGCCCCCGCCAGCCGGTCGAAGGCATCGCTGAATTCAGGCGCCGCCTGGGCGGCGGCGCGGGTCAAGGACAGCCGCGCCCCGCGATGGAACAGGCTTGTCCCCAGCATGTCCTCCAACTGCTTGATCTGCTGGCTGATGGCGGCCGGGGTGACGCCCAGTTCCCCGGCGGCGCGGGCGAAGGACAGGTGGCGGGCGGCCGCCTCGAAGGCATGAAGGGCGCGCAAGGGCGGAAGACGTCGGCGCATCATTAGTTTTCCTTAACCCATGGGCGAGAAAAGCTCGTTTGAATCCCAGTTATTACCAAGCGTATCGTCGAGATAGTGATTAGTCTATCTCAATGGAGGTCCATCATGGGCCAGACAGGTATCTATGCCCTTGCCGTCCTTTCGGCCCTGTTCTGGGCGGCAAACTTCAATCTGGCCGGTCCGGTCCTGGCCGACATGGCGCCCATGACCGCGGCGGCCGGGCGTTTCGGACTGGCGGCGCTGGTCATGGCGGCGCTGGTGGCCGGGCGGGGAGAGTTGGGCGCCTTGATGGGCGCGGCGCGCAAATCGGGCGGGCGGCTGGCCCTTCTGGGCGTGGTCGGCATCGCCGGGTTCAACCTGCTGTTCTTCGACGCCATGCGCACCACCTCGGCGGTTAACGGCGCCCTGATCATGGCCACCAATCCCCTGCTCACCGCCGTTCTGGCGGCGATGTTTCTGGGCGAGCAACTGCCCGGACGCCAGATCGCCGCCTTGCCGGTGGCACTGGCCGGGGTGTCCATGGTCATCCTGGGCGGCGTGAAGGGCGATGTGGTCTTCGGGATGGGCGATGTGGAGATGATGGGCGCCAATCTGTCCTGGGCCATCTACAACGTCATGGCGCGCAGGCTGATGCCCGCGGGCTCGGCCCTGGTCAACGCCACTATTCCCATGGCGGCGGGCGCTCTGGTCCTGGCCCTGGCCGCGGGTTTGAGCGGGGCGGAGTTCGCCATTCCCGGTCCCAAGGCCGGTGCGGCCTTGCTGGCCATGGTGGTGTTCGGCTCGGTTCTGGCCTATCTGTTCTGGAACGCGGCCATCGCCCGCATGGGGGCCGGGCGCACCGCCCTGTTCCTCAATCTGGTGCCGGTCTTCGCCGCCGCCATCGCCACCTTGGGCGGCACGCCGCCCAGCCCGGCCCAGTTGGGAGGTGGTGCCGTGGTGATCGCCGCCGTGATAATCTCCATGCTGCCCCGGCGGCCTCAACCCTGCCTGGCCTGAGCCAACCCATGAGAGACCACATGACCAAGCCCGATCTCAAAGACCCCGCCATCTATCCCCACTGGGCGCGCGAGACCTTGCGCTATTGCGACACCGACGCCCAGGGGCACATCAACAACGTGGCGTTCTCGGTGTTTTGCGAGACGGGGCGGGTTCACTTCCTGTTGGAGCCCGGGCGGCCGCTGACGCCGCCCGGCACTTTCATGGTTATCGCCCGGCTGGTTCTGGACTTCATCGGCGAGATCCACTGGCCGGGCGAGGTGCGCATCGGCACCGGCGTGACCAAGATCGGCCGCAGCTCGTTCCATCTGGGCCAGGGCGTGTTCGTGGGCGAGCGGTGCGTCGCCACCGCCGATTCGGTGCTGGTTCTGGCCGATCAGGAAACGCGGCGCTCGACCCCATTGCCCGACGATCTTCGCGGAAAGCTCGAAGGGATGATGATCAGCGTTGCCGTCTGAGAATCCAGCGCGCGCCTTGACCGGCCTTGTTGGTGGCATAGCCGTAGATCTTGCCGCCATCGGTCAGAACGCCCTCGAAGTTGAAGGCGGTTTCGCCGTTTTCCACGGCGGTGAGGCGGAAGGTGCAGGCGCTGAGTTCCGAGACCTTGCCGTCGATGACGGTGCCCTGCTTATAGCCCAGGTCGCGGTTGATGTCGGGCTTTTGCTCCAGCGTCCAGGTCAGGCCCTGGGCCTCGCGCTTGAACTCCCACTTGGAATAGGGCGCTACCCAGCGGCCCAGCAGCCAATCGCCCGAATCCGGCTTGGCGATGTCGCAGATGGCATCGGGCAGGGGCTCGGGCGGCGGAGCCTTGGGGCCCTGGGGCAGATCCTCGGCCAGGGCCGGAACGGCGGTCAGCAGGCAGCATAGGGCCAGGGCGGCACGGCGCATGGGCGGAAACCTCAGTTCTTCGGGGTGGGGAAATAGCCCAGGCTGCGCATGCAGGCATTGAGCTCGGAATCATAGATCCGCTTGGCCTGGGCGCGTTCGTATTCCCGCGTCGGGCTATAGGTGTCACGGCTGTCCTCGCGATAGCCGGAATCCCGGTCGGCCGAACGGCGGCAGGCGGAATAGTCGCGGCTCCACTGATCCTTGGGCAGTTGCGGATGCATCCAGGGATTGGGCGCGGCGCAGGCGCCCAGCAGCAGGAGGAGCAAAAGAGGAATGCGGTTTTTCACGGACGGGAACGCCTTTTGCTGAGACGGCGCGCATTCGGCCACAGCCGGGCCGCCAAGGCAAGGCCCCATGGCAAGAATTGAACGTCTCCAAAGCGTCAGTTGAGCATCGCCCCCGCTTGCGTCTATACTCCGCGCGCGTTTTACGCTGCACTGCAGTAACAACCATAAATGTGGAGACGAAGAATGAGCGGCGAGTCGCTGAACGGAATGTATTTCGAGGAATTGTCGGTCGGCCAGTCGGCCATCTTCGCCAAGACCGTGACCGAGGCCGACATCGTCGCCTTCGCCGGTGTGTCGGGCGATTTCAACCCGGTCCACATCAATGAGGAATTCGCCTCCCAGACCATGTTCAAGGGCCGCATCGCCCACGGCATGCTGTCGGCGGCTTTCGTCTCCACCGTGTTCGGCACCAAGCTGCCCGGACCGGGCTGCATCTACGTTTCGCAGCTGCTGAAGTTCAAGGCCCCGGTGCGCATCGGCGACACCGTCACCGCCCGCGTCGAGGTCACCGCGCTGACCCCGGAAAAGAAGTTCGCCACCTTCAAGACCACCTGTTCGGTGGCCGGCAAGATCGTCATGGATGGCGAAGCCACCCTGATGGTGCCCTCCAAGGGCTGATTCCAAGCCCCCCTCTCCCGCGTGCGGGAGAGGGGGAAGTCTTGCGCTTCGCAGGCTTTTGCACTACCCCTTGGCCCTTGGTTTTTCCCTTGGGTCCGATCCTTAAAAAATGCGCCTGATCCGGCATTGCGGCGAACTATCCCCCGACCACCGCGGTTGCGTGGTGGCGTTGGGGAATTTCGACGGCGTCCATCTCGGCCATCAGGCGGTGATCCTGACGGCGCGGCGCATGGCCCAGGAGCTGGGCGTGGCCCATGCGGTCATGACCTTCGAGCCTCATCCGCGCACACTGTTCAATCCTGATCAGGCCGCCTTCCGTCTGACGCCCTTTCGCGTCAAGGCCCGCCTGATCGAGGCGTTGGGCACCGACTTCTTGTACCAACAGCATTTCGACCGCGATTTCGCCGCCATGACGGCCCTGGAATTCGTGGGCGACGTTCTGGTCGGTTGCCTCAAGGTCAGCCATGTGGTGGTGGGCTACGACTATGTGTTCGGCAAGGGCCGCCTGGGCACCGGCGCCTTCTTGCAAAAATGCGGCGAGGAATCGGGCTTTGGCGTCACCGTGGTGCCGCCCGCCATGGCCGATCATGGCGAGACCTATTCCTCCACCGCCGTGCGCGAGCATCTGGTGGCCGGGCGTCCCGATTGCGCCGCCCGTTTGCTGGGCCATTACTGGGAGGTGGAGGGCCGCGTCGAGCATGGTGATGCCCGCGGCCGCCTGTTGGGCTTTCCCACCGCCAATCTGCGCCTGGGCGAGTATCAGCGCCCGGCGGGCGGCGTCTATGCGGTGCGCGCCGGAATCGACAAGGGTGGCGCCACGGTCTGGCATGACGGCGTCGCCAATTTCGGCCGCCGCCCCACCTTCGACAAGACCGACGAATTGATGGAGGTCCACCTGCTGGACTTCAACGAGGATCTTTATGGCCGCCACCTGCGGGTGGCGCTGGTCGAGCATATCCGGCCCGAGCGAAAGTTCGGCGGGCTGGACGAACTGACCCATCAGATTACCGCCGATGTGGAGGCCGGGCGTCGTATCCTGGCCGCCCGCCGTTTTTCCGCCGCCGCCGGGCCCATGGTGCCCGTCGCCCTGCCCTTTGAGAGCCCGTCATGAGCGTCGATTACAAGAACACCGTCTTCCTGCCCAAGACCGATTTCCCCATGAAGGGCGAACTGCCCAAGCTGGAGCCCGAATTGCTGGCCCGCTGGGAGAAGATCGATCTGTTCGGGCGTTTGCGCGCTACCGCCAAGGGCCGGGAAAAGTTCATCCTTCACGACGGCCCGCCCTATGCCAACGGCAATCTCCATATCGGCCATGCGCTGAACAAGATCTTGAAGGACGTGATCACCCGGTCCCAGCAGATGCTGGGCAAAGACGCTGATTACGTGCCGGGCTGGGACTGCCACGGCCTGCCCATCGAGTGGAAGATCGAGGAAAAGTACCGCGACGCGGGCAAGGACAAGGACGAGATCGACATCGTCACCTTCCGCGAGGAATGCCGCCAGTTCGCCGCCAAGTGGATTGGAATCCAAAAGGAAGAGTTCAAGCGCCTCGGCATCACCGGCGATTGGGATCATCCCTATACCACCATGACCAACCACGCCGAATCGGTGATCTGCGCCGAGTTGGGCAAGTTCCTGCTGGACGGCTCTCTTTATAAAGGGGCCAAGCCGGTTCTGTGGTCGGTGGTGGAAAAGACCGCGCTCGCCGAGGCCGAGGTGGAGTATCACGACCACACCTCCATCACCATCTGGGTCAAGTTCCCGGTGGTGAGCGCCAGCACTCCCGAGCTGGACGGCGCCAAGGTGGTGATCTGGACCACCACGCCCTGGACCATGCCGGGCAACCGCGCCGTGGCCTATGGCGCCGCGTTCGACTATGTGGTGGTCGAGGTGGAAAGCTCGGACTCCGATCTGGCCAAGGTCGGGGAAAAGCTGGTGCTGTGCGCCGATCTGGCGGAGCAGGTGGCCAAGGATGCCAAGTGCAGCTTCAAGACCCTGCACACCCTGAAGGGCTCGGCCCTGGCCGGGACCATCGCCCATCATCCGCTCAAGTTCCACGAGAAGGCGGCGGGCGGCTATGACTTCGAGGTGCCGCTGCTGGCCGGTGGTTTCGTTACCACCGATACCGGCACCGGCTTCGTCCATATCGCACCGGGCCATGGCGAGGACGACTGGCATCTGGGCAAGGAACACGGCATCGCCATTCCCGACACCGTGCAGCCCGACGGCAAGTACTTCCCCCATGTGGCGATCTTCGCCGGGATGGACGTGCTGAACCAGGGCAAGAACGGCAAGTACTATTCCCCCGTCGCCAAGCCGGTGATCGAGGCCATGAGTTCGGTGGGCAATCTGCTGGCCCATGGCAAGGTGGAGCATTCCTACCCCCATTCCTGGCGCTCCAAGGCGCCACTGATCTTCCGCAACACGCCTCAGTGGTTCATCTCCATGGAGGCAACGGGTCTGCGGGCCAAAGCGCTCCAGGCCATTGCCGACACCCGTTTCGTGCCCGATCAGGGCCGCAACCGCATCGGCTCCATGGTGGAAAACCGCCCCGACTGGTGCGTGTCGCGCCAGCGCGCCTGGGGCGTGCCCATCACCGTCTTCGTGGACAAGAAGACCGGCCAGCCGCTGCGCGATCAGGCCGTCATGGACCGCATCGTCGAGGCCTTCAAGGCGGAAGGCTCGGACGCCTGGTTCACCAGCCCGCCCGAACGCTTCCTGGGACCGGACCGTGATCCGGCCGATTACGATAAGGTCACCGATATCTTGGACGTGTGGTTCGATTCGGGCTGCACCCATGCCTTCGTGCTGGAGGGCGAGGAATGGCCACGTCTGTCCTGGCCCGCGTCTCTCTATCTGGAAGGCTCGGACCAGCATCGCGGCTGGTTCCATTCCAGCGTGCTGGAATCCTGCGGCACGCGCGGGCGCGCGCCCTATGACGCGGTGCTGACCCATGGCTTCGTCCTCGACGAGGATGGCCGCAAGATGAGCAAGTCGCTGGGCAATGTGGTCGCACCCCAGGAAGTGGTGGGCAGTATGGGCGCCGATATCTTGCGCCTGTGGGTGGTGGGCTCGGACTATTCCGACGATCTGCGCATCGGGCCGGAGATCCTGAAGACCCAGGTGGACATCTACCGCCGCCTGCGCAACACGCTGCGCTATCTGCTGGGCGCGCTCGACGGCTTTACCGAGGCAGAGCGGGTGGACCCCAAGGACATGCCCGAGCTGGAGCGTTGGGTGCTGCATCGCCTGAGCGAACTGGACGTGCAGTTCAGGGATGCCTGCAACGGCTTCCAGTTCCACGGCCTGTTCACCGAGTTGCACAATTTCTGCGCCGTGGATCTGTCGGCCTTCTACTTCGATATCAGGAAGGACGCGCTGTATTGCGACGCGGCGACCAGCCTTCGCCGCCGCGCGGCGCGCACCGTGTTCGACATTCTGCTCGATACCCTGGCCAAGTGGCTGGCGCCCTTCCTGTGCTTTACCGCCGAACAGGCGTGGCTGGCTCGTCATCCCTCCGAGGACGGTTCGGTCCATCTGGAACTGTTCCCCGAGATTCCCGCCTTCTGGCGCGACGACGCCCTGGCCGCCAAATGGGCCCAGGTCCGCGAAGTGCGCAAGGTGGTCACCGGCGCGCTGGAGATCGAACGGCGCGAAAAGCGCATCGGCTCGAGCCTGCAGGCCAACCCCAAGGTCTATGTGGAGCGCACAGACCAGTTCCCCGACAATGTGGATTGGGCGGAAGTCTGCATCACCTCGGGCCTGGAACTATCCTTCGAGGATTTTCCCGCAGACGCCTTCCGCATTCCCGAACTTCCGACCATCGCCGTGACGGCCCGCAACGCCGAGGGTGAAAAGTGCCAGCGTTGCTGGAAGGTCCTGCCCGAGGTGGGGTCCGCCAAGCACGAGGGCGTCTGCCATCGCTGTTCCGACGCGGTGGAGGCGGGGTAAGACCATGCATCTGTCCAATGCTCTGCCCCGGGGGCTTTCCATCGCGGGCCTGATCATCTTTCTCGACCAGTTGTCCAAATACTGGATCGTCGAAAAGGTGATGCGCCCGGAAGGCATGGACGGCACGCCATTCCATTCCGCCACCCGCATCGAATTGGCGCCGTTCTTCGATCTGGTGATGGCCTGGAACCGGGGGGTGAGCTTCGGCCTGGGCAATAACGGCGGCGAGTGGAACGCCCTGATCCTGTCGGCTCTGGCCATGGTGATCTGCGCGGGCATGATCTTCTGGTTGGCCAAGGCAGAGAGCCTGCTGATCCAGGTGGCGCTGGGCGGAATCATCGGGGGCGCCTTGGGCAATGTCGTCGATCGCGCCCGTTTCGGGGCAGTCGCCGACTTTCTGGACTTTCATCTGGCGGGCTATCACTGGCCCGCTTTCAACCTGGCGGATTCGGCCATTACGGTGGGCGCTGTTTTTCTCATCTTCGACTCCTTGTTTGCCGGACGGGATTCGTCTAAGAATTAGGGCCATGAAGACCTATCGCCGCACCACCGCCCGTCTCATCGCCCTGGCCGCCTTGCTGGCGCCGGTGGTGTTGTCCGCCTGCACCGACGTCAAGCGCTCGCTTGGCTATGAGAAGGCGCCGCCGGATGAGTTCCAGGTCGTGCAGCGCGCACCCCTGGCCATGCCGCCGGAATTCTCTCTGCGTCCGCCGCAGCCCGGCGCCGTCAGGCCCCAGGAAGGCGTGACGCGCGATCAGGCCCGCCAGATCCTGGTGGGCGGCCGTATGGCGACTCCCATCTCCACCGAGGGACGCACCGGCGGCGATATCGCCCTGATGAAGCGGGTCGGCGCCGATTCCATCCAGCCCGATATCCGCGTCCTGGTGAACAAGGAAACCCAGGCTCTGGCCGATGCGGATAAGAGCTTCCAGGACCGCATCATGTTCTGGCGCAAGGCCGAACCGCCGGGCTCCGCCGTGGACGCCTCCAAGGAGACCCAGCGCCTGCGCGAAAATCAGGCCTTGGGCAAGTCGGTGTCCGAGGGCGAGACCCCCCAGGTCCAGCGCCGCAAGCGCGCCTGGTTGGAAGGCATCTTCAACTAGTCTGCCACGATTCGGCCATGATGAGCGCGCAGGCTGAGCCCCGCGTTCGCGTTCACACTCGTCTGGAGGTAGGATGAGCCCTATCCGCATGTGCATGCTTGTCCTGGGCATGCTGCTGGCCGCCCTGCCTGTGCGGGCCGCCGTCTTCGATCCGGTGACCTTCACCCTTTCCAACGGTATGCAGGTGGTGGTGATCTCCAACCACCGGGTGCCCATCGTCAACCATATGGTCTGGTACAAGGTGGGAGCAGGCGACGAGGAGCCGGGCAGAAGCGGTCTGGCCCATCTCTTGGAACATCTGATGTTCAAGGGCACGCCCAGCACGCCGCCGGGCGAGTTCTCCAAGATCGTGGCGCGCAATGGCGGGCGCGACAATGCTTTCACCTCCTCGGACTACACGGGCTATTACCAGGATGTCGCGGCCGACAAGCTGGAACTGGTGATGCGCCTGGAAGCCGACCGCATGCGCAATCTGGTGCTGGACGAGGCCAATTTCCGCACCGAGCGCGATGTGGTGCTGGAGGAGCGCCGCTCGCGCACCGACAACAATCCCGCCGCGCTTCTCAACGAGCAGATGGAAGCGGCGCTCTACCTCAACTCGCCCTATCACCGTCCCATCATCGGCTGGCCCGACGAGATCGCCGCTCTCAGCCTGGACGACGCCCTGGCCTTCTATCGCCGCTGGTATGCCCCCAACAACGCCATTCTGGTGGTGGCCGGCGATGTGACGGCCGAGCAGGTGCGTCCCCTGGCCGAGAAATATTACGGTGTCCTGGCACGGGCCGAAACGCCTGCGCGCGCGCGGACCGAGGAGCCGCCCCATCGGGCCGAGCGCCGCGTCGTCTTGAAGGATGGCCGTGTCGCCCAGCCGTCCTGGAGCCGCCTCTATCTCGCCCCCAGCCTGGGGGCGGGGGCGCGCGATCTGGCTTATCCCCTGGAAGTGCTGGCCGATCTGGTGGGCGAGGGCACCACGTCGCGGCTGTACCGGACTCTGGTGGTGGACAAGGGCGCCGCCGCCGCCATCAGCGCCGATTACGACCCCATCGCGGTGGGACAAACCAGCTTCCGGGTGTCGGCCATGCCACGCCCCGGCGTTCCTCTGGAAAAACTGGAGGCCCTGATCGAGCAGGAACTGGCCCGCATCGTCAAGGACGGCTTCTCCGCCGAGGAGGTCGAGCGCGCCAAATCCCGTCTGCGGGCCAGCGCCGCCTATGGCCGCGATTCCCTTCATACCGGGGCTCAGACCCTGGGCCAGGCTCTGGCGTCGGGCATCTCGGTGGATGAAGTGGAGGCCTGGCCCGACCGCATCACAGCCGTGACGCCGGAACAGGTGGCCAGGGCCGCAGCCACCGTCTTCAAGCCCACCTCGTCGGTGACCGGTCTGCTGCTGCCCGACCTTGCCGCCGCCAAGCCGGGACAGGGCCGCGCCGTGATGGCCTTGCCCGACCGTTCGACCAAGGGAGTGCACTGAGATGCTTGGCCGTATCGTCGTCGTGCTGGCGCTGCTGTTGGTCAGCCTTCCCGCCGCTGCCGTAACGGTGGAGAAGGTAACCAGCGCCAAGGGAATCGAGGCCTGGCTGGTCCAGGATCATTCCAACCCGATTATCGCCATGGAGATCGCCTTCAAGGGCGGTGCCGCCCATGATCCGGCGGCCAAATCCGGGCTGGCGGGCATGATGGCGGCCCTGCTGGACGAAGGTGCGGGTCCCTATGACTCCCAGGCCTTTCAGCAGATCCTCGAGGACAAGGTCATCACGCTGGGCTTCAATGCCGGGCGGGACTCCTTCGCTGGGCATCTCAAGACATTGTCCGAGAACAAGGACGCCGCCTTCGACCTGTTCCGCCTGTCTCTCTCCCAGCCGCGCTTCGACAAGGAGCCGGTGGAGCGCATCCGGGGTCAGTTGCTGGCTGGCCTGATGCGCGAAAGCCAGGACCCCGGCGCCCAGGCCTCGCGCCGCCTTTTCGAGACTGCTTTTGCCGGTCACGCCTATGCCCGATCGCCGCGGGGCGCGGTCGAGACGGTCAAGACCATCCAGGTGGCCGATCTGCGCGCCCTGGCGCGGGCTCAGCTGACCCGCGACCGGCTGGTGGTGGCGGTGGTCGGTGACATGACGCCGGACGAACTGGCGCGTCGCCTGGACGAGGTGTTCGGTGCCCTTCCCGCCACGGGAACCCTGGGTGAGATCAGTGATGTGGCGGCCCATGCTCCGGCCGGGCTCAGCCTGATCCCCAAGGACAATCCCCAGACCACGGCGCTCTTCGTGCTGCCCGGCCTGCGCCGCGACGATCCCCAATGGTATGCCGCCTATGTGGTGAACTACATCCTGGGCGGCGGCGGCTTCGCGTCGCGCCTGACCGAGGAGGTGCGGGAAAAGCGCGGACTGGCCTATTCCGTCACCTCCTATCTGTCGCCCCTTGCCCATTCCGGCATGATTATCGGTTCGGTGGCCACCGAAGCCTCGCGGTTCGGCGAATCCGTCCGGCTGATCAGGCAAGAGTTCCGCCGCATGCACGACGAAGGGCCGACCGAGAAGGAACTGGCCGACGCCAAGACCTATCTCAACGGCTCGTTTCCTCTAAGCCAGGATTCCACCACGGCCATCGCCGCCCTATTGGTGCAGATGCAGGTGGACAAGCTGGGTATCGACTTCCTGGATCGCCGCGCCGCCATGATCGAAAAGGTCAGCATGGATGACGCGCGCCACGCCGCAAAGCGGCTGCTGGACGCCGACGCCCTGTCCTTCGTGGCGGTGGGAAGGCCGGTGCCGTAGAAAGGAAAGGCAAGCGGGCGCGCAGCCCGCTTCCCCCTACTTCTTCTTGGTCAGCTGATCGATCTGCTTTTGCAGGGCGGAAACGCTGGCCTGCAGATCCTCGACCTTGGGCGAGGAGCCGTCGGCGCCATGGGGATAGAAGGGCGAGAACATCTTCATGGCGCTTTCCATGAAGGCCATGTTCTTCTTGCCCATGTCCTCGAACGGGCCGAAGGGGAACATCCCTTCCAGCGCGTTGCGCATATAGTCGCGCATCTGCTGTTCGTTATGGGAGAAGGCCTGCATGGAATATTCCAGGTAGCGCGGCACCAGCCCGCCCAGGGAATCGCCGTAAAAGCCGATCAACTGGCGCAGGAAGCTGATGGGCAGCAGGTTCTGTCCACCCTTGGATTCTTCTTCGACGATGATCTGGGTCAGAACCGAGCGGGTGATATCCTCGCCGGTCTTGGCGTCGTAGACCACGAAATCGTCACCGTCCTTCACCATCTGGGACAGGTGGTCCAGGGTGACATAGCTGCTGGTCGCCGTGTTGTACAGACGGCGATTGGCGTATTTCTTGATCGTGATCGGGGCCTTGGCGGAGGTCTGGGACTCTGACATCTGCTGTTTGTCTCGATTCTGTTCGGAGGGCGGCATTGCCCGCTGCATTGCACCAACAGTAACAGAGTTTTACGGGGCGCGTCGATTGGCAACAATTTTCTTGCGCCTTGGTGAAATGCGCCCGGTCCGTATGGTCAAGGGATGGTGCCTGGGCTATGATCCGGCCATGTCTGACGCGCCACCCGATTTTCAGGCGCTTGCGCGCCGCTATCTCGACCTGTGGCAGGAACAGGTGGCGGCCGTGGCCGCCGATCCCGCCCTTGCCGAGGCTGTTGCCCGCGGCGTGGCCATGATGACGCAGAGCGCTGCCGCGGTGGCCCAGGCCACCGGGCTGAAGGTGAACCAACCCCATGGTGGACCGAAAGCGGATGAGCGGACAGGGCAATCCGGTACCCCGGACCGGGCCGCGGCCACTGCCGCTGCATCTCATGACCCACGCCTCGACCCTGATGAGCTCGCGCGCCGCGTTGAAGCACTTGAAGGACGGATCGCTCGGCTGGAAGCCGCCCTTGGCGCAAGCGGGGCAAGATCTGGCGCAAAGCCTAAAGGACGCGGGACCCGACGCCTGGACCCGGCTTGACGAGGCCGTCGCCGCCGAATCCATCCGCCGTCACGAGGCCTTTCTCGCTGGTATCGATGCCTATCGCCACCATCCCTATCGGCGATCCCTGCCGCCCGCGCCCGAAATCTGGCGCCAGGGCACCACATGTTTGCGCGATTACCGCCTGCCCGATTGCGACAATGCGCGTCCGGTCCTGGTGGTGCCATCGCTGATCAACCGCGCCTATATCCTGGACCTGACGCAAAAGCGCAGCCTGATGCGCTATCTTGCCGCCAAGGGATTGGCGCCGTTCCTGGTGGACTGGGACGCGCCGGGCGAGGCGGAGAAGAATTTCACCCTGACCGACTACATCGCAGGAAGGCTGGGGGCGGCCCTGGACGAGGTGCTGCGCCTCACCGGACGAAAACCGGCGGTGGTGGGCTATTGCATGGGCGGGCTGCTGGCCCTGGCCCTGGCCCAGCGGCGCCCCGAATCGGTGTCGGCTCTGGTGCTGCTGGCCACGCCCTTCGACTTCGTCACCGGTCGCGAATCCAACGCCGTGCTGATGAAGGCCCTGGCCCAGCCCATGGGCGCCCTGATCGATGGGGTGGGCGAGGTGCCGGTGGACATGCTTCAGGCCATGTTCGCCGGTCTCGATCCCGGCCTGGCCGCCCGCAAATTCACGGCTTTTGCCCGTTTGAAGCGCAGGAGCGCCAGGGCGCGCGATTTCGTGGCGCTGGAAGATTGGGCCAATGACGGTGTCGCCCTGGCCGGGCCCGTGGCCCGCGAATGCCTGTTCGGCTGGTACGGCGGAAACGATCCCGTGGAGGGGCGCTGGTGTATCGAAGGCAGGCCCGTCAACCCCGATGAAGTTACAATTCCCACTTTGGTCATGATTCCCCATCGCGACAGGATTGTGCCGCCAGCCTCCGCTTTACCATTGTGGGAACGCATCCCAAGTGCCAAGCTGATGCGACTGTCCGGCGGGCATGTGGGCATGCTGACCGGACCGCGCGCCAAGACCGAGGTCTACGGGCCGCTCATGCGATGGCTGCACCGCAGAGCAGGCGTTTAGACCGGTTGCATAAGGGGTAACCGAAGCGCTATGAAAGCGGGGGGAGGCAGCTTTCTGGAATTAGACCAGAAAGATATCTCCCCCAAGTGGTCCCGCCCCATGCGGCCCTATATCCACCCGAGGAGACAACAAGCTCATGACCGACATCGTTATCGCCGCCGCCACCCGCACTCCCGTCGGCTCGTTCAACGGCTCCCTGGCCGGATTGCAGGCGGCCCAGCTGGGCGAGATCGTCATCCGTGAGGCGCTCAAGCGCGCCGGGGTTGAGGCCGAGGCCGTGGACGAGGTTCTGCTGGGTCACATCCTGTCCGCCGGCTGTGGCCAGAACACCGCCCGTCAGGCCGCCATCAAGGCCGGTATTCCCAACACCGCCACCGCCATGGCCATCAACCAGCTGTGTGGCTCGGGCCTGCGCGCCGTGGCGCTCGGCTTCCAGGCCATCAAGCTGGGCGATGCCAACATCATCGTCGCCGGCGGCCAGGAGAGCATGAGCAACGCTCAGCACGCCATCTATATGCGCGGCGGCGTCAAGATGGGCGACGCCGCCCTGGTCGACACCATGATCAAGGACGGCCTGACCGACGCCTTCAACCCCATCCACATGGGCATCACCGCCGAGAATCTGGCCGAGAAGTTCCAGATTTCGCGCGAGGAGCAGGACGCCTTCGCCCTGGCGTCGCAGAACAAGGCCGAGGCCGCCATCAAGGCTGGCAAGTTCAAGGACGAGATCACTCCCGTCACCATCACGGTCAAGCGGGAAGAGAAGCTGTTCGACACCGACGAGTTCGTCCGCATGGGCGCCACTCTCGACCAGATCGCCAAGCCCAAGCCCGCCTTCAAGAAGGACGGCACGGTGACCGCCGCCAATGCTTCGGGCATCAATGACGGCGCCGCCGCCCTGGTCCTGATGACCGCCAAGGAAGCCGATAAGCGCGGCATCACGCCCTTGGCCCGCATCGCTGGCTGGGCCACCGCCGGTGTCGATCCCAGCACCATGGGCTATGGTCCGGTTCCCGCCTCGCAGAAGCTGCTGGCCAAGCTGGGCTGGAAGCACGAGGACCTGGACCTGATCGAGGCCAATGAGGCCTTCGCCGCCCAGGCCATTTCGGTCAACAAGGGCATGGGCTGGGACACCTCCAAGGTGAACGTCAATGGCGGCGCCATCGCCATCGGCCATCCCATCGGCGCCTCGGGCGCCCGCATCCTGGTCGGCCTGCTGCACGAAATGGGCAAGCGCAATGCCAAGAAGGGTCTTGCCACCCTGTGCATCGGCGGCGGCATGGGCATCGCTCTGTGCGTCGAGCGCTGATCTGACCGGGTTTTGAAATAAGGGGGAGCCGCGCCCGCCCGGCGGCTTCCCCGCTTTCCACAGGACGGATTTACAGATCGGACAGCCGGAGCGAACCGGCAGCAAAGATCCGAGCGGAGACACAGTAATAGAGGAGAAGTCCATGGGTCGTTTAGCAATTGTGACCGGCGGCACCCGCGGCATTGGCCGCGAGATTTCGGTGACCTTGAAGAAGGCCGGCTACAAAGTGGTGGCCAATTACGGCGGCAATGACGAGGCTGCGGCCAAGTTCACCGCCGATACCGGCATTCCCTCCATGAAGTGGGATGTGGGCAGCTATCCCGCCTGCGAAGCCGCCATCGCCAAGATTACCGCCGAGCACGGCCCGGTCGAGATCATCGTCAACAATGCCGGTATCACCCGTGACGCCACCTTGCACCGCATGAGCTATCAGATGTGGGAAGAGGTGATTCACACCAACCTGACCTCGTGCTTCAACATGGCGCGTCTGGCCATCGATTCCATGCGTGAGCGTGGGTTCGGCCGTATCGTCAATATCGGCTCCATCAACGGCCAGGCCGGTCAGTACGGCCAGGTCAACTATGCCGCCGCCAAGTCGGGCATCCACGGCTTCACCAAGGCCCTGGCCCAGGAAGGCGCCGCTAAGAACATCACCGTCAACGCCATCGCGCCCGGCTATGTGGACACCGATATGGTCCGCGCCGTGCCGCCCGCGGTTCTGGAAAAGATCATCGCCAAGATCCCGGTGGGCCGTTTGGGGCGCGCCGAGGACATTGCGCGCTGCGTCATGTTCCTGATCGCCGACGAAGCCGATTTCATCACCGGCTCGACCCTCTCGGTCAATGGCGGCCAGCACATGTATTGATCCGTTTTTGCCACTTCGGCGAAATGGCGGGCCCTCTTCCCTTGGGAAGAGGGCCTACTTTTTGAGCCGGGCAGACGTGGATTCGTCACCGAGCGTGTGTTGCATGTTGATAATGGTTTCCCCATACTGATGGGAGGGGAATTGCTAGAACATGAGACAGGGAAATGACCGGCTCTGACAACGCGTGGCGAGGATTCGCGAGTGGCCGGGAGGTTTGTGCAAGCCGAGGCTGTCCCGCATGAGTTCTCCCAAGGTAACCAATCCCGAACTGGCCGATCACTCCCGCAAGATTCTGGTGGCCGTGGTGGATGCCCATCAGGGGCATCGCCAGCAAGTGGTCTCGGCCTTGATGTCGTTCTATCAGGTCGCGGCGTTCGACAGCTTCGACCATGCCATGGAAAAGCTGGCCAAGACCCCGCCCTGCGTGGTCCTCCTGGACGAACAGGTCTTGCCGCGTATGGGGGGCGACCCCATCGGGATCACCCGCAAACTGCTGAAGGGTGTGCCTATCATCCGCACCCTGGCGCGCCCCATCTCGCAACTGGGCAGCGCCGCCTATGACACCGACGCCTGTCTGGAGAAGCCCTACCGCCGCTCGACGCTGATCAAGACCATTTCGGGGCTGGTCAACAAGACGGTGGAAGCCGAGTGGGAGAATCTGGCGCCCCAGTACAAGGAATCGCTGCGCCGCACGGTGGACAGTTTCAACAACATCTCCGACCTCATCGACAAGGGCCAGCCCCTGGTCTACACCGAAATCACCGAGGCCTGCGGTCCCCTGGTGGACGCGGTCAGCAATCACGACTTCAAGGTGATCCTCAACGGGGTCAAGGGCCACGACAACTATTCCTATGTCCACTCCCTTCGGGTGGCGACCCTGCTGTCCCTGTTCGGCCACACGATCGGGCTGAAGGGCGAGGATCTCAATCTGCTGGCCACCGGCGGTCTGCTGCACGATATCGGCAAGATGGGCATCCCCCACGAGGTGCTGAACAAGCCTGGCCGTCTGGACGATGTGGAATTACAGGTCATGCGCAGCCATGTGCCGCGGTCGGTGGATTATCTGAAGCTGTGCGAGCATTTGCCTAAGGGCGTTCTGACCATCGCCGCCCAGCATCACGAGAAACTGGACGGCACGGGCTATCCCGCCGGACTTCAGGGCTCGCAGCTTAACGAACTGGCGCGCATGGCCTCCATCGTCGACATCTTCGGGGCGCTGACCGACCGCCGGGTCTATAAGGAGCCCATGTCGCCGGAAGATGCGCTGACCATGATGGTCGAGCGCATGGGCAACGAGATCGACACCTCCCTGCTGGCCCTGTTCCGCGCCATGCTGCTGGACGCAGCAACCCCCACGGCCTAAGAGTTAAAAACTGACCGTCGCCTGGACGAAGGCGTTGCGGCCCGGTGCCCATTGCAGCCGGGTCGTGGGGCTTTGCGGCAGCGGATTGACGTGAAGGTGATAGTGCTTGTCCAGCACATTGGCGATCCCGGTGGTCAGGGCGGCCCTGTCCCCCAGCGCCACCCCGGCGAACAGGTCGAGCAGCGCCCAGCCCGCCGTGCCGCCCGCCGTGTCAGAGCCAGAACCAGTGGCGTTATAGGCGTCGATGCGGTTCTGTGTGGCGGCGAAACTGAGTCGGGCCCCCGCTGACCCCACGGTGTCGGGGGCCAGTTCCCGTCGGTGTTCGAGGACCATTTCGCCGTCCAGCGGGGGAATCTGATAGAGGGGGCGTGAATCGGTGAGGTTCTCGCCGCGCGTCCAGGACAGCCTGGCCCGAGCCCCCCAATTCTCCGAGACCTGCCACCAGCCTTCCATGACCGCTCCGGCCAGATAGGCGTCCACGTTGCGGTAGATGATGGCGCCGTCGCTTTTCAGGATTCCCGGCTGGCCATGCGCCCGGTCGGCGGTGATGAAGTCAACGACCCGGTCGCCATAGCCTGATACGGCCACCCGCCAGGATCCGGTGGGATTGTCCGGCGCGAAATTACCTTTGAAGCCGCCGCCATCCTGGCGTGCTCCCAATTCGAGGCGGTGGTGGGCCTCCGGGTTCAGTTGCGGGTTGCCCACCTGGACGAGGGCGACAGGACCGGAACTGGCGTAGAAGCGTTCGCCCGCATCGGGGCTGCGTACGGCCCGGCGCAGATCGGCATGCAATCGCCCGGTCTTGTCCTCGGTGTCGTGGGTCGCCATGAGGCGGGCGCTGATGTTCAGATTGCTCGGATTGGAATCCGTATTGCCGTAATAGCGGTTCCACAATTGCTGTGGCGTGACCTGGAAGGACGAGGCGCCGCTTCCTGAAACCGGCGGCAGCTGGCTGCGGTCATTGGCGTCGGAATGGATCGCGTCCAGACGCAGGGCGGCGCTGAGGGCGTCCTGGGCCGAAAGTTTGGTGGTGGTGGCGAAGGTCAGTCCCGCCTGCAAGGTCTGGACATCGGGCATGCGGTGCACGGCCTGGCCCTGCGACGGGTACAGGGCATCGATGTCGATATTGTATTTCAGCAGGCCGAAATCGGCGCTCACCGTATTGCGGAAGGCGCCGGTGGTGAACTGGCCCCGCATCACGCCGCGGGTGGTGGTCCACAATCCGTTGTATTTCAGACCCAGGCTGCCCCGGTCCCGCAGGCTGGTATTGTCGGCGTCGTAGCTAAGAGCGTCGAAGACCACCCCCGCTTCCACCCGGTCGAACCCGGACTCCTTGGGGGCATGCTCGAAGACCGTCGAGGCGACGTAGCGGTCCAGCCGGGTGGCGTCGATGCCGTAATTGGGAATGCGGTGGTTGGTGAAGGCGTCGCGCATGAGGAAGCCGGACAGGCGGCTTTCAGGGGCGGGGCGCCAGGCCGCCGCCAGTTGGGTGTTGACCCGGTCATAGCCGTAATTCACCCGCTGACCGGCGCCATCCTCATAGGGCTTGACGTGGTCGTGGCGGGCGCCGCCCCATAAAGAGACGCCGCCCATGTCCATATTGGTCAAAGCGGCTTCGGTCGAAACATTTCCATTGCCCTGAAACCCACCGGTGAGCGCCACATTGCCCGAGGCCGCCACAGCGCGGCGCTGGGCGAAGAACTCGGTCGGCCAAGCCGTCTTGGCGGGCATCAGCGGCTCTGCCACGGGCAGGTCGGTGAGCAGCATGGTGGGCGGCACGTCCTGACCGGCGTGACGGCCCATGTAGCGGGTATCGATGAAGGACTGGTCGGGTTGCAGTTTCGGCGGTTCCGTCGCCTGGGCCGATTCGGCGCAGACCAACAAGGCCGCCAGTAACGGCAGCTTCCGCGAAAGACATGAAATTTGAGTTTTCCCCCTACTCATACCAACTAGAACTAATAGGATGTTGCTATCAAAGGCAAGCCAATCCGACTGCAACCATTGCACTTGTTGCTTCTTCGGTGTACCGGTTTCAGGTGGCGTGGGCGGGGAGTGCGCGCATCCATGGGAATGAGATTGGCAGAGCGGTTCGCCGCGATCATGGCCCTGGCGCTGTGGGTGATGACGGCGTTTGCCCCATTGGCTGGCGCCGCGACGGTCTTGTCGCCCGAGACCCAACTACAGCCTCTTGGCGGGCAGTGGTCAGCTTTGCGTGATCCATCGGGAACGCTTCGCATCGAGGATGTGGCCCAATCGGAGGCCGCCCATGGGTTTGCGCCCCTGCCGGGCAATCTCGCCGCCGGATATGATCGGGGGGCCTGGTGGCTGAGCGCCGAGATTCGCCGGACAGCCGATGCCTCCGCCGACTGGCTGCTGGAGGTGGAGCCCGCCTTTCTCGATGAGGTGACCTTGTTCACCGGGGATGGGCAAGGCGGATTTCGGGCCGTCACCATCGGAGACCGCGTCCCCTTTTCCGCACGCCAGTTGGCTTACCGCACGCTGGTCTTTCGCCTTCATCTGCCCGACGATTTGCCGCTTCGGGTTTATCTGAGGATCAAGTCCACCAGCACCATTTCGGTATCGGCGCAGATCCTGTCGCCAGAAGGTTTCGCCTTGCGCGTATCCAACAGCCAGATCGCCCATGGTCTTGCCCATGGCGCATCGGTCATCCTGATTCTGCTTGCCCTGGTTCAGTATGCCGCTGGCCGCGATCGCCTCTATCTGGGCTACATTACATATGCATTCCCGGTAGAGGTCATGTATCTGGCCAGAGACGGGCTTGCCTCGCAGTTCCTGTTTCCCGAGATGCCTTTGGTGGCCGATCATCTGCTGGGCATATCGCTCTGTCTGGCGTCCGGGGCTGCCGTCCTTTTCGCCGCCCGCGTCATGGAACTTGAGACGTATTTTCCCCGGATGAACCGTGTCTACAGGATTTTGGGGCGCGGGTGCCAATGGTCCGCGCTGTCGGTTCCCGCCGGGTTTTACGGGCTTGCGGCGCCTGTGATCGTCTCGATGTTGCCGGTGTTCTTTCTGGTCACCACCGTCTTGGGTCTGCGGCGGGTCGTCGATGGCGAGGCCATCACGCGATGGTATCTGGCGGCCGTCCAGATTCCGTTTCTGATCAATGCCACCATCGTGGCGCGGGCGTTGGGCCTTGCCGATATCCCCATGGAACTGGATCTCGTCGCCCATTACGGTGCCTGCGCCCATCTGTTGCTGATCGGGTCCGGCCTGATCTGGCGTGGGGCCGCCATCGAGGCCCGTCGCCTTCAGGACCGGCAGGCCCAACTGGAATCGGCGCAACTGGTCGAAAAGGCCCTGGAAGAGCGGGTCCGGCTGCGCACCCAGGAATTGGCGCAATCCAATGCCGCTCTGGCCATGGAAATCGCCGAGCGCCGCGCCGCCGAGGATCGGGTGAGAGAACGGGAAGGACAATTGCGCGCCATTCTCGACGCGGCTCCGTTTCCCATGGTGGTGTCGAGCTTTCCCGACGGCATCGTGACCTTCTTGAACGGACCGGCTTCGGAACTGCTGAATGTCGCTCCGGCATTCTGCATCGGCCAGGACGTGACCAAGTTTTATGTCGATGCGGCCGATCGGGATATCCTGGTCCTGCAACTGGCGGCCAGCGGAGCGGTGCTGGGAAGCGAAATTCGGGTCAGACGGCAGCCCGATGAGGAACGCTGGGTTCTGCTGTCGGCGGTGAGGTTTTTTCATGGCGGCCAGGATTGCGCCCTGGTCTGCCTCAACGACATCACCACGCGCAAGGAACTGGAGGGGATGCTTCGACTCGGCCGGCGCCGTGCCGAGGCGGCGCTGGAGGCGGAGCGTCAGGCCACGCGCGAACAACGCAATTTCCTGGCCATGGTCTCGCACGAGTTCAGGGTTCCGTTGGCGATCATCGAGGCGGCTTCGCAATTGCTGCGGATCTATCTCAATGCCAATGACGAGGCCGGGGACGAGATCGCGAAAATCCGCCGTGCCGTGCGCCGGATGTCCGAACTCATCGATGTGTGCCTGGCAGACGACCGGCTTGACGCCTCGGCCATGCAGTTGCAACTCGGCAGCGTGGATGTGACCCGTATGCTCATGGACATTTGTGACGACAAGCGGCCCTTCGCCGGGAACCGGGAGCTTGTGGTCCGGGCGCAGGAGCGGGGGCTCGTCAAGGCCGACCCCACCCTCTTGCGGATCGCCTTTTCCAATCTGATTGAAAATGCACTGAAATTTTCGCCTCCCCATGACCCGGTGAGCGTCGATGTGATCATCCATCCAGACGCGGTTCAGGTCCGGGTCAAGGATCTGGGGCCGGGGATCGCTCCGGAGGAGCAGCCCCGCATCTTCGAGAAATTCTACCGCTCCACCAAGTCGGACCGTGTCCGCGGAGCTGGTTTGGGGCTCTACATCGTCAAGCGGATCATGGATCTGCACGGCGCCGCCATTTCCGTGGACAGTCAGGCGGGTGCTGGGACTGCTTTCGACATTTGGTTGCCGTCAGCGGCAGTTGATAAAACCAATTGACGTAATACTTAAGCTCTAGATATGAGTTTAGTGAAGTATGGTGAAATCAACCTAAGAACTGTAGCCGTTTTTTGGGGGAAACATGATCAAGGTAATGGTTGTCGAGGATGACCCTGATCTTTGCGGTTCCATTTGCCGCTATCTTTCCCTGGTCGGAATGAACGTGCAGCGGGCAGGGTCGGGCGTCGAGATGGATGCTCTTCTGCCGGACTTCGCTCCTGATCTTCTGGTCCTCGACGTCAACCTTCCCGGCGAGGACGGGTTTTCCATCGCGGCCCGGCTGCGTTCGTCCAGCAAGGTCGGCATCATCATGCTGACCGCGCGGGGACAGTTGGACGACCGGGTGCTGGGCCTGACCGCCGGGGCCGACGCCTATCTGGTCAAGCCGGTGCAGTTCCGCGAACTGGAAGCGGTGATCCACAGTCTGACCCGCCGCCTGAGCGAGGCCCCGGCCGAGGAAAAGCGGGAAGGCCGCGAGGACGGCAACCAGACCTGGGGCTTCGATGCCGCCAGCTGGTCGCTGATCACCCCCAATGGCCACCGGGTGCCCTTGACCAATGCCGAATACCGGGTCTTGCAGACCTTGACTCACGAGCCCGGCGCTTCGGTGGCGCGCGACGATATCGCCGCCGCCCTGGGAAAGAGTGTGGGCGGCTATGATGACCGCAGCATTGACGCGGTGATGGCCCGGCTGCGGCGCAAGGTCAATGCCGCCACCGGCGAGAACCTGCCGGTCCGCGCCGTGCGGTCGGTGGGCTATGTCTTCGCTGCGCCTGTCGAGGCCCGTGCGCGTCAGCCGGGCTAGGCCATGGCCCGGACGATTGGGTCCCACGGCCCCCGCACCATGGAGGCGATCCGCAAGGCGGGCCTCAAACTGATCTACGAGCACGGCTATGAGGCCATGAGCCTGCGCCAGTTGGCCGCCGAGGTCGGGATTCAGGTGGGCTCGCTCTACAATCACATCAGCACCAAGGAAGATCTGCTCTTCGATCTGATCCGCGCCCATATGGACGAACTGTTCTTGCAGTTCGACGCCGCCATGGCCTTGGTGGAGGGGCAAGGCGCGGAAGAGCGTCTGCGCGCTTTCGTGGCCTTCCACGTCACCTATCACATCGTACGCAAGCGCGAAGTGTTCATCGGGGCCTCTGAACTGCGCTCGCTCGAGCCCAATCATTACGAAGAGATCGTCACCCTGCGGCGCCGTTACGAACGCCGCCTGGTTGAAATCCTCGACCAGGGCGAGGCGGCGGGGCTGTTCCGCTGTGGCGACGCCCATGTGGCTGCCTATGGCATCCTCAGCATGCTGACCGGCGTCTGCACCTGGTTCAGGCCCCATGGACGGCTGAGCAAGGAACAGGTCATCGCCATTTATTCCGATCAGGTCCTGGGCGGGTTGATGGGGCCCCGTGGGTACTGAGATCCTGATCCGCGGGACCGGCGAGATCGCTTCGGCCATCGCCTGTCATCTGGTCTGGAGTGGCTTTCAGGTCGCGCTGCAATCGTCAAAGCCCCCCATCGCCATCCGCCGCCGCATGGCCTTTTCCGATGCCTATTTCCATGGTGAGGCCGAGCTTGAGGGCTTGCGCGCCCGCAAAGCCGCCGATCCCCAGGCCATCGCCGTCGCCTGGCAGGAGGGCGAGATTCCGTTGCTCGCCATGGAGTTTTCAACGGCGCTGGCGGCGTGGCCCTGGGCGGTGCTGGTGGATGCCCGCATGAACAAGCAGCAGGCCCCCGAACCCCAGATCGGTCTGGCGCCGCTGGTGATCGGCATGGGGCCGGGCTGTCGTATCGGCCTCAATGTGGACGTGGCGGTGGAGACCTCGTGGGACCGGTTGGGCGAAGTGGTGCGCAGCGGGTCCACCTTGCCCCTGGCGGGCGAGCCGCGCGCCGTGCTGGGCCAGGCCCGCTCGCGCTTCCGCTATGCGCCCATCGCCGGACTCTTGCGCGCCGAGGCCGAGATCGGTCAGCGGGTGAGGCAAGGCGATGTGGTGGCCTGCATCGGCGATGCGCTGGTCGAGGCGCTGTTCGACGGCATCGTGCGCGGCCTGACCCATGACGGCGTGCCGGTGGAACAGGGCAACAAGATCGCCGAGATCGATCCGCGCCCTGGCGAGGTCAAGCTGGCCGGTATCGACAAGCGTCCCCGCCACATCGCCGAGGCGGTGGAGGCAATCGTTTCGGCTAGGCGTCGCTGAGAATCTGCTGCGTCAGGTTGTCGACCACGACGGGGCTTTCGAAATAGGCGACGACCGGCTCGGTGCCGTATTTTTCAGTCACGAAGGCGCGCCATTCCGGGGTGTACAAGGCCTCCGCCTCCGCCCGCGAATTCCAAAGATAGAGGCCGCCCGCCACGGTCCCGTCCTCGGACAAGATGTAGGTCTTGCGGATCAGGCCCGGTACAGCCTGATACTTTGGGGCGGTGCTGAGGAAGATGGCGCGGGCCTCTTCGCGCGTGATGGGCTTGCGAAGGGTGAAGGTCGTCATGGTGGAGATCATTGGTCTCTTCCCTTAAGGGATGGCGTAGGTGGCGGTGACATGGGCGACCAGTTCGTCGGTGCCTGCCGCGATCAGTTCCACCGCTCCCATGGCCAGGCGGCGGCCCAATTTGAGCAGGCTGGCTTCGGCGATGATGTCGCAACGCTCGGCCTTGCGCAGGAAGCTGATATTGAGATTGCTGGTCACCGCCATTTCCTGCTGCCCGATCTGGGTCAGCACGGCGGCGTAGAGCGCCACGTCGGCCAGGGTCATCAGGGCCGGGCCGCAGACCACGTCCACCGGCCGGGTCAAATGGGGGCCGAAGGGCATCACAAGCCGCGCCGTTCCCTTGCCCAGGGTCTCGGCCCGGATGGCCAGATCGCGGGCCATGGGCAGCTTTTCCATGAGAAGGGCGTTGAACTGTTCGGCGGAGATGGCGGACATCGGGCCTCCTGGGTAAACTGGTCGGACCAGTGTCGGAGATTCCCGCCGCCGATGGCAAGGAAGGTTTGCTATGTCCGAGGTCGAGTCCATCCTGATCCGCCGCGACGAGGCGGGAATCGCCACCCTGACCCTGAACCGCCCGGCGGCCCGCAATGCCCTGTCGGTGGCCTTGATGACCGAGATGGAAACCCATCTGGCCGACATCGCCAAGGATCGATCGGTGAGGGTCGTGGTGCTGGGCGCCAATGGCCCCGCCTTTTGCGCCGGGCATGACTTGAAGGAGATGCGCGCTCTGCAAAGCCGCGAAGAGGTGGCGGAAGTCTTCGCCCTGTGTTCAAGGGTGATGCGCGCCGTGGTGCGGCTGCCCCAGCCGGTGATCGCCAAGGTCCACGCCATGGCCACGGCGGCCGGTTGCCAATTGGTGGCCAGCTGCGATCTGGCCTATGCCGCCGAGGGGGCGAAATTCGCCACGCCCGGCGTCAATATCGGCCTGTTCTGCTCGACCCCCATGGTCGCCCTGTCGCGTGCCGTGGGGCGCAAGCAGGCCATGGAGATGCTGCTGTCGGGCCATCCCATCAATGCCGGGACCGCCGAGCGCTGGGGACTGGTCAATCATGTGGTGGCGCCGGAATCCCTGGATGCGGAAGTGGCCTCCATGGCCCGGCTGATCGCGTCCAAGTCGTCCTATACTCTGAAGCTGGGCAAGGAGGCGTTCTACCGCCAGCTTGAGATGGGGCTGGACGACGCCTATGCCCATGCCTCGCAGGTGATGACCGAGAACATGCTGGCCGCCGATGCCGCCGAGGGGATCGACGCCTTTTTGGACAAACGCCCGCCGGTTTGGCGGGGCTGCTGAGTCTTCTTATCGGATCTCGAACAGGGTCTGGAAGGCGGCGCGGTTCAGGGCTTCGCGGACCACGCCCTTGGCGCCATGGATCACCACCTTGGTCCCCGCGGCGTTGGCGCCATCGTAGACGTGGACGAACAAACTCATCCCGGTGGAATCGATGGTGGTCAGGTCGTCCAGGCGGATAGCCCAGTGAGACTGGCCTATCTTATCCATCTCGGCCAGGATTTTGGGGAAGGTCGCGGCCTCGGTGAAGGTCAGCCGCCCCTTGATGGTTAATTCGGCACCGTTGCCGGACGTCTTGATGCTGTACTGCATGGTTGGGCGTTCCTGCTAGGCTATACGGATGGAGGTCAGGAAGCTGTCGACGCGGTCGCGCAGTCTGTTGGCCCGTTCCGAGACGTCCTGGGCCGTTTGCAGAACCTCGGTCGAGGCTTGCTTGGTGTCTTCAGCCGCATTGTTCACCCCGGCCACATTGGCGCTGATCTCACCCGCCGCGTCGGCGACCTGATGGACATTCTCGGCGATTTCCTTGGTGGCGCCGTCTTGTTGGTGCACCGCCTGGGCGATGCCGGTCGCCACCTGATGCACCTGCTCGATCACCGAGGTGATGGCGGTGATGGCCGTGACGGCCTCGGCGGTGACCTTCTGCACGGCGGAAATCTGTCCGGCGATTTCCTCGGTGGCCTTGGCGGTCTGGTTGGCCAGATGCTTGACCTCGCCCGCCACCACGGCGAAGCCTTTTCCCGCCTCGCCCGCCCTGGCCGCCTCGATGGTGGCGTTGAGCGCCAAGAGGTTTGTCTGGGCGGCGATATCGTTGATCAAGGCCACCACGGCCCCGATCTTGCCCACCGCCGAGGCCAGTCCATCGATCAACTGGCTGGTGCGCCGCGCTTCCGCCGAGGCTTCATCGCTGATGCGCACCGAGTCCTGAACCTTGCGGGTGATGTCTTGTCCGGTCTGGGCCAGTTGCTCGGCCGAGCCAGCGGCGGTGCGCATGCTGACGGCGGTTTCCTCGACACCGGCCGCCACCGCCGAGGCCTGGGCCGAAGTGTCCTCGGCCGTGGATGAGAGCGAGCGGGACGTGGCTTCCAGTTCGGTGGCGGTGGACGCCATGCCCGCCAGGGCGTCGCCGACCTCTTCGTTGAATTCGCGCAGCAGGTTGTCGATGACCTTGGACCGTTTGTCCTTGGCGTCTTCGGCCCGATGCCGCTCTTCCTCCAAATGGTCGGCGCGGATCAGTCCTTCCTTGAAGATCTCCACGGCGCGGGCCATGGCTCCGATCTCGTCCCTGCGTTCCAATCCGTTGATGGGCACACCTTTGTCGCCTTCGGCCAGCTTGGTCATGTCGAAGGTCATTTCGGCCAGCGGGCGGGTGATGCCGCGTGCGATGATCGTGGTCAGTATGATGCCCAATGTCAGGACGACCAGGGTGGTGGTCAGATAGGCGTAAAGGGCGCCGAGCGTGGCGGCATGCCCCTTGTTGGCCATGTCCACCAGAGCCGCCGAGGCCATGTCCTCCACCTGTTTCAGCAGGTCGATCTTCTTGGTGATGGTGTCGAACCAGACGGGGGCCTCGACGCCGCCCAGATCGTTGGTGAAGGGGGCGTCCAGGGCCACGGCGCGCATGCGGTCCACCTCCTTGACCGCAGGATCGGACTGGATTTTCTCGAAGGCCTGGCGCAGATCCGGCTCGGCGTTCTTGGCGAAGGTTTCGAAGAACACCTCCTGGCGGGCGATCAACTGGGTGAAACTGCGATGCAGGGCGGGCGAGAAGGCCTTGGCGGCAAAGCCACCGCTGGCCGTGGCCCGCTCCTGACCCGCCCGCTCCTTGCCCTGCAGCAGCTGGACATAGGCGATGATGGCCTTGGTGACGCGGGTGTCGCGGCTCGCCACCGCCATTTCCTCGATCACCGCCAGTTGCCGGGCGATGGTGGCGGTGTAATAGCCTGTGGCTTCGCCCAAGGCGAGGGTGAGATTGCTGATGGCGGCGCGTTTTTCGGTCAGGCCCTTCAAGGCGGTGTCGGCGGCGTCCAGCTTGGCCGTAAAGCCCGGACCATAGGCGGCGGCGGGAAAGCGCCCCAAGGCGGTGGAGAGTTCGGCCAGCTTTGCGTCGGTGAGCTTGCGCTGTTCGGGCAGACGGTCCTTGAACTTTTCGCCCTTACTGCCGACGAAGCCTGCCGAGGTGCCGCGCTCCTTCTGAAGTTCGTGGACCAGGGCGCTGATGGCGGGCGCCAGGCGCGCCAGGTCCTCCACCTGTTCCATCTCATCGGCCTGTCTGTTCTTTTCCGACAGGTTGAGGCCGGAATAGACGATGACGGCCACCAGCGGAATGATCAGCGCCAGGGCAAGCCGGATAGCGATTGGGAGATTCTTCAGCATGGGAGCCCCTTGGGCGTTCGGGCTGTGGGCCGCGAACAGCCTCACATCTGCAATTCGATGACGCGGACGCCCCTGATTAGGTGCATCGTTCATGCATGATATGCCGAAGCTTTATTGCTGCCAAATTATAAATATTGACGAAAGACAGTGCTGTATAAGGCGAAGGGGGCGGTAAGTATTGTTGCGTATAAAGCTTGCCCAGGGTGTTATTCGACGATGATGTCGTGAATGTATTCCAGGGTTTCGCCGTTCTCGTCGAACCAGCTCAGCTTGATCTTGCCGCTGGACGTGGCCAAGGCGAAGAAACTGGCGAAGGGATTGGCCGATACCGCCTGATGCCAATCGGAGCTGATGACCGGCTCGTTATTCCAGGTGCAGGTGAAGCGGGCGATGATATGCCTGGGAATGGTCTTGCCAGCCCCATCCTTGCGCAGGCCGGTTTCCATGTCGTGGCTGAGCTGGGTCTTGATCTCGATGATCTCGCCCTTTTTGGCCTTGGACGGGATCCTTACCTTGACGCGCTCTGAATTGGCCATGGTCTCAGTCTCCGCAGCCGCCGATGGTGACGGTGACGTCCTGGCGGGCGATCCAGACCTGGCCGTCGGAGGTCACCGCATAGGCCCGCACCGTCTGGGTTTTGGCCAGCCGCATGCGGAAGCTCACCTCGGCGCGCCCCGACAGGGGGGTAAGATACCAAGACGACACCACCGGATAGGGATTGGCCTCGGCCAGGACGTGGATGGCCTTGACGTGGTCGGCGGGCGTCATGGGCGAGTCCACCGAGACGGTGATGGGCTCCGAGGCGCCGCTGGCGGCCACGTCGCGCATCTTCAGCCGGACTTTGCCCTCCTTGGCCTTGAACGGCCCCATCAGCTTGTGGGCCAGGTCTTCGGCCTCTTGCGCGCGTACTGGCGCGGCCAGACCCGCGGCGGCCATGGCGGCTGTTCCGGCCAGCACGGTGCGGCGGTTCAGCGTCCGGGATCTGTGCAATTGCCTGTCCTCCCCAGGAATTTTTTTCTTTGATGGTAACGGAGGCAGGCGCGGGCGCGCAACCTATATATCATAATATTATGATATTCAGGGCTTCAGCAGGGATTTGAGGCCGGGCAGCAGGCCCCCTTCCTCCAGGCTGCGAAGGCCAAGGAGGCCGCCCGAGATGATTGCGCCTAGCGCCAGAAAAGAGGTGGCCGACAAGGTCGATAGACCGGTCAGGCCCTGGCCGATGGTGCAACCCATGGCCATGATTCCCCCTGTTCCCATGAGTGCGGCTCCGCCCAGATGACGCCGCAGATCGGCGGTATCGGCGAAGCCTTCCCAGGCAAAACGTCCCGACAGCCGGGCCGACAGGAACGAGCCCGCGATGATCCCGCCCACTGCCGCGACGCCGAAGCTGATGGTCGAGCCGGTAAAGGTCATCAGATACATCAGCCCGTCGCCCATGGGCGAGATGAAGGAGAGCGAGGCGATGGGGGCGGGGGCGAAATCGTCGGCGCCCAGGATTGCGGTGACGGCCCAGCCGGTGGGGATGGTCAGGCCGATGACCACGGCGCCTGCCAGCGTGCCGCCCGCCGCGCGGAAGGACGCGTCCTTCAGGCACCATACCAGGGCGCCGCCTCCCAGGACGGCAAGGGTCAGAATTCGGGCGGCGGCGTGGGGCAGGCCAAGTCCCGCCAGCAGGGCGGGCAGGCTTTGATCGGATGCGCCCAGCCGGGCGGCGGTGATGCCGGTGGCCTGCTCGATGGCGATGCGCTCCATGGCCAGCAGGCCCTTCAGCGTCATGGTGGCGAACAATCCGACCACCAGCACCACCACCACGGATTTGAGATTGCCGCCACCCAGGCGCACCAGCGTCTTGCTGCCGCAGCCGCCCGCCAAGGTCATGCCGTAGCCAAACATCAGCCCGCCCAGGATGGCTCCGGCCCAGGCAATGGTGGCGCCGAGATAGATGGATTTGCCCAGCTCTACCAGCCCCGCCGCCTGCAGTCCCTGGGCTCCCAGCATGGCCACCGCCATGGCCAAGACCCAGGCGCGCAGCCGTCGGCGGTCGCCCAGGAAAACCAGATCGGACAAGGCCCCCATGGTGCAGAAATCGCTGGCCCGCGCCGCCCAGCCGAACACCGCGCCCAGCGCGAAACCGGCCGAGCCGACCAGGGTGGTAAGGGCGATTTCGGACAAGGGGCTGTCTCCGCCAAGCCAGATGATATTGTGTCCAGGCTATCACCGGCATGGCGACGGCATCAATGGACTGGGATCGATGGTAATATTAGTGTAGTCTTATATCAACGGGGCGAAACAGCCCGATGAAGCCACACGAGGGAGGACCAGGGATGTCGAATACCGTTCTGGATGTGAAGGGCCTCAACTGCCCGCTGCCCATTTTGCGCGCCAAGAAGGCCATCAAGGACCTGGCGGCGGGGGCGGTACTCGAGGTGATCGCCACCGATCCGGGCTCGGTCGCCGATTTCGACGCCTTCTGCCGCCAGACCGGCAACGCCTTGCTGTCCAAGGACGAGGACGGCGGCGTCTATACCTTCAAGATTCAGAAGGGCGCCTGAGGCGCTTCGTGCTGATCCCGATGATCGCAAGCGTTCATCGGGATCGCCCTCAATGGGCGGGTGGGCTTAAGCGCCCTTGCCTCCCGCCGCACCGCACGCGAAGGCGTGCTGCCGATATATTGCCAGCGAAGCTGGCGTCGGCGCGGCCCCTTGGGGCTAATCCAATCCCGACGAGCCGAACTCGCCGGGATTTGATCTTATCGCACGATCCTGAGCAGCGAGCGCAGCCGCCCGACGCTTTCCTCGTCGATCAGACCATCCACCTTCCAGGGCCGGAAATGGCGTTGGAAGGCGGTGAGCGCCGCCTTGGGATCGTGAATGTCGTAGCCCACATGGGCAAGACCGGCCAGCAGAACATGATCGGGCGGCAGGGGCGTGGGCTCGCCGCAGGGCCACAGGCCGATACCGTGGCCCTCGGCCAGATCCTGCCACGGGAACAGTTCGCCGGGGTCCTGCTTGCGGGTGGGGGCCACGTCGGAATGGGCCACCACGTTGCGGGCAGAGATGGGATGGCGCTCCAGAATGCCCCGGCACAGGCGGATCAGGGCCTCCATTTGAGCGCCGGGAAAACCGCGATAGCCGAATTCATGGCCTGGATTGACCAGTTCGATACCGATGGAGCGGGAATTGACATCCGCCACGCCACGCCAGGACGAGGCCCCCGCATGCCAGGCCCGCATCTCCTCGGGCACCAGGACGAAGACGCGGCCATCCTCTTCGATGACGTAATGGGCACTGACCTTGGCCTGGGCGTCGCATAGCCGGGCCAGGGCCGCCTCACCCGTTTCCATGCCGGTATAATGCAGCACCAAGGTATCGATGACGGCGCCCGCCGGGCGGGGCTCGAAATTGGGCGAGGGCCGCGAGATGATGGTCATGTTCCGGGTTCCGGTTCTTCCGCGCGATGGATGGCGCGTCCGGGCAGCAGTTCCACCGCCGCCACGCCCAGCACGGTCAGGGCTCCGCCCACCAGCTTATGCCAGGTCAAGGGCTCGCCCAACAGCAAGACGCCGCCAGCCAGTCCAACGACCGGTCCCAGCAGGGTGAAGGGCACCACCCGGTTCATGGGATGGCGCGCGATCAGCCGATACCACAGGGTATAGGCGATCAAGGTCGACCCGATGATGGTATAGGCAACGCCGCTCCAGCCCTTGACCCCGGTGGCGGCCAGGGCTTCGGATTGACCGTCCTCGGTGATCAGCGACAGGACCAGCAGCATGGGGGCGGCCAGCAAGGCCATCCAGCCGTTGAGCGCCAGGGGATTGATGGGCCCAATCCGCTTGATCACCACATTGGCCAGGGCCCAGGCGAAACCCGAGGCCACAACGGCCAGAAAGGGCGTGAGGTGGGGCAGATGGGGCTCGCCCGCCAGCAGGGCCACGCCCAGGAAGGATACGGCAAGACCCAGGCTGCGCCAGATTCCCAGCACCTCGCCGAAGAAGGCCCAGGCCAGGATGGCCGAGAAGGGAATGGACAATTCGATGACAATGGCGGCGGTGGCGGCGTCCATGCCCGCCACGCCAAAGAACATCAGCCCGAAATGCCCGATCCCCAGCAGCAGGGCCAGCAGGGCGATGCCGGGCAACTGGCCGCGGGTCGGCCGGAAGAAGGGCGCCAGGATGGCGGCGGTGCAGGCAAAGCGCAGCGCGGTCAGCAAGAAGGGCGGCAAGGTGCCGAGCGCCGTCTTCACCGCCACGAAATTGAGGCCCCACAGGGTCACCACCAGGGTGGCCGACGCCCATTCCAGGGGAGTGAGGCGGGCCGGTGAGCGCCTCACTTCCCCCCCGCCTCTTCGCGCTTGGTTTCCAGTTCCAGCCAGCGGATCTCGGCTTCGTCCAGTTCGGCCCGCGCCGCTTCGGCCCGCGCCGCCAGTTTCTGGAAGCGGGCGGCGTCCTTGGCATAGAGATTGGGATCGGCCAGATCGGCCTCCAGCTTGGCGATCTCGGCCGTCAGCTTGTCGATGCGGCCGGGAAGCTGATCCAACTCCCGCTGATCGTTGAAGGACAGGCGGGTGCGGGCGCTTTGGGGCTTTGGCTGGGCCTGGGGCTTGGAGGGCGGCTTGGGCGCGGCATTGGGGGCGGTTGCCGGGCGCTGGCGCAGATAGTCGGAATAACCGCCCACATATTCCGAAACCTCGGCATCGCCTTCCACCGCGATGACGCTGGTCACCAGCCGGTCGAGGAAGTCGCGGTCGTGGCTGACCACCAGCAGGGTGCCGTCGTAATCGGCCAGAACCTCTTCCAAAAGGTCCAGGGTATCCATGTCCAGGTCGTTGGTGGGCTCGTCCAGGATCAGCAGATTGGAGGGTTTGGCCAACAGCTTGGCCAGCAGCAGGCGGTTGCGCTCGCCGCCCGACAATGCCCTGACCGGCGTGCGGGCCTGGGCCTCGGAGAACAGGAAGTCCTTCATGTAGCCGACCACATGCTGAGGTGTGCCCCGCACCCAGACATTGTCGCCGCGCCCGTCGGTCAGCGTGTCCCAGACGGTCTTGTCGGGGTCCAGCGCGGCGCGGCGCTGGTCGAAATAGGCGGTCTCCAGATTGGTGCCAAGGCGCACCACGCCGCCATCGGGGGCCAGTTCGCCGGTCAGCATGCGCAGCAGCGTGGTCTTGCCCGCGCCGTTGGGGCCGATCAGCCCGACCCGGTCTCCTCTGAGGATGCGGGTGGAGAAATCCTGGCAGATGCGCTTGTCCCCGAAGGTCTTGGTGACATTCTCGGCCTCGATCACCAGACGGCCCGACAGGTCGCCCGAATCCGTGGCCAGATTGACCTGGCGTCCGGCGGCCAGCACCTGGGACTTGCGCTCGGCCCGCTCGGCTCTGAGGCCATGCAGCGCCCGCAAACGGCCCATATTGCGCTTGCGGCGCGCCGTGACGCCGCGCGCCAGCCAGTGCATCTCCTGGCGCATGCGGGTGTTCATGCGGGCCAACTCGGCTTCTTCCGCGGCGAAGACCTCGTCTTGCCAGGCGGGGAACTTCTCGAAGCCGAATTCGGCGCGGCGTACCACGCCGCGTTCCAGCCACAGGGTCTGCTTCGACACCGTTTCCAGGAAGCGGCGGTCGTGGCTGATCATCACCAGGGCGCCGCCATAAGACGACAGCCATTCCTCCAGCCACAAAATGGTCGGCAGGTCCAGATGGTTGGTGGGCTCGTCCAGCAACAAGGCGTCGGGCTGGCCCACCAGGGCGCGGGCCAGGGCGGCGCGGCGTCCCTCGCCCCCCGAAAGCGCTACCGGGTCGCGCGCCCCATCCATGCCGATGGCGTCCAGAACGGCATCGACCCGATAGGTCTGGTCGCGTTCGTCGGGTCGCAGCCCCTGGGCGACGTAATCGGCGATGGTGGGCGCCAGGATGATGGGGTCTTGAGGCAGAACGGCGATGGAGGCGCCGGGCTGGACGAAGCGTTCGCCTGAATCGGGGGCGATCTCGCCTGCCAGGACCTTGAGAAGGGTGGACTTGCCCGAGCCGTTGCGGCCGACCAGGCAAGTCTTGTCGCCCTTGGCGATCCAGGTGGTGACACCTTCGAAAAGCGGCGTGCCGCCAAAGGTCAGACGAACGTCGCGTAGCGCGAGGAGGGGAGGAGGAGCCATGCCCGATGGCTACACCCACCGGGCCCGCTTGTCAAACCGGCGACGCGGCCCCATCGGGGCGCCAATTGGCATACACTTCCGGCGCGCCCAGACGGTGATAGCCCTCGCGGATCAACGAACCGACCAGTTCGGTGTCGTCCACCAGCAGGTCGTGCATCAGTTCGAAATAGGCGCCGAAAAATCCCTGCAGGCTTTCGAAGCCGGAGGGCACCTGCCCGGTCAGCACGGTCTGCGCCTGCTTGATCAGGCGGGCATGGCCGCGGCAATGCTCGTCCACATGGCTGCCGAAGCGGTCGCGGGGCAGCTTGCGCAACAACTGCTCCTCATAGAAGCAGTGGGCGACCAGCAGGCGGAAGAAATCCCGGCACAGGGGCAGAATGTCATCCAGGTCGGTGGTCGTCTCGGCCCTGGCCTCGATTTGCGCGGAGAGTTCGAGAAGGCGCCGATGCTCGCGGTCGATTCTGTCGTGCCCCAGGGCGAAATGCTCAGACCAGACCATGGTGCGCATTGGACTTCTCCCCAACAACCACCTTCTTTCCGGGTGGGAATTACCTCATGGGGAATTCAACCACATCGCGGTTCGCAAAGTCCGCCTATGGATTGAATCGCTCTGTAACCGTATCTTTCATCCTCAAGATTTTGCCAGCGACCCGGACCGGCCGATGGGTTACCTTTTGCCGTCAAGCGTTGCCAGGAAACGTATCCATGCCCTATGTCAGCCGCGATGCGCTCGGCCGGGTGGTCGGGCTTTACGAGCAGGCCACGGAAAATGCGGCGGAGAATCTTCCGGCCAGCCATCCCGACGTGCTGGACTTCCTATTCCGCGACACCGGCGGCGAGCGCAGCTCCGCCCGCTTTTTGGCCTCGGATCTGGCCTTCATCCGCGTGGTCGAGGATCTGGTGGCGGTGCTGGTGGAAAAGCGGCTGATCGCCTTCACCGACCTGCCCTCCGCCGCCCAGGACAAGCTGTTGGATCGGCGCTCCATGCGCTCCTACCTGTCGGGTGTTTCGGGCATGTTTTCCGGCGACGAGGAATCCAAGATCATCTGACGCGCCGCTGTCTCGCAGGGGTTTCTACTCTCATACAATTGATATATCCTTTTCCGGAAGATGTGCCGGAGGAGGAAACGCAACATGTCCCAATGCTGTACTGACGCCCTCAAAGATCTGTCCCGCCGCGGATTCGTCAAGCTGGCCCTGGGGGCCGGCGCCGCTCTTTGGGTAAGCTTCAAGCCGACCGTCAGCCTTGCCGGCGGCGATACCGAGGCTCTTTTGCTGTCTTGCATGGATTACCGTCTGATGGACGATATCGTCCACTACATGGACGGCCGCGCCATGACCAACAAGTATGACCATGTGGTGTTGGCCGGGGCTTCCCTGGGCGTGCTGCAGGATAAGAACCTGTCCTGGGGTCAGACCTTCTGGGATCATGTGAAAGTCGCCCTCGACCTCCATCACATCAAGAAGATCATCGTGATGGATCACCGCGATTGTGGCGCCTACAAGGTGTTCCTGGGGCCCGATTCGGCCAAGGACAAGGCGACCGAGACCGAATCCCACACCGCCAAGCTGCGCGCCCTGCGTACGGCCATCAACGTCAAGTATCCCGCCCTGGCGGTGGAATTGCTGCTGATGGACCTGGAGGGCAAGGTCGAAACCGTCGCCTGAGCGCTCTGAGGCGAGAAAGCCCTTCGCCCCATGGGCGGAGGGCTTTTTTCGTGGCTACAATTGCACCTGAATGCCCAACTCGACCACGCGGCCCGCGGGGATGTGGAAGAAGTCGGTGGCCGAGACCGCATTGCGGCTCATGATGACGAACAGGCGCTCGCGCCATTCCGGCATTTCGGGATGGGTGGACGGCACCAGCGTCTCGCGGCCCAGGAAGAACGAGGTGTCCATCATCTCGAATTCCAGGCCGAAGGCCTTGCACAGGCGCAGCACCTTAGGGATATCCGGCTCCTGGAAGAAACCATAGCGCACGGTAATGCGGTAAAAGCCCTCTGCCAGGCCTTCCACCACCACCCGGTCGCGGGCCGGGACGCGGGGAATATCCTCGGTGACCACCGTGAGAAACACGATGCGCTGGTGCAGCACCTTGTTGTGCTTGAGATTGTGCAGCAAGGCGATGGGCACCGTATCGGTGCCGCCGGTCATGAACACGGCGGTGCCGCGCACCCTGAGAATGGAGGTGGAGTCCTTCTGCTGCGCCATGAACATGTCGAGAGGCAGGGCGCCGTCGGCAAGGCGCCGCGTCAGGATGTCGCGCCCCTTGCGCCATGTGGCCATCAGCAGCAGCATGCCGAAACCCACGGCCAGGGGGAACCAGCCGCCCTGGGTGACCTTCAGCAGATTGGCTCCCAGAAACCCCAGATCCACCGTCAGGAACACCGCGCCCAGGGTTAGGCACAGCCACAGCGGCCACTTCCATTGGTGCCGCGCCACCACCAGGGCCAGGATGGTGGTCGCCCCCATTGTGCCGGTCACCGCGATGCCGTAGGCGGCAGCCAGATTGGTGGAGCTCTTGAAGCCGACCACCAGGGCGACGATGCCCAGCAGCAATCCCCAATTGGCGCGGGGAATATAGATCTGCCCCTCTTCCTCGTCCGAGGTGTGGCGGATGTCCAGACGCGGCGAATAGCCCAGTTGGACAGCCTGGCGCGACAGGGAGAACACGCCCGAGATCACCGCCTGGCTGGCGATCACCGTGGCCATGGTCGACAGGATCACCATGGGATAAAGGCCCCAGCCCGGCACCAGCATGTAGAAGGGGTTCTTCGCCGCTTCCGGGTTATCCAGGATTAGCGCGGACTGGCCGAAATAACTGAGCGTCAGGGCGGGCAGGACCAGGGTGAACCAGGCCAGCTGGATGGGGAATTTGCCGAAATGGCCCATATCGGCGTATAGCGCCTCACCGCCCGTCACCGCCAGCACCACCGAGCCCATCACCACGAAGGCGATCCAGCCATGGGTGAACAGGAAGGTGACGCCATAGGCCGGGTTGATCGCCGTCAGGATGGCGGGATGCCCCACCACCTCGATCAGACCCAGGCTGGCGATGGTCACGAACCACACCACCATCACCGGCCCGAACAGGCGTCCCACCAATTCGGTTCCGTGGCTTTGAATGGCAAACAGCGCGATCAGCACGATCAGCGTCAGCGGCACCACATAAGGCGTGAAGAACGGGGTTCCCACCTCCAGTCCCTCGATGGCCGACAGGACCGAGATGGCCGGGGTGATCATGCCGTCGCCGATGAACAGGGCGGCGCCGAACAGGCCCAGGCCCACCAGCGTTCCCACCTTGCCGCGGTCGCCGCCGGTGGCGCGGATGGTCAGCGCCAGCAGGGCCAGGATGCCGCCTTCTCCCCGGTTGTCGGCGCGCATGACGAACAGCACGTATTTGAAGGTCACCACCAAGATGATGGCCCAGAACACCAGGGAGGCGATGCCGAAGATGTTCTCCGGCGTCGAAGGGATGCCGTGATCGGGATCGAAGCATTCCTTCAGCGTATAAAGCGGGCTGGTGCCGATATCGCCATAGACCACGCCGATGGCGGCCAGGGCCAGGGTGCCCAGGCGCTTCAGATCGGTCTTTTCGGCGGCAGGGGTTTCCATGGCCTAGATCTCGATCTGGCTGCCCAGCTCGACGACGCGATTGCTGGGGAGGTGGAAGAAGTCCATGGCGCTGGTGGCCATGCGGGCCAGGGTGGCGAACAAGGTGTCGCGCAACCCCTTGATGCCGGGCTTTTCCGTGGGCAGCAAGGTCTCGCGCGAGACGAAATAAGAGACCGACATGGGCTCGTAGAAGAAGCCCAGCTGATCGGTGCGGGCATGGGCCAGGGCCTTGGGGATGTTCGGGCTTTCCATGAAGCCGTAGCGCAGGAAGACCCGGTGGAAATTGGGCGCCAGCAGGCGGTTTTCCAACCGTCTCTCCTCGGGCACGAAAGGCACTTCCTCGACGATCACGGTCAGCAGCACGACGCGCTCGTGGACGATCTTGTTGTGCTTCATGTTGTGCAGCAAGGCGATGGGCACGCCTTCGGAGGTGCCGGTCAGGAACACGGCGGTGCCGGGAACGCGCGGCACCCGGTCCGACAGCGAGGCCAGGAAGTCCTCTACCGGCAGAGCGTCGGCCTTGAGCCGCGCCAGCAGGCGCTTACGGCCGTCCTTCCAGGTGGTCAGGATGGTGAACAGCAATCCGCCCACCACCAGGGGGAACCAGCCGCCGTCCGGAATCTTGACGGAATTGGCCAGGAAGAAGGCCAGATCCACCACCAGGAAGCCGCCGATCATCAGCTTGACCTTGCGCGGATTCCACTTCCAGATCAGCAACATCACGGTGCCGACCAGCAAGGCGTCGATCACCATGGTCCCGGTCACCGCCACGCCATAGGCGGCGGCCAGATTGGACGAGGTCTTGAAGCCCACCACCAAGGTCATGACCATGCACATGAGCAGCCAGTTCACGAAGGGCAGGTAGATCTGCCCCATCTCCTCTTCCGAGGTGTGGATGATCTCCATGCGCGGCAGGAAGCCAAGCTGGATGGCCTGGCGCGTCACGGAAAAAGCGCCCGAGATCACCGCCTGCGACGCGATCACCGTGGCCATGGTGGCCAGGATCACCAAAGGCAGGGCCAGGCTGGCGGGCGCCAGATTGAAGAAGGGATTGGTGATGGCCGCCGGATCGTGAAGCAACAGAGCGCCCTGGCCGAAATAGTTCAAGATCAGGGCGGGCAGCACCAGAATGTACCAGGCCAGCCGGATGGGCAGGCGGCCGAAATGGCCCATATCGGTGTAAAGCGCCTCGGCCCCCGTCACCGCCAGAACCACCGAGCCCAGCGCCAGAAAGCCGTGCCAGCCCTCGCGGAACAGGAAGGAAATGGCGTAATGGGGGCTGAGCGCCGCCAGAACGCTCGGCGCGTGCGACAGATTGCGGATGCCTAGGATGGCCAGCGTCAGGAACCAGGCCAGCATGACGGGGCCGAACATCTTGCCCACCAGATCGGTGCCGTGGCTTTGGATGGCGAACAGCACGAACAGGATGCACAGCGTCAGGGGCACCACCCATTGTTCCAGATGGGGGGCCGCGACCTGAAGCCCCTCCACCGCCGACAGAACGGAGATGGCCGGGGTGATGATGGAATCGCCATAGAACAGGGCGGCGGCGAAGATACCCAGCGCGCTTACCATCAGCGACAGGCGGCGGTTGCTCTCGGCGGCGCTGCTCACCAGGGCCAGCAGCGCCAGGGACCCGCCCTCGCCGCGATTGTCGGCGCGCATGATGATGACGACGTATTTGAATGACACGATGATGGTGATGGCCCAGAAGATCAGGGACAGAACGCCCAGGATATTGCCTTTGTCCATGACGACCGCGTGCGGGCCGCTGAAGGTTTCCTTCATGGCGTAAAGCGGGCTGGTGCCGATGTCGCCGAACACCACGCCGATGGCGGCGAGCATCAGGCCAGCGACGTTGCGGGACTTTCCGTCTCCGCCATGGGCCGTCATATCAGGTGTCCCCCTTAGGCATCTGGGCCACATGGCTACTGATATCGCGCCGAGAGTCAAGAGTGGTTAGCGTGACAGCAGGTCCTCGACAAAGGTGGGAACAAGCTGGGAGGCAGGCCCCAGGCGGGTTTCATGGAACAGGGAGGTGCCCTGGGAAGGCTCCAGATTAAGCTCGATCGTATGGGCGCGTCCTTGCGCGCGCACGGTTTGGACGAAGCCCGCCGCCGGATAGACATGGCCCGATGTGCCGATGGAGACGAACAGCGCGCAATCCATCAGCGCTTCCATGATGCGTTCCATATCCAGGGGCATCTCGCCGAACCACACCACATGGGGGCGCAGCGAACCGATCCGGTAGCAATCGGGGCATTTGTCGTCCAGCCCCAGATCGGCGGTCCAGGCAAAGGGGCGGGCGCATTTGACGCAGCGGATCTTCAGCAATTCGCCATGCATGTGGATCAGGTTCTCCGACCCGGCGCGCTCGTGCAGGTCGTCGATGTTCTGGGTGATCAGCAGCACCTCGCCCGGCCAGTCCTTCTCCAGCCGCGCCAGGGCGGCATGGGCCGCATTGGGCGTGACGCCGCCTTCGGCCAGATTGCGCCGCCTGGCATTGTAGAAGGCATGAACCCTGGCCGGGTCGCGGCGGAAACCCTCGGGCGTCGCCACATCCTCCATGCGCACCTTGGACCAGATGCCATCCCTGTCGCGGAAGGTGTCCAGGCCTGATTCCTTGGAAATCCCCGCCCCGGTCAGGATGACGATGCTACCCATTTCAGTCCCGGCCTTTCCAGCCATGGCCTAGCCCCATTATAGTGCCGTCTAACCAAAATCCAGGAAGCGCCCATGGTCAAGGTTCTGTTCGTCTGCACGGGAAATATCTGCCGCTCGCCCACCGCCGATGGGGTGCTGCGCACTATGGTGGCGTCCGAGGGGCTGTCGGGCCAGGTGGTGGTGGATTCAGCCGGGACCCATGCCTACCATGTGGGCGAGCCCCCGGATCGCCGTTCCACCGAGGCGGCGCGGCGGCGGGGCTTCGATCTGAAGGATCTGCGGGCCCGGCAGTTGAAGAAGAGTGATTTCGACGAGTTCGATCTGCTGTTGGCCATGGATCGCGGGCATCTGGATATCATGAGCCGCGCCTGTCCGCCCGATCGCCGCGACCGGTTGGCCCTGTTCCTGTCCTTCGCGCCGCATCTGGGGATCGAGGACGTTCCCGATCCCTATTACGGCCAGGGCGACGGCTTCGAACGGGTGCTGGACATGATCGAAGCGGGATCGGCCGGTCTGCTGGCCCATATCCGCGACAGGCTGGCATAGAGCGCTTCCGAATTTGTCATCCCGAGCGAAGCCGAGGGATCTCATCCTGGGACGGCTTTACCGGTTCGGCTGCCATGGCCCAGGCGGAGATCCCTCCGCCCAGGGGCGTCGGGATGACAGGCGGCATCACCCCAAGGCGTTGTTGATCAGGTACTGGGCGATGTCGGCTGGCTTGACCTTGATCTCCTTGGGCTCCTGGCCGGTTTCCAGCGCCTTTCGGATGCGGATGGAGTTCTCTACCTTGGCCGGGTCGACCTTGACCAGTCCTCGGGCGCCGCGGATGCGGGGGTAATAGGTGGGATCGACCAGCTTTTCCTTGCGGCCCAGGCGCTCCAGCAGGGCGGCCTCGTCGGTGCCTTCGGCTGGCTGGCTTTTGACCAGAACCCAGTCCTTCTCGCCCGCCAGACCGGCGGCCAGAGTCTCTTCGGGCGTGCGATCCTCCACATAGCCGATGGCGTAGAGATTCTTTCCCAGGCCCACATCGGCCCCCCAGGTTTGCAGCCCCTTGCTCCTGGCCACGTAGATGGTTCCCACCTGATCCTCCCCATTGTCATCGACCGAAGCTCAAGGGTACACGCCCGTCAGAGCGGCGCAAAGAGGGCGCATTCCGAATGGAATGTGAAGTGGTTCATGGAAGCGACGGGAGTTCAAAGGTATGAATTTATGAAATTTCGCTTAGTTCGGGTGTCAACCCTATTGAGCTGGGCGCCAGGGCAGGGTAGATCGTAGCGAGTCACTGGGGGAAATACGTAGATGCTTGCCGCCGAGGCCCTTTCCAAGCAGCCTTATCTGGCCATTCGCTGCCATGCCTGCCGCTACTTCACCATGGAGCGCTGCTGCAATGCCTCGGCTCGGCTGGAAGGCCAGGACGACCGGGATGGGGAGTGCCCGCACTTCCGCTTCGGGCTGTCCAGCGGCCCGGCGCCTGAATGGCAATTGCGCTAAAAGACGTCTGGCCGAAGGAACCGGGCTTAGCGCCCGGCCATCACGTAATCGCGTAAGGATTCCGCTTCCATCTTGGTTTCGTCCAGCCGGGACTTCACCACATCGCCGATGGTGACCATGCCCGTCACCTCGCCGCTGGAGTCCATGACCGGCAGGTGACGGATACGCTTGGCGGTCATGATTTCCATCAAGCGTTCGACCGTGTCGTCTTCGTGGCAGACGAAGACTTCGGCGGTCATCAGATCACGCACCTTGGCGGTGACGCAGACATCCATGGCGTCGGCCAGACCGCGCACGATGTCGCGTTCCGACAAGATCCCCGCCACCCGGTCGCCGGTCATGACCAGAACGGCGCCGATCTTGTGCTGGGCCAAAAGGCGGGCGGCGTCACCGATGCTGGCGTCGGGGGTGACCGAAACGATCCCTCCGCCGCGGGCCTTGGATTTCAGGATGGTCTTGACGATCATGGACACCCTCCCTTGAACGCGAAACTGCGGGCTCTCCCCCCTAACACTTTGGGGCGGGCCCGCATCCCTTCAAGGGAGACGGCCATCAGTATAGGAGTTTGACCGCCTGGGTCCGCTCCTCGGGCTTCAATCCCGAATTGCCCAGCAGGTAATGAAGCGCGGTGCGGCCGCGCGCATCGGCCCGGTGGGGATCGGCTCCGGCCTTCAGGACTTTCTCGATATCGGTCAGGCTGCCCTTGGCGGCGGCGGTCATCAGCGGCGTCTTGAGATCGCGCGGCAGATGGCCATGGCCATTGCTTTCCGAGGTCAGAGCCCCGGCCGGATCGCGGGCGATGCGTTCGAGCAGGTTGAAATCGGCCTCGCGGCCCTTAGGAGTCGGGCAATCGGTCAGCGGCCCGCCCATGAGCGGCCCCAGACGCTTGGCGGTCTCTTCCAGAAGGGCGCGGTGGCTGGCGGCCATGCGGCAGGGAAAGCGCAGATTCATGCCGTCGAAGACGGAAGGCTCGGGCTCGGTCTTGCGCGCCACCAGATCATAGCCCTTGGTCGAAGGCATGGTCTCGGCCAGCAAGATGGCCTCGACCTTGCGCAAGCTGAGGGCATAACGGATGAAGACATAGGTGTCGGCCTTGACGCCCTTGCCCTGGGGGGCGTCGGGCAGCAATTCGAAATAGCTGACCAGCCACTCTTCCTTGTCGGCCAGCAGCGGGTCGGCGGCCACCTGCTCGTCGGTGGGCACGCGCAGTTCGATCTCGGCATCGATGTCGTCGAGGATATTGGACGCCTTGACCGTATTGCCAGCCAGGAATTCCCGCAAAGCGCCGCCGATGGCTTCCAGCTTGTCGGCATTGGCATCGGCGGGCAGGGCGGATCGGCCCGCTCCGGCACGGTTCATCTCGGTCTGGATGCGGGCGAAGGTGACCAGGCCGTCGCCGGGCAGGGCCGCCAGTTCGTCGCCTCCCGAGGCGGGCGCCCGGCCCGACAGAAACCAGGCCCCGGTTCCCGCCGCCAGCAATAGGGCGCAGGCGGCAGCGACGACCGTGTGCTTCGACATGGGGCAGGTCCCTAGCGCTTGATCGGCTTGTACTTGATGCGGTGGGGCTGGTCGGCGTCGGTGCCCAGACGGCGGTGACGGTCGGCCTCGTAATCCTGGTAATTGCCCTCGAACCAAACCACCTGGGAATCGCCTTCGAAGGCCAGGATGTGCGTGGCGATGCGGTCCAGGAAGAAGCGATCATGGCTGATGACCACGGCGCAGCCGGGGAACTCGGCCAGGGCGTCTTCCAGGGCGGACAAGGTCTCCACATCCAAGTCGTTGGTGGGTTCGTCCAGAAGGATGACATTGGCGGGACGGCTCAGCATCTTGGCCAGATGGACGCGGTTGCGCTCGCCACCCGACAGCACGCCCACCTTCTTTTGCTGGTCGGCGCCCTTGAAGTTGAACAGACCGGCATAGGCGCGCGAATTGATCTTGCGCTTGCCCAGGTCGATTTCCTCCTGGCCGTCGGAGATTTCCTCGAAGGCGGTCTTGTCGGGATCGAGCGAATCGCGGCTCTGGTCCACATAGCCCAGCACCACGGTCTCACCCACGGTGAACGAGCCCGAGGTCGGCTGTTCCTGGCCGGTGATCATGCGGAACAAGGTGGTCTTGCCCGCGCCATTGGGGCCGATGATGCCGACGATGCCGCCGGGCGGCAGGCGGAAATTCAGGTTCTCGTACAAGAGATTGTCGCCGAAGGCCTTGGAGACGTTGACCGCCTCGATCACCTTGCCGCCCAGACGCGGGCCGGGCGGAATGGAGATGACGGCGGGGCCGGTGGCCTTTTCCTGGGACTTGGCCACCAGATCCTCGAAGGCGCTGATACGGGCCTTGCTCTTGGTCTGGCGGGCCTTCGGGCTGGACCGCACCCATTCCAGCTCGTCACGGATGGCGCGCATGCGGGCGGTCTCTTCGCGCTCTTCCTGCTCCAGGCGCTTGCCCTTCTGCTCCAGCCACGAGGTGTAATTGCCCTCGTAGGGGATGCCGTGGCCGCGCTCAAGCTCCAGGATCCAGCCGGTGACATTGTCCAGGAAGTAGCGGTCGTGGGTGATCATCACCACGGTGCCGCTATAATCTTCCAAGAAGCGCTCCAGCCAGGCCACCGATTCGGCGTCCAGATGGTTGGTGGGCTCGTCCAGCAGCAGCATGTCGGGATGCGACAGCAGCAGGCGGCACAGCGCCACGCGGCGGCGCTCGCCGCCCGAAAGCGTGGTCACGTCGGCATCGCCGGGCGGGCAGCGCAGCGCGTCCATGGCGATCTCGATGGTGCGCGTCAGGTCCCAGGCGTTGAGATGGTCGATCTTTTCCTGCAACTCGCCCTGTTCGGCGATGAGGTCGTTCATCTCGTCGTCGGAGAGCTCCTCGGCGAACTTGGCCGAGACTTCCTCGAAGCGGTCCAGCAGGGCCTTGGTCTCGGCCACGGCTTCCATGACATTGCCCATGACGTCCTTGGCCGGGTCCAGATGGGGTTCCTGGGCCAGATAGCCGATCTTGACGCCCTCGGCCGCCCAGGCTTCGCCGCCATATTCCTTGTCGATGCCGGCCATGATCTTCAGCAGGGTCGACTTGCCCGCGCCGTTGACGCCCAGCACGCCGATCTTGGCGCCGGGCAGGAAGCTCAAGGTCAGCCCCTTCATGATCTCCTTCCCGCCGGGATAGGCCTTGGTCAGGTTCTTCATGACATAGACGTACTGGTACGAGGCCATGGGGGCTCTCCGCTTGGGCGTGACGATTTGGGGAGACTGAGTAGACGGGTGGAACCGCCCCGTCAAGCGTGGGAACTACCTCTGCTCCTCGGGGGAGTAGAGTTGGACCGGACTCCAGTCGGCACTGCCGCTTGAAACCGGTGCCATCTGTGCCGCGGGTTCGGTCAGATGGACCAGGGCGGGAAAGGCCAGGACCAGGGCCAACACCGCCATCTGAAGGGCCAGGAAGGGAGCCAGGGCGCGCATCAACCTGCCTATGCCGAGGGCCTGGGGCACGGCGCGCCGCGCCATCAGCACCGCCTGGCCGAGCGGCGGCACCAGGAAACTGGCCTGAAGGGTCAGCAAAGCCGCCACCGCCACCCACAGGGTGTCGGGCACCCGGACCAGCAGGGGCGGCATCAGCACCGGCACCAGGACGAAGATGATCTCGAAGGCGTCCAGCACCAGGGCCGAGAGCGCCAGGATCACCAGCACGCCGCCCAGGGCGCCGGTGGTACCCCAGGGCAGGGCCTCCACCAGACGGGCCAGCAACCGGTCGGATTCGAACAGGCGGAACACCAGGGTAAAGGTGGTGGCGCCCGCGAAGAGGGCGAAGAGGGCGCCGCTGACGGCCATGGTGTCGGCCAGCACGTCGTTCAGAACTTTAAGGGTCAGATGGCCCGAAAGGGCTCCGCCCAGGGCCAGAGCGAAGGCCCCCATGGCGGCGGCTTCCACCGCGTAAAAGCGCCCCAGGGCCACGCCGCCCAGCAACAGGGCAATGAAGGCCGCCGTGGCTCCGGCCAGCAGCAACCCCTTGCCGCTCATCTTCGGCACCGTGCCGCGCTCTGATGTGCGGCCAGTCCACAGGGCGGCGGCCAGGAACAGGCCCAGCAGCAGGGCGGCGGGGATTACGGCGCCCCGGAAAAGATCCTGGGTGTTGAGGATACGGGTCAACTGGCCGGTGGCGTTCAGGGCCTCGGTATGGGCGCGCATCATGGCGTCGCCCAATAACAGCAGGACCAGCGAGGGCGGCACCACCACGCCCATGGTGCTGGCCAGGCAGATGACCGCCAGGGAGCGTTCCGGCCCGACACCCGCGTCTTTCAGGCGCGGCGCCACCACCCGGCCCAGAGTCGAGGCGCTGGCCGCCACCGACCCGTTCATGGGGGCGATCAGCGCGCCCACGCCCAGGGCCGCCAGGAGAGGCGCCGCCCGCCAGCGCCGGACCATGGCGGCGGCGCCGCCGAACAGGGTCTCGGCCAGGGGCAGACGGTCCAGCAGCGCGCCCATCAGGACGTAAAGGGGCAGGGCCTGAAGCAGGTCGTTCTCCAACAGGCCGGTCAGGCGATTGGGCAACGCGGTCAGGACGGGCAGGGTGAAGATGCCAGCGCCGAGGCCGAAAACGGCGGCCAGGACAGAGACCCCCACCAGCACCACGAAAACCGGAAGCCCGGTCAGGCCCAGCAGAGCCGCCACGGCGGCCAGCATGATCAGGCCTACCGCCTCCATCACAGGGGCCTCCTCGCCTGGATCAGCGCCTGGACCAGGACCAGCGCGGCCAGCCCCCAGGTGGCCAGGCGGATCAGGAAGTAACCGGGGTTATAGGTATCGGGAAAGGCCTCCAATTGCCGCAGCGACTGCCAGGTGGCGGGGGTGGAACTCACCAGGATGAACAGGGACCACGGCGCCAGGAACAGCAGGGCCCCCATCCGCGCCATGTTGCGCCGGGTGCGCGGGGCGAAGGACTCGGCCCAGGAGGCGGCGGTCAGATGGGCGCCGCGGCGGCTGGCGAAGGTCAGTGCCAGGGCGATATACAGCGCGAACAGCGCCTGGGCGGAATCGTTGGCTTCGCGCGATCCGGCCTTGATCAGGTCGCGCAACGGCCACTGAAGCAACAGCAGCACGCAGACCGGCACCACCAGCCAGCGCGACCAGCCCAGAATCCGGTCCATGGATTGCCGCAACGCCTTCATGCCGCTCAGGCTAGCACGGAGCCCATCTCAGCGCGAAACGATCAGGTGGGTGACAATGGGCAGTTCGGCGGCCAATTCCTCGGCCAGCAGGCGCGACCACGAACGGGTGTCGGTGAACGAGGCCCCAAGCGCCGCGTCGCACCGCATCTGCCAGTCCTCCATGGGAAACAGCGCCACCCATTCCACCTGATCATCGAAGAGAAAGACCGGGGCCAGCACCTCGCGGGTCATGCGCCACGGCGTGTCGGCATCCAGGCAGCGCCCACTGTTCTGCAATATAAGCCGTGGCTCCTCCGCGCCAAAGACCAGCACCGCATGGCGTCCATGTCCGCTCTCGCCGCAGATGGCGGCGGTGAACCGCCGAAAGATGGCTTCGGCCCCCGGATCGTCCAGGCGGATACGGAAAATCGCGGGCTTGGTCATGGGGTATGCTCCTTGAGGAAGCATCAGAGCATGGGGGAGGAGGCGGTCCCTTGATGGGGGTCAAGGGGCCGTCCCTTGCCCCCGGCCCCTTCGCTCTATAGGCTGGGGGGATGAATAAGCCGCCATCCAAGCCGAAGAAAATCGTCCCCATTCCGTCCAAGCAGGAAATCCTCGACTTCATCCGTGCCCAGCCGGGGCGGGTGGGCAAGCGGGAACTGGCGCGGGCCTTCAATCTGAGGGGCAGCGACAAGATCGACCTCAAGGCCATCTTGAAGGAGTTGGAGAAGGAAGGCGAAGTGGAGCGCGGCCAGAAGCGGCGCTTTGCCCGTCCCGGCGCCCTGCCCGATGTGGGCGTGGTGGAGATCATCGGCAGCGATGCCGACGGTGAATTGCTGGCCCGGCCCCTGAACTACGAGGGCGAGGGCCGTCCGCCGCGCATCTTCATGGCGCCTTTCCGTCCCGGCGAGGCGGCGGTAGGAATCGGCGACCGGGTGTTGGCCAAGCTGCGGCGGGTACGGGGCGAGGATGTCTACGAGGCCCGCGCCATCCGCATCGTCGGCGAGGCCCGCGCCCGCGTGCTGGGCGTGTTCGAGCCCAATCCCGACGGGTCGGGGCGTATCCGGCCCACAAGCCGCAAGGAAAAGGCCGAATACATGGTGCCCCGGGGCGAGACCGGCGACGCCAAGATGGGCGAGCTGGTCCTGGCCGATATCATGCCAGGAAGGCTTTACGGCCTGCGTCAGGCTTCGGTGAAGGAGCGCATGGGGATGCTGGGCGCGCCGCGCTCGGTCAGCTTGGTGGCCATCCATACCAACGATATTCCCTTTGAATTCCCGGAAGCCGCCCTGAAGCAGGCCGCCGCCGAGGGACCGGCGCCCATGGGCGAGCGCGGCGATCTGCGCAAGATTCCCCTGGTCACCATCGACGGCGAGGACGCGCGCGACTTCGACGACGCGGTGGCCGCCGAACCCGATACGGACCCCAAGAATCCTGGCGGCTGGCACTGTCTGGTGGCCATCGCCGACGTGTCTTGGTATGTGCGCCCCGGCGATGCCCTGGACAAGGAAGCGTTCAAGCGCGGCAACTCGGTCTATTTCCCCGACCGGGTGGTGCCCATGCTGCCCGAGGAACTGTCCAACGGCTGGTGTTCGCTCAAACCCGACGAGGACCGCCCCTGCATGGCGGTGGAGTTCTGGCTGGACGCGCTGGGCAACAAGCTGCGCCATCGTTTCGTGCGTGGAATGATGCGTTCCCAGGCGCGGCTGACCTATACCCAGGTTCAAGCCGCCAAGGACGGACAGCCCGACGACAAGACCGCGCCCCTGATGGCCCGTGTGATCGAGCCCCTTTACGGCGCCTGGGCGGCCTTGTTCCGCGAGCGTAAGGAACGCGGCGTCCTGGAACTGGACATCCCCGAGCGCAAGGTGGTCATCACGCCCGAGGGCAAGGTGGATTCCATCACCGAACGCGAACGCTTCGACAGCCATCGGCTGATCGAGGATTTCATGATCATGGCCAATGTCTGCGCCGCCGAGACCCTGGAAAAGGTCCACAAGCCCTGCATGTATCGCATCCACGATCTGCCCAGCCAGGAAAAGTTGGACGGGCTCCGGGAATTCCTGTCCTCCATGGATCTGAAGCTGGCCAAGGGGCAGGTGCTGCGCCCGGCCCATTTCAACCGCATCCTGGAGGCGGTGGAGGGCACCGCCAATTCCCATCTGGTCAGCGCGGTGATTCTGCGCTCGCAGGCCCAGGCCCAGTACAGCCCGGAGAATATCGGCCATTTCGGCCTGGGGCTGGCGCGTTATGCCCACTTCACCTCGCCCATCCGCCGCTATGCCGACCTGCTGGTCCATCGCGCCCTGATCGCGGGGCTGCATCTGGGCGAGGGCGGCTTGCCTGCGGATGCAGTCGCAGAGTTCGCCGAATGGGGCGAGCATATTTCGGTAACGGAACGGCGCGCCGCCACCGCCGAGCGCGAAGCGGTGGACCGCTATGTCACCGCCTTCCTGTCGGACAAGGTGGGCGCCACGTTCAGCGGCAAGGTGTCTGGGGTCACCCGCTTCGGCCTGTTCGTCACCCTGGACCAGACCGGGGCCGATGGGCTGGTGCCCATCTCGACGCTGCCCGAGGATTTCTACGTCCATGACGAGGTGCATCACTGCCTGGTGGGCAAGCGCACCCGCAAAACCTTCCAACTGGGCCAGAAGCTGGATGTGGAACTGGCCGAGGCCAATACGCTGACCGGCTCCATGGTCTTCCGCCTGGGCGGTGTCGAGGCAAGATCGGCCCGCGCGCCGCGTCCTGGTACCCGACCGTTCCGTCCCGGTGGGGGTGGTCCCGGCGGCGGCGCGCGGCGCAAGGGACGGTGACGTTGTTTTCAGTCGTCATCCCGGCCGAACATCGTGAGAGCCGGGATCCAGGAGCCGTTTCCCCCTGGATCCCGGATAACGCGTTGCGCTTCCGGGATGACGGAGGCTTCTTGCCGGGTTCGCTTCAAATCGGGGATCGGTGAAATTTCTGTACCCGCGGAACCGGCCTTGCGCATAATCGCCCCGATGATTCGATCCACGCCCATGGGAGCCGGGTTCGTCCTGGCCGTGTCTCTCCTCGCGCATCCCGCCTCGGCAGGCTGGGTGGCGGGCGAGGCCGAGCGCACCATCGCGTTCGGCTTCGACGCCATCGTCGAACGTCACCTTCAGCCGGTGACCGCCCAGACCATCGCGCTGGACGGGCTGCGCGGTCTGGCCGAGATCGATCCGCAGCTGGGCGTTACCCTGGACCAGGGCCGTCTGCGCCTGTCCACCACGGAACGGGTGGTCGCCGATTTTCCCGCCGCGCCGCCCGATGACACGGTGGGCTGGGCGCGCATCACCGTCAATGCGGCGCTGGAAGCATCCCAGGTCTCCGAGCGCCTGCGCGACGCCGATGCCGAGCGGTTGTATCAGGCGGTGTTCGAGGGCGCGTTGGGCAAGGCCGATCTGTTTTCCCGCTATGCCGGGGCCAAGGAAGCGCGCGAACACCGCTCCAACCGTTCGGGCTTTGGGGGTATCGGCATCAAATTCGATCTGATTGACGGCGAGGTCCGCATCGTCGAGGTGGTGGACGACGGCCCCGCCGCCAAACTGGGCCTGCGCTCGGGTGACGTCATTACCGCCATCGATGGCGAAGCGGTCAAGGGGCTGGACCGGGCCGACATTTCCAACCGGCTGCGGGGCGCCGTGGCCACCGAACTGGTCCTGTCCCTGCGGCGCGGCAGCCAGATGCTGCAATTCACCCTGCGCCGATCGCTGATCGTGCCCCAGACGGTGAGCTCTTCCGTGGCCGGCGGCATCGCCCATTTCAAGATCACCAGCTTCAACCAGCGCACCGCCTATAGCCTGGAAAACCAGTTGAAGGAAATTCGCGACCGGCTGGGCGCGGGGCTTCAAGGCGTGGTGCTGGACCTGCGCGGCAATCCTGGCGGATTGCTGGACAAGGCGGTGGCGGTGGTCGATCTCTTCGTGACCGAGGGCACCATCATCTCCACCAAGGGCCGCCACCCGGCCGCCGCCAATGCCTTCGAGGCCAAGCCCGGCGATATCGGCGAGGATCTGGCCCTGGTGGTGCTGGTGGACGGACGCTCGGCTTCGGCTGCCGAGATCGTCGCCTCCGCCCTTCAAGACGCCGGGCGCGCCGTGGTGGTCGGCACCAATTCCTACGGCAAGGGCACGGTCCAGACCGTGGTGCGCCTGCCCAATGACGGCGAAATCACCCTGACATGGTCGCGCTTTCATGCGCCGTCGGGCTATGCCCTGCACGGACTGGGCGTTCTGCCCGTCCTGTGCACCGGCGGCACGGGCCAGACCGCGGCCCAGATGGTCGAGGCCGCCGGACGCGGCCTCTTTCCCGGCAAGCCCACCGAGACCCTGGCGGTGTGGCGCGGCACCGGCATCGAGGATACGGAACTACGCCACCGCCTGCGCGATACCTGTCCTCCCGTCCGGCTGGGCGACAGCAAACTGGAGATGGAACTGGCCGACAGGCTGCTGTCCAACCGCGCCGCCTATGCCCGCGCCCTGGCCGCCTCGGCTCCCAGCCGGGGGCTGGAAGCCTTGCAGACCCGGCCGTCGCCGGAAACCGGGTCGCACTGACCCTTGGGGCGGGCATAAGGCGGGGCGGCGAGGCTCAGCCGATGGTATAGCCGCCGTCGACCACGATTTCCTGACCCCAGATATTCTTGGCGCCGTCCGAGCATAGGAAGACGGCAGTCGCGGCGATGTCGCCGGGCTCGCCAAAGGCTCCGGGCATCAGACGCGCGGTCACCTGGGTGGCCACAGCCTGCAGAACATCGGCGGGCAGGCCGATGCTGCCCCAGATGGGTGTGCCGATGGGGCCGGGGGCCACCGAGTTCACCCGGATGCCCTTGGGCGCCAGTTCGGCGGCCAGGGTCTGGGCGAACGACTTCAGCGCCGCCTTGCTGGCGCTGTAGACGGCCAGACCGGGGAAGCCCACCTGGGTCAGGAAGGTGGTGACGAACAGCACCGAACCGCCCTTGCGGATATGAGGCAGAAAGCCGCGAACCGTCTGTACCGCGCCGGTGAAGTTGACGCTGAACTGGTGATCGATGGCCGCCGCGTCGCTCTGCTCGAAGGGCACGACCTTGGCGATACCGGCATTGGGAACCACGATATCGACGCCGCCAAATCGTTTGACCGTCTCGGCCACCAGCCGTTCCAGATCGGCCGCGCTGGTCACGTCGCCGGTCACCACCAGCACGGAGTCTTCCCGGCCCTTGGCGATTTCAGCCAAGGCGGCGGTGTTGCGGGCGAAGATGGCGACCTTGGCGCCTTCGTCCAAAAAGCGCAGGGCGATGGACTGACCGATGCCGCTGCTGGCGCCGGTGATAATGGCAATCTTGCCGTCGAGGGGACGTGTCATTGCAGGTTTATCCTCATGGGGGGAAGGGAGCCCCAAAGGCGCATGGATCGCCCCTCCAGCACTTTGAGGCCGGTCAAGTCCCCCTCCCTCTCATTTTCGGGCGGGCCATTTGCACATTGTTCGCAATCGGGATAAGATTCGTTGCTGATCTGATTAAAGTCCGTTCGTATCGGGCTGCTATATATTGCGGTGCAATATTCTGGCTCGGAAAAGGGATGAAAAATGCGGATCTCCGATGTGCTTGGGCGTAAGGGGCACACGATCCATACAGTGGCGCCCAGCGCCTCGCTGCGTGAGGCGGCGTCCCTGTTGCTCGAAAAGAATATCGGGGCCCTGATCTGTTCCGACCGGGCCGGAGGGATCGTCGGCATCTTGTCCGAACGCGATATTTCCCGGTCTTTCGCGCGGCTCGGCGCGGATATCATCAGCATGTCGGTGAGTGATGCCATGACCCGCGACGTGATCGCCTGTTCGGCCGATGATGGCGTCGCGGAAATCCTCGAGATCATGACCGAGACACGTTGCCGTCACATTCCCGTGGTCGGGGATGGCGAACTCCTGGGCCTGGTCTCCATCGGCGATCTGGTCAAGGCCTTGAAGGAGGAGGGCTGAGCCCTTCCTCTACTTCTTCACCGCGATCAGGTCGGCGTCGCCCTTGTCCAGGGCCAGGCTGTGCTCCAGCGAGACGTAGTGGAAGCGCCGGGCCGTGTGACCGGCATGAATGGCAAAGCCAACCGTATAGGTCTTGCCCGTCTCGATGGATTTGTAGGGAGCCGGGGCCGAGAGCGGACGGCTGAGCGTCACGGTCCAGGCATCGCCGTTTGAGCTGGCCTCGGCGGTGACGGCCGAGGGCTTTGTCTCCATGCGCTTGTCGAAGATGGTGCCGCTGGCGGCCACGGCCGCCATGCCGGGCTTCAGGCGGGCCTGCCAGAATTCCATCACCTGACCCGAAGCCCGCATCTTCTCCAGTTCGGCCGCCGCCACCAGTTCGTCGCCCGCCCCCTGGCGGCTGGGCTTGGCGCGGCTGCGGTTCAGGTATTTGGTGCGTTCGCCCGTTCCACCGGCTGGCATCTTGGCCGCGTCCTCGTGGCAGGTGCCCCAGCAGCCTGCCTGGGTGGCCTCGGGCAAAGTGCCGTCGTCGAGCATCATGGTAACCTTGGTGGCGAAGTCCGGGTCCATCTTGGAATCGGGTTGGGCACCTTCCTTGAACTCCAGGCGGACCAACAGCCTGCCGTTCTCCTGGGCCACCCTGACGGTGGCGGGGATGAAGGCGGGCTTGCCCGCCATGGGGGCGGGTTCGTTCTTGGCTCCCGACACCAAGGTGGCGCCCATGTCCTTTTCCTCGCCCAGATGGCACTCCTTGCAGGCCTTGCCGTTCTTCACCTTGGGCGCTCCGCCGTGATCGCCCGACAGCACCCATTCCAATGAGGACTGGCCGGGATAGAACAGCACAACCTCCTTGGCCGGGACGTCGCTCCAATCCAGGGCGAAAGCCGGGGTGGAGGCAAGGACCATCAGGGCGGTAAGGGCGGTGCGGTTCATGGCGGTCTTCCTGGTTGAGAGACGAAGACCTAACCACAGGGCGACGCCCGGTGACTTGACCTTGCTCAATGCAAAGCAGGGGCGATCAACGTAACCAATCTAAAATCTGCATGTTTTGGAGGGCAGGCCATGAGGATCGGTTTGGGGGCGGCGCTGGTGGTGGGCGGCCTGGTGGCTTCCCTGGGAATCGCCAGTGCCCAGCAGGCCCCGATCATGATCAAGGGCGAGCCCTATGTGTACGACAAGGACAATGCCCAGGACGTCATGCGCATCTGCGCCGGTTGCCATGGCGAGTTGGGCAATGGCGGCGGCGGCGGCTCCTATCCCCGTCTGGGCGGTCTCAACGCCGATTATCTGGCCGAGCAGATGCGCAAGTTCAAAAGCCGCGAGCGTGAGAACATTCCCATGATTCCCTTCGCCGTGGACCGGGAATTGTCCGAGCGTGATGTGCTGGACGTCACCCGCTTTCTCTCCGAGGTCAAACTGGAGACCAAGCCGCCGGCCAATATGCCCGCCGATGGCTATGCCCGGCTGCAGATCATGAAGAAGGTGCTGCAGATCCCGCGCGAGCCGGGCGATGTGGAGGCGGGCAAGACCGTCTATGCCGCCGATTGCGGCCCCTGCCATGGCAACAAGGGCCAGGGCCGCCTGAAGAAACCAGCCATCGCGCCGCAGCACATCGCCTATCTCAAGACCCAGATGGACAATTTCCTGTCGGGCAAGCGCAAGCATGACGACCTGGAGGTCATGAAGGCCAAGACGCCCGAGGAGTGGAAGAACCTGTGGGCTTTCCTGTCCAGCCTTCAGGATTGACGCGAGCGGGCTTGCTTTCAGATGCTCCCCGGAATATCTGAAAGCTATGCCTACGCAAAAAACCACCGGCTATCTCGTCGGACAGATCCTGATCGCCATGCCGCAGATGGAAGACCCGCGCTTTGCACGGGCCATCGTCTATCTGTGCGCCCACAGCGCCGAAGGGGCCATGGGCATCGTCATCAACAAGCTGTTTGGCGGCCTGACCTTTTCGGAATTGCTGGAACAGCTGGAAATCCCCACCACCCCGGCCTGCGACGAGATCCGCGTCCATTTCGGCGGCCCGGTGGAAAGCGGACGCGGCTTCGTGCTGCATTCCTCCGATTACCTGCACGAGAACACCATGATCGTCGGCGGCGATGTGGCGCTGACCGCCACCGTGGATGTACTGCGCGCCATGGCCGACGGCACCGGCCCGCGCGAAAGCCTGCTGGCCCTCGGCTATGCCGGTTGGGGATCGGGGCAGCTGGATTCGGAAATCCGCGAGAATGCCTGGCTGACCGTGCCCGCCGATCCGGCCCTGCTGTTCGGGCGCGATCTCGAACACAAATACGAGCAGGCCATCCAAAAGCTGGGCATCGATGTGGGCCTGCTGTCGGCCGATGTCGGCCACGCCTGAGGTTCGAACAAGCTAAGCCCGGATCGATTCCCACCCCCTTCGCCGTCACCCCCGGACTTGATCCGGGGGGCAATGGATTGTCGGGTCAAGCCCACGGCCGTCGGGTTTAAATTTTCATGGGAGACCCGAATGGCAAAGCCAATGCGAGTTTCATCTGGTCATGGAACACGGATGGCCACGGATGCCGCTTTGCGGCCACGGATGATCGCCGATTATAAAAATCCCATATAGTCATCCTGGGGCCAAGGTCGGGGAGATGGCCGGAAACAAGATCATTTCCGTGTTTATCCGTGACATCCGTGTCTCATGACTACACGCCTGCCGCCTCAAATTAAACCGGACAGCCGTGGGTCAAGCCCGGCAATGACGATGATTGGAGACTGATCGCGGGTGGATTCTATCTGAACTCCGTCCGCTCTTCTCGGATGCCGGCCGGGTCCTCGTGGATGATCACGTCGAAGCCGGGGAATTCGGCCAGGATGGCCTTTTCCACCTCGTCCGAGATGCGGTGCGCCTCGACCAGCGACAGGTCGCCAGCCAGTTCCAGGTGAAGCTGGATGAAGCCCTGGCGGCCCGAGGTGCGGGTCTTGAGGTCGTGGTGGTCGCGCACCTGGGGATGGGTGGCCAGGATGGCGCGGATGCGCGCGCGGTCGCTTTCGGGTAGTTCCTTGTCCATCAGGGTGTCCAGCGACAACCGGGCGATCTGCCAGGCATTGATCATCAGCCAGCCGCCGATGCCGATGGCGAACAGCGGATCAGCCAGGGGCCAGCCGGTCCCCGCCGCCAGCAGCAATGAGACGATGACGCTGCCATTGATCAGAACATCGCCGGTGTAGTGCAGGGAATCGGCCGAGATGGCCATCGAGCCGGTGCGCCGGGTCACCATGCGCTGGAAGCTGACCAGAGCCAGGGTGGCGATGATGGAGAACACCATCACCGCGATGCCCCATTCGCCGTGGCTGACCGGCTGGGGATGGACCATGCGGCTGCCCGCCTCGGCCAGCAGAAAGCCGCCCGATCCCACCACGAAGGCCGCCTGCCCCAGTCCGGCCAGGGCCTCGGCCTTGCCGTGGCCGAAGCGGTGGTCGTCGTCGGCGGGGACCAGGGCCTGGCGCACCGCCACCAGATTCAGGGCGGAGGCCGCCAGATCCAAGGTGGAATCGATCAAGGTCGACAGCAGCGCCACCGAACCGGTGGCCAGCCAGGCGGCCAGCTTCACCGTGATCAGCAGGGCGGCGGTGGCGGTGGACGCATAGGTTGCCAGCCGCATCAGGCGGTCATGGTCGGTAGCCTGACTCATGGATAGAGATGCTCCAGACGCCAGCCGGTCTCGTCGCGCACATAGTCGAAACGGTCGTGCAGGCGGAAGGGCCGGTCGTGCCAGAACTCGATGCGCCGGGGGGAAAGGCGAAAGCCCGACCAATGGGGCGGACGCGGCACCTTGCCCAGGCCGAATTTGGCGGCGAACTCGCCCACCCGCTTTTCCAGTTCGAACCGCGAGCCCAGCGGACGCGACTGGATGGAGGCCCAGGCGCCGATCTGGCTGGCGCGGGCCCGGGTGGCGAAATAGGCATCGGCTTCCGCGTCCGGGACCTGGGTGATGGAGCCCTCGGCCCGGATCTGGCGCCTCAGGCTTTTCCAGTGCAGGCACAAGGCCGCATGGGGGTTGGCCGCCAATTCCTGGCCCTTGCGGCTTTCCAGATTGGTGAAGAAGACGAAGCCCGCCTCGTCGGCGCTTTTCAGCAGCACCATGCGCACGCTGGGCCTTCCCTCAGCATCGGCGGTGGCCAGGGCCATGGCATTGGGGTCGTTGGGCTCTGACCTATCGGCCTCTTCCATCCATTTGTGAAACAGAACCAGGGGATCGGCTTCGGGTGCGGACATTCTCTCACCGGCAGGTGTTGACGCGACGCCCTCAAAATGCCCAGATTCGGGGGGCATATGGTAGACGTTTTGCAGCATACCCCCTTTTCGGAAGACAGCCATGCCCACCCATGCTCCCAAGATCGTTTCCGCCCTCCTGGCCGTGTCGCTGTTGGGCGGCTGCGCCGATGCCAAGCTCGGCCAGACCGGCGGCGCCATTCTTGGCGGCATCGGCGGTGGCCTGCTGGGCTCGCAGTTCGGCGGCGGTATCGGTCGTGTGCTGATGACCTCGTTGGGTGCGGCGCTGGGCGCCTATGCCGGTTCGGAACTGGGCAAGAAGCTGGACAAGGCCGACAAGGAAGAGGTGCTGAAGGCCGAGGAAAAGGCCCAGGACGGACCCGTGGGTGAAACCGTCGCCTGGAATAATCCCCAGACGGGCAATTCCGGCACCGTCACTCCGGTCGCAGAGGGCAAGGATGCCCAGGGACGAACCTGCCGCGACTACCACTCCACCATCTTGGTCGACGGCAAGGAAGAGGCGGTCAACGGCACCGCCTGCAAACAGCCCGACGGTTCGTGGAGCGTGGTGAATTAACTCACGCTTCCTTAACCTGACTTCCGCCATCCTCACAGGTTGGCGATGCCGCCTTTTTTCATGGCAGCCGGGATGATGACGCGGTGAAGGATCCTTATCTGGTGCTGGGCGTGGCCCGCACCGCTTGCGACGACGAGATCAAGAAAGCTTACCGCGCCCTGGCGCGTGAGCTTCATCCCGACCTTAATCCCGGCGATACCAAGGCCGAGTCCCGCTTCAAGGATATCTCGGCCGCCTATGACTTCCTGTCCGATTCCACCAAGCGCGCCCAGTTCGACGCGGGCGAGATCGACGCCACCGGCAGCCCCAAGCGCCGCGCCTGGCGCACGCGCCCCGGCCCCGGTCCCGGTGCGGGCCCCGGTGCGGGCCCCGGTGCGGGCGGCCCCAGGGGCGGCTTTGGCGGCTTTGGCGAAAACGTCGACGACATCATGGCCGAGTTGTTCCGCCGCAAGCAGAAGGGCCAGGCCCATGCCAGGGCCAAGACGCGGGGCGGCGATGTACGTCACGCGCTGACCATCTCCTTCCTCGACGCCGCCGCGGGCGGGACCAAGCGGGTGACCTTGATGTCGGGGCGCACCCTCGAGGTGCGCATTCCTCCGGGCAGCACCGACGGCCAGACCCTGCGGCTGAAGGGCCAGGGCCACGGCGCCGAGGACGGGGCTATTCCCGGTGACGCTTTCATCGAATTGAAGGTTGAGGACCATCCCCACTTCAAGCGCCGGGACCTGGATGTGCTGCTGGATCTGCCGGTCTCGGTGCAAGAAGCGGTCCTGGGCGGCAAGGTGCCGGTGCCCACCATCGACGGCAAGGTCATGGTGACGGTGCCGCCCGGCTCCAATACCGGCGCGGTGCTGCGCCTCAAGGGCAAGGGCATCGCTGGCCCCCAAGGGACGCGGGGCGACCAGTTGGTGACCCTTTCGGTGGTGCTGCCCGAGGATGCCGAGTTCCGCCAACTGGTGGAAAAATGGGGGCCGCGCCACGGCTACGACCCCCGCGCCAAGGCGGGGCTGGGGTAAGCTCTACCTCCCCGCTTCCTCCTTCTTCTTCATATGCTTTTCCATGGCGGCGCATGGGTCCTGGCGGGCCGCGCGATTGGTGAACCACACCAGATCGAAGGGCGGCCTGCCATAGGCGGCGGGGTTGGACTTTGCCTCCTCCACCTCCACGAAGCCGATGGTCAGGATGGTGATGCCGGGCACCATGGCGCGCAGGCGGGCGGGCACGCCGCGATCATTGCGCACATGTCCGGCTCCGGCGATCAGCACCGCCGGTCCCGCTTCGGGGCGCGAGGCCTGATCGGCCAGCACCTCGGCCATGGCGGCGTCGCGGGCGCGCTGGACGCGGACCATGCCGGGCACCGCCTTGTCGGGCAGCATGCCGCAATGGCCCTGGCGGATATCGTCCGAAAGCGCCTTGTCCTCGGCGGCGCTCAAGGCTTGGTCCAGGCCGAAGCGCCCGTCCACCTCGGCGCCCTGCTCGCCTTTGGCGATGCGCCGGGTCAAGTCCTGGGGCAGGTTGGCGGCCTTGACCTCGCCCCTGGCCGCCAGAGCTGCCCCGATGATGGGGCGATACAGGTTCCAGTCGGGCCAGCCGCGCTTTTCCCATTCCAGGGCCGCGCCCAGGGTGGCGGGGTCAGAAAGATTCTGGTCGAGCAGAGCCTGGCGATCCATGTCCACCATCTCCAAGGCCAGCAGCGGGCGGCGACCGGCCTTGGCCAGTTCGCGCAGCATCCAGGCCTGAAGGGCGTGGTGGTCGGCATTGTCATGGGTCTCGCCCAGCAAGACGATACCGGCGCCCAGGGCGCCTTCCATCACGCCTTGGGGGCTGGACCACTTGCCCGTGGCGGGTGCCCAGACCCTGCCCACCAGCGGATGGTCGCCGGACAGGGTGGGCGGAGGCGGGGGCTCGGCCCAGGCGGGCAGGGCCCAAAACAGGGCGAGAGCGAGGAATCGAACGAGCGTTCGGCTCATCTGGTCAAGGCGGAGGGGTTGCGTTATGGTCATACCAAACCCTTCTAATAGAACACCAATGCTCGGGAGGCATCATGAAGAGGGTCGTTCTGGGGGCCGTGCTGGCCTCGATCCTGGCGTTGCCGGCTTTTGCCGCCGACCAGTTCCTCAACATTCTTACCGGTGGGACCAGCGGCGTCTACTACCCTATGGGTAATGCCCTGTCCTCCATCTTCGGCAAGGCGCTGCCGGGGGCGCGGGTCACCGTCCAGGCCACCAAGGCCTCGGTGGAAAACCTCAACCTGCTGCAGGCGGGCCGGGGCGAACTGGCCTTCACCCTGGGCGATTCCCTGACCCAGGCCTGGGAGGGCGTGGAAGAGGCGGGCTATAAGGCGCCCCTGAAAAAGCTGCGCACCATGGCCGCCATCTATCCCAATTACATCCAAATCGTCGCCACCGCCGATTCCGGCATCAAGACCCTGGCCGATCTTCGGGGCAAGCGGGTGAGCGTGGGCGCGCCCAAATCGGGAACCGAACTGAACGCGCGCGCCATCTTCAAGGCGGCGGGGCTTACCTATGCCGATATGAAGGTGCAATATCTGCCCTTCGGCGAATCGGTGGAGCTTTTGAAGAACAAGCAATTGGACGCCACCCTGCAGTCGGCCGGTCTGGGCGTCTCTTCCTTGCGCGATCTGGCCAGCGGCGACGATATCGTCATCGTCCCCATCTCCGCCGAGATCATCGCCAAGACCGGGGACCCGGCCTATATCGCCTCGGTGGTTCCCGCCAATACCTATCGCGGCCAGACAGTGGACGTGCCCACGGCCGCCGTGCGCAATTTCCTGGTCACCCATGACGGCGTTCCCGCCGATCTGGTCTACGGCATGACCAAGGCCATGTTCGCCAATATGCCCGATCTGCTGGCCGCCCATTCGGCGGCGCGCGAGATCTTGCCGGAAAATGCCGCCAAGTCGCCGATCCCGCTGCATCCGGGGGCGGAGAAGTATTACCGCGAGGCCGGGTTGTTGAAGTGATCGACGGTTAAGGGGGGCGGCCATGAGCCAGAACGAGGAAAAGGGTGTCGATCCGGCGGAGATCGACACCAAGGGCGAAGTTTTCGGCCATGGCGTCGATTCAACCGGGATCTTCTGGATCGCCATTGTCTTTTCCGCCTTCCAGATCGTCACGGCGGCCTATTCGCCGCTGTCATCCTTGCCGGTGCGATCCATCCATGTGGGCTTTTTGCTGCTGATGGTTTTCGCCCTATACGCCGCCATGGGCCGCGGCAATCCGGTCAAGGTGGCGACCTGCTGGGCGCTGGGGGGGCTGTCCTTCCTCCTGTCGCTTTATCACCTGGTCTATGAAGGCGACCTGGTTCAGCGCTCGGGCGATCCGTCCACCGCCGATCTGGTGGTGGGGACCATCATGGTGGCCCTGGTCTTCGAGGCGGCGCGCCGCCTGATGGGCTGGGCCCTGCCGATGCTCTGTCTGGTTTTCGTGGCCTATGCGGCCTTTGGCGAGATCCTGCCCGCGCCTTTGGGCCATCGCGGCTATGGCTATGACCAGATCGTCAACCAGTACTTCCTGGGGACCGAGGGCATCTTCGGCATCCCCTGCTATGTCTCGGCCACCTATATCTTCCTGTTCATCCTGTTCGGCAGCTTTCTCGAACAGGCGGGCATGATCCGTCTGTTCACCGATGTGGCGCTGGGCACGGTGGGCCACACCAAGGGCGGTCCCGCCAAGGTGGCGGTGGTGACCTCGGGCCTGATGGGCACCATCAACGGGTCGGGCATCGCCAATGTGGTGACCACCGGGCAGTTGACCATTCCGCTGATGAAGCGGTTCGGCTATCGCGCCGAATTCGCGGCCGCCGTGGAGGCCACCGCCAGCATGGGCGGCCAGATCATGCCGCCGGTCATGGGCGCCGTGGCCTTCATCATGGCCGAGACGCTGAACATCTCCTATGCCGAGGTGTGCAAGGCGGCGGCCATTCCCGCCCTTCTTTATTACGCTTCTGCGCTGTGGATGGTGCATCTGGAAGCGGGCATCGCCGGGCTGCACGGCATGCCCAAGGATCAGTGCCCCAGCGCCATCGGGGCCTTGAAGCGGCAGTGGTATCTGATGGTACCCCTGGCCGCCCTGGTCTATCTGCTGCTGGCCGGGTTCACGCCCATGTTTTCGGGCACGGTGGGGCTGGCGCTGACCGCCATTGTCATTCTGGGCTCTTCCATCGCCGCCAATATCGGCGGTATGGCGGGCCGGGTGGTGTTCTGGGGTGTGCTGGGCGTCGCCTCCTCGGCCTTTTTCAAACTGGGCATCAATGTGGTGGTGGGCATCGTCGTTGCCCTGATTGCCGTGAATTTCTTCGTGCGCGGCGGGCGCGAGACCATGAATATGACGGTGCGCGGCCTGGTGGAGGGAGCGCGCTCCGCCGTGCCGGTGGGTGTGGCCTGCACCCTGGTGGGCACCATTATCGGCACCATGACCCTGACCGGCATCGCCGGAACCTTTACCCAGGGATTGGTGTCCATGTCGGGGGGCTCGCTGTTCCTCACCCTGGTGCTGACCATGATCGCCTCGCTGATTCTCGGCATGGGCATTCCCACCATTCCCACCTACATCATCACCTCGTCCCTGGTGGCGCCCATGCTGTTCAAGATGGGCGTGCCGCTGATCGTCTCGCACATGTATGTGTTCTATTTCGGCATCCTGGCCGATCTCACCCCGCCGGTGGGGTTGGCGGCCTTCGCCGCCGCCTCCATCGCGCGGGCCAAGTTCGCCGTCACCGGAATCTGGGCGGTGCGAGTCGCCATGGCGGGCTTCGTGGTGCCCTTCATGGCGGTCTATGATCCGTCGCTGATGATGGTCAGCGGCTCGCTGCTCGATACCGCCTATGTGGTGGGCAAGTGCCTGCTGGCCATCGGGCTGTGGGGGGCGGCGACCATCGGCTATCTGTGGATGCCCATGCGGCTTTGGGAGCGGGGGCTGGCGGTCGCGGCGGCCTTCTTGCTGGTGGCGGCCATTCCCTGGACCGATCAGGCGGGCTTTGCCCTGTCGGCGCTGTTCCTGGGCTGGCACTGGCTGCAGGCGCGCAAGGCGGTTTCTGCTTGAGCGGATTGTGCATGGTCGTGGCCGCCGGGCTGGCGGTGGTGACGCCATCGGATCACTTCACCCTGGCCTGGATCCATTCGGTGGAGAAGGCGGAATGGCGCGAGGACTGGCGGGTCGAGTCCGGCCGCCTGATCCTGCATCAAGCCTCGGCCATGGGCAGCGGCGCGGGTATGGAGCCCCCGCCCGAAGCCGTTCTCAAGGGCGGGCGTTGGGTGTGGCATCCCAACATCGTGATGGAAGAAATCGTCCTGGCCCGTTCGGACTTCACCGCTGATTGGCGGTTATGTGTCGATACAGTTTGCCGGGACCTGAGGAAAGACGACGGGCAGACCCGGCTGCGGGCCTGCCTCTGATCTTTTTGGGATCAGTTCCTGAACCCGAACTTGATGGCTTCTCTGTAGAAGGATTCGATCAGGTCCTTGCCGACCCGGTTTTCCATATCCCGGTGCACGGGAAGCAGAGTCTTGCGCCAGACCTCCAGCTCGGCGGGGGTGGGGTCGTGGAACTCGGTCTTGCCCGAAGCCTTCATGGCTTTTAGCGCGTCATCGTTTTCGGCCTGGGCGATGGCGTTGGCATAGACCGTGGCCTCGCTCATGGCGCCTTCCAAGATGGCGCGGATGTCGGAGGGTAGGCTGTCCCAGAACTTCTTGTTCACGATGACCGCATAGCCGAGATAGCCGTGATTGGTGAGCGTCGCGTGTTTTTGCACCTCGTGCATCTTCTGGGTGTACATGTTGCTGGGCGGGTTTTCGGTGCCATTGACCACGCCGGTCAGCAGCGCCTGATAGACTTCCGAGAAGGCGATGGGCTGGGGCTGGGCGTTCAGCGCCCGCATTTCAGCGTCCAGCACCTTGGAGGACTGGATGCGCATCTTGAGGCCCTTGAGGTCGGCTGGCGAGATGAGGGGCTTGTTGGCGCTTAGAATCTTGAAACCGTTGTCCCAATAGGCCAGGCCGATAATGCCCTTAGTCTCCAGTTTTTTCAGCAGGCTGGCGCCGACGGGGCCGCCGGTGACGGCGCGCAGAACGTCCTTGCTGGGAAAGATATAGGGCAGGTCGAAGACTTCGAATTCCTTGATCCCCAGCGGGCCGAACTTGGCCAGGGACGGCGCCAGCATCTGGGCGGCGCCCAATTGTAGGGCCTCCAGCTCTTCCTTGTCCTTGTAGAGCATGCTGTTGGGAAAGACTTCGACCTTGACGCGGCCCTTGGTCCGCTCCTCGGCCAGTTTCTTGAAGTATTCGGCGGCCTTGCCCTTTGGGGTGTCCGGGGCGACCACGTGGCTGAACTTGATGACGATGGGCTGAGCCTGCTGGGCCATGGCGCCGCAAGACAGCACGCAGACGGCAACGATCCCCGCCACGAGGGTTCCGAACTTCATGTAATGTCCTCCCGAGACGCCTCTTAAGCCGGGGCCGTCACACACTACTATAGGAATCGGGCCGGACCTCGGCCATTGTGGTGTTCCACACGGGAAAGGACCCCATGACAGGACCCAAAGCCCTCCGAGACCGCCGTGCCATTCAGGTCATGCCCGTGGTGGCCATGGGCCTGGTGGTCATGCTGTTGGGCGTTTTGCTGTGGCTTTTACACCGCAGCGAGGTGGAGGAGGAAAAGCGGGTTCTGATCCAGGATATTCTTTGGGTCGAGCAGAATCTTTACTTCCATTTGTCGTCAGGCATAGAGCGGCTCGAGCAATTGGCCGAACTGGCGGGACGGGAAGGGGCCACGGCGCCGGAATTCGCCCTGCAGGGCAAGGCGCTGGTTTCCGCGGCGCCGGAGATCGAGCGGCTGATCATTCGCGATTCCAAGGGCGGCGTGGTTCAATCCATGCCGCCCGCGGAATCGGGAGCCGCGCTGGGCGACGATCCCCAGTGGTCGAACAGCTTCACCCTGGCCCGGTCCTCGGGGCGCCCGGTCTTCGGTCCGCCCTTCACCGTGGAGGCCAAGGGCGCGCGTTTCGAGGCGCAGGTTCCTTTCTTCCGGGGCGGCCAATTCGCGGGAACCGTGACCGGCGTTTTTCCCTGGATGGAATGTTGGCCCATCATGTGCCGTGGTGGTTCGCCCAGGCCTATCGGCTGGAGATTCAAGACGGCAACGGCGTGCTGCTGGCCGCCAAGTCTCAATTGTCCCCCGCCGAACCGGGCGCCAGCTACACACTGCGCTTCGAGCCGCCCGGTCACGGTCTGGAACTGGTGGCCATCTCCTACCACAACGACCCGAAATTGTTGCGCAATGTTCTGGCGGCGGCGATTTTCATCCTTTCGCTATTATCGGTGTCCAGCCTGTGGGCGTTGCGCCGCCATGTCCGCCGCCGTCTGGCGGCCGAGCAGGCGCTTCGCACCGAGCATTCCTTCAGGAAAGCCATGGAGGATTCGCTGACCGTCGGCATGCGGGCCCGCGATCTGGAGGGGCGGATCAGCTATGTCAATCCGGCCTTTTGCCACATGGTGGGCTGGACCGCCGATGAACTGGTCGGCACGGTGCCGCCCATGCTCTATTGGGTGCCCGAGGATCTCGAGCACACTTACGAGCTGCACCGGGCGGTGATGCGGGGCGAGGCGCCCGCGGAAGGCTTCGAACTGGTTTTCCGGCGCAAGAACGGAGAACGCTTCAGCGCCCTGATCTACGAGGCGCCGCTGATCGATTCCGAGGGGCGCCACACCGGCTGGATGGCCTCGGTCCTCGACATCACCGAGCGCAAGCGGGCCGAGGATCTGTCGCGCCAGCATCAAGAAAAGCTGCAGCACACGGCGCGGCTGATCACCATGGGCGAGATGGCCTCGACCCTGGCGCACGAGTTGAACCAGCCGCTTTCCGCCATCGCCTCCTATGCCACCGGCTGCCTGAACCGCATCGCCGCCGGCGATGCCAGGGCCGAGGAGATGGTGTCGCCGCTGACCAAGCTGGGGGCGCAGGCGCAAAGGGCGGGACAGATCATCCGCCGCATTCACGATTTCGTTCGCAAGAGCGAGCCCCTGGTCCGGCCCTGCCTGCTGGACGAAATCATCGAAGGCGTGGTGGGCTTTCAGGAGCCCGAGGCCCGCAAGCGCGGCATCCGCATCGATCTGACCTTCGCCCTGGAACCGGGAATGGCCCGCCCCCGCGTCGAGGCCGACCATGTTCTGATCGAACAGGTCATCCTCAATCTGGTGCGCAACGCCATGGAAGCCATGGGTCAGACTCCCCGGCCGCAGCGTGTGCTGAGCATCTCGTTGCAAAGCGGGGATGGTCAGGCGACAATCCGCGTCGCCGACCGGGGCTCGGGCATTTCCGCCGAGGTCGCCGCCAATCTGTTCAGTCCGTTCTTCACCACCAAGGAGACTGGGATGGGAATGGGCCTGAATATCTGCCGCTCCATCGTCGAGGCTCATCGCGGTCATCTGTGGTTCGAACCCAATCCGGCTGGCGGCAGCATCTTTCTGTTCACCTTGCCGGAGATGGCCCGATGACCAAGGGGGTGGTCTTTATCGTCGATGATGACGAGGCGATTCGGGATGCGCTGGGCTGGCTGTTCCAGTCGCGCGGCGTCAGTGCCCAGTGCTTCGCCTCGGCCGAGGATTTTCTCGGGGCCTGGACGCCGTCGAGCAGCGGCTGTCTGGTACTCGACATCCGCATGGAGGGGATGACCGGGTTGGAACTGTTCGACCGCCTGTGCGAAATGGGCGCCCGGCTGCCGGTTATTTTCCTGACCGGCCATGGCGACGTTCCCATGGCGGTGTCGGCCTTGAAGAAGGGAGCCCGCGACTTCGTCGAGAAGCCCTTCAACGACAACGAACTGGTCGATAAGGTGATCGAGGCCCTGGCCTGGGAAGCCGAACGGCAGGCTTCGGCCCATGCCGCCGCCTCCCTGGCCCAGCGTCTGGAGAGCCTGACACTCCGGGAGCGTCAGGTGATGGACAAGGTGCTGGCGGGCAAGCTGAACAAGGTCATCGCCGATGATCTGGGCATCACCATGCGCACCGTCGAGGTTCACCGCGCCCATCTTTTCGAGAAGATGGGGGTGAAAACTGCGGTGGAGCTGGCGCAGCTTCTCTCGCAGCGGCGGTAATCGCCGTACGGGTTTACAAGTGCCTTGCCGTGGTTCATCTTCTTGTGCGGGTGCCTGGGTGCCCAACCCATTGATGGAATTGCCTTTAAAAGGACAGGTCGGTCATGACGGCGCCTCAAGAAATTCATGTGGTGGATGATGATCCCGCGGTGCGGGATTCCCTGCGCATGCTGCTGGAGGCCGAGGGCCATGCCGTTCGGGTCTATGCCGATGCCGAGACCTTCATCGCCGAAGGATTGACGGGGGGCGGGCCGGGCTGTGTGGTGTCCGATGTGCGCATGCCCGGTTTGAGCGGTATTGATCTGCTGCATGTCCTGCAGGACCGCGATATCGATATGCCGCTGATCGTCATCACCGGCCATGCCGATGTCAGCATGGCGGTCCAGGCCCTCAAGGAAGGAGCCTCGGATTTCATCGAAAAGCCGTTCGACGAGGCGGTCTTCATGGCGGCGGTAAACAAGGCCCTGGCCCGCAGTGAACGCGCCTGGGTCGAGCGCCGCCGCCTCGACGGCACCCTGGCGCGGGCCAACTCGCTGACCCCGCGCGAATACGAAGTGATGGTGCTGGTGGCCCAGGGCCTGTCCAACAAGGCCGCCGCCCAGGAATTGGGGATCAGCGTGCGGACCGTGGAAATCCATCGCGCCCGCGTCATGGAGAAGATGGCCGCCGACAGTCTGTCGGCCCTGGTCCGCATGGTGCTGGAACTGGAGGAATCGGGGCGTCTGGTCCACGACGAGGACGCAGACGAGGCCTGATCGCGCCGAAGTCCCGGCTTATACCAGGCTGGGCTGATCGAAACCGATCATCGCAGCGCCCTCATGCGGCGGGCGGACGCCTTTCGCGTCCTTGCCTCCCGCGCGTCTATCCAACCAGCGATGGGTCTCACTTGCCGCAGGTTGGTATTATAGAATTAAAAGGGGCGCCGGTTTTCACCGGCGCCCCTTCTTTTGACCAGAAAGCGGAGACGCGACACTGTGCGGTCGCATCTCCCTGCCAAGGAGGGTGGGGATGGGCGGGAAGGCCCCCCAGGGCAGTATCTCCGGTTCTGGCCTTCGGAGACTTTCGCCTCTGTCCAGCTCACGAGAAAGACTATAACAAAGTATTCGCAAGGATAAAACAGGAAAATCACCCGCTCAATTTGATGAAATAGTTAGATCAACTTCAAGTATATTTAAAATTACATTTGGCTAAAATTTTATGCAAATTGGGTGAATCGTGTGTTTTCGCCGCATTGCGGTGGCCGCGCCGGGATATCAATTCTTCCGAGCGTCTTTTCCGAGGCGCGCATCTACGAATCACCTGTTATCTGCTCATAGGTACAAAGTCCTCTATTGCCATGGAGGGGGGGCGGGGGCACCATGGCTGTCCCAACATGAAAGGGGTCCCTCCATGATTCGCGCCCTCGCTGCGATGATTATTGTCCTGCTGGGTGTTTCGGCCGGGGCGGTCGCCGGGTCGGTGACCTTTGGGGCGTCCAGGCTGGATGTGGTGACCGAGGGGGGCGCGCACCATGCCTTCAACGTCGAGATGGCCGTCACATCCGAACAACTGTCCCAGGGTTTGATGTTTCGCCGCGACCTGCCCGCCGGTACCGGGATGCTGTTCGATTTCGGCTCGCCCCGCCAGGTGTCCATGTGGATGAAGAACACGCTGATCCCTCTGGACATGCTGTTCATGGACCGCACCGGGCGGGTGATTCATCTGGAGCAATACACCGTTCCCGGCAGCCTCGAACCCCGTGGGCCGTCCGAACCGGTCCTGGGCGTATTGGAGATCCCCGCCGGGACGGTGCGGCGCCTGGGGCTGAAGACCGGCGACCGGGTCGTTCATCCCATGTTCGAACGGGGACGCTGAGCCGCCTTGCCATCCGCGTTCAAACCCCTTACAACGCGGCCATCGGGGTGTAGCTCAGCCTGGTAGAGCGCCAGCTTTGGGAGCTGGATGTCGTAGGTTCGAATCCTATCGCCCCGACCACTTCCTGCATGTGACGGTATTGTCGGACCTGGCGCGGTGTCGTGCTTGCCGTCTGGGCAGGTCCTGCCTGGAAAATGGGCTGCCGCGCCGTTGGATGCCGGAAAAACCTGGACATATCCCTGGCCCGGTCCTTGCGATGGCTAAAACCTCCGACGCCAAGCAATGGGGGAAATGCGTGAGCTATTGTCTGGGGATGCGGCTGAAGGCCGGTCTGGTGTTCGTCTCGGATTCGCGCACCAATGCCGGGGTGGACAGTGTGGCCACCTTCAAGAAGTCCTTCGTGTTCGATGGGGCCGAGGACCGGGTCATCGTCATTCTCGCCGCCGGTAATCTGGCCATCACCCAATCGGTGATCAGCCTGCTGGAGGAGCGTCTTCACGGTCCCGACCGTTCGCGCTCGCTCTATGGCGTCAAGTCCATGTACGAGGTGGCCCGTCTGGTGGGCGACACGTTGCGCGAAGTGCATTCCATCGATGGGGCCCATCTCAAGTCCCACGGCACCGATTTCGTCGCCTCGCTCATCGTCGGCGGGCAGATCCAGGGACGGCGCATGCGCCTGTTCAGC